>JAITLM010000144.1 GCA_031277885.1 Microbacterium sp.
CGCGTCAGCCAGCCGGCGTCGACGGCGCGCCGGGTTTCGCCCTCCGCGTCCGTCGTCGCCCCCGAGCGCGGCGCCTGCCCGACCCCTGGTGCCGGCGCACGCGTGGCCGTGGTCGCCTCGGCCGGGGTCTCCGCGCCGACGAGCTGCAGCAGGATCACGGCGGCTGCGGCGATCACCAGGACGCCGAGCACCACCGCGAGCCTCGTGACCACCAGTGCCGCGCGGGTCACGAGCCGGCCCCGTCGGTCGAGGTGGGCTGCGGCGTGGCCGGCGCGGAGCGCTCGAGCCGGAGTATGACGGCGGATCCGACCGGCAGCGTCACACCGGGGCCGGGATCGCTGCCGAGCACCCGCTCGGCATCCGCCGCATCACGAGGATCCGCACTGGGGCGGAAGCCCGCGGCCTCGATCGCAGCTCTGGCCTCGACGAGGGTCAGTCCCGCGGTCTTCGGCATGCTGCTGCGTCCGCTGGCGATCACGAGATCCACGGTATCCCCCGGCCTCGCCTCGGCACCGGGCCGCGGGGACTGTGCCAGCACGCGGTCGGCGAGTTCGCTGGAGTCCATCCGGGTCACGGTGCCCCGGGCCAGTCCCATCCGGGCCAGCGCGGCCTCCGCCGCCGCCAGATCGCCCTTCAGCTCGGGGACGGTCACGATCTGGGTCGGCGATGCCTCCGGTGGCGCCACCGGAGCATCGGCCCCGGGCGTCGCAGCGAGGACGGGCGGAGAGGTGAGATCGGGGTCGGGGAGCACCTCGACCGACGACGGCGCCGGTGTGCCCTCTCTCCCGTTCGCCGAGGCGAAGGCCGCCACGAACACGCCCGCGATCACCGCCATCGCGAGAACGACCGCGCCGAGCCCGACCGCCACCGCGGCGCCGTGCGAACCGGGAGCGGGATCGGGGCCCGGCCGTTCCCCTGAGGATCCCGGGGACAGATAGTCGAGGTCGTCGGCCGTCGCGCCGCGGGGCAGGAGCGTGGTCGGCCCGGTCTCTCGGGTCTCCTCGCCTCCGTCACGCGCGGCGACCTGGACGGCGAACGGATCCGGGAGGTCTGTCACGGCCTCCGCGAGCGCCGCACGGAACTCGCCGGCGTCTCGGAAGCGACGCGCCGGCGTCTTCGTGAGCGCACGCACGACGACGCCGTCGAGGGGCCGCGCGGCCGGGACGACGGCCGAGGGAACGGGAGGCGGTGCGACCAGATGCGCACGGAGCACCTCCTCGTTCGTGGACCGCGGGAAGGGCGGCACCCCGGTAAGCAGGAAGAACAGCACCGCGCCGACCTGGTACAGATCGCTGCCGGCGCGCAGCGGCCGCCCCGAGGCCTGCTCGGGCGACATGAAATGCACATTGCCGACGATCGCCGCGCCCTCGCCGGCCGTCGGGCGTTCGGCCAGCAGCACGTCGGCGCCCACGGTCGAGCGCCCCGAGGCGTCAGCGAGACCGAAGTCGAGGATCCGCACATCGTGCGCGCGCGCATGCGTTCCCGCGGTCTCGAGCACGATGTTCTGCGGTGAGATGTCGCGGTGCACGATGCCCGCCGCGTGCGCGGCCTCGAGTCCCGCGAGCATGCCCGTCACGACCGCCGCCGCCTCGGCAGGCGGGAGGGGTCCGTGCGTGCGCACCCAGTCGCGCAAGGTCTTCCCGCGCAGCAGGTCGAGCGCGATCCAGGGCATCGTCACCCCGCCCGCCTCGTGCAGACCGGCGTCGTGGATGAGCACGACGTTGCCGTGGGTCACGGACGCGGCATGTCGGGCTTCGCGGAGGAACGCCCGCCGGGCCGCCGCATCCGCGCAGAGGTGCGGGTGCAGGATCTTGATCGCCACCGGCGGGCCGCCGAGGACGTCGTCCGCGCGGTGCACCGCGGCGGATCCGCCCACCCCGAGCAGCGCCCCGAGCCGGTAGCGACCGCCCAGGAGCTCCCCCTCGGCCTCGGATCCACCGTGCGTCCCGGTCATGGCCTAGCCGAACCGCCCGTTGACGTAGTCGTAGGTGCGCTGGTCCTGAGGCTCCGCGAACATCGCATCCGTGTCGCCATGCTCGACGATATGGCCCGGCTGACCGCCCGAGGCGAGGAAGAACGCGCACTGCTGCGAGACGCGCTGCGCCTGCTGCATGTTGTGCGTCACGATGACGATCGTGACCTCCTTCTTCAGTTCGGTCATGGTCTCCTCGATGACCCTGGTGGAGGTGGGATCCAGAGCGGAGCAGGGCTCGTCCATGAGCAGCACGCGGGGCTTGACCGCGAGCGATCGCGCGATGCAGAGCCGCTGCTGCTGCCCCCCGGAGAGACCTCCGCCGGGCTGGCGCAGCCGGTCCTTCACCTCGGTCCAGAGGCCGGCGCTCGTGAGCGACCGCTCCACCAGCTCGTCCTTGGCGCTTCGTCCCGCGCGCACACCGGTGAGCTTCAGGCCGGCGACCACGTTGTCGTAGATGGACATCGCGGGGAACGGGTTCGGCTTCTGGAAGACCATGCCGATGTGGCGGCGCGCGTCCTGCAGCTTCCGGTCGCGGTCGTAGACATCGTCCCCGTCCAGCAGGACCTCCCCGGCGAGCGACGCGGAGGGCACGAGCTCGTGCATCCGGTTGAGGATCCGCAGGAACGTCGACTTGCCGCATCCCGACGGGCCGATGAGCGCGGTCACCTGCCCCGCGGGCATGGTCAACGACACGCGATCGAGCACCTTGTGCTGCCCGAACCACGCCGAGACGTCGCGCGCCACCAGCTCCGAGAGCGGCGCCGCCGGACTCGCGACGGGCTCCTCGTGGAACGTCACGATGCCGTCCGTCCGGTCGGGATCTCCGGCCGGATCCGGAGCGGCGAACGGCCGCGGGTGCGGGCCGGCCGGGATCACGGCCGTCACCTCCTCCGGCGGGGCGGCGGCCGGGGGCGCCCAGCGCTGTTCCGGAGACGGCACCACGCTGGTGACGTCCTCGGGGTGCGCCGCGCCGATGTGGGCGTCGATGGCGCTGCGCTGTGCGGCGAGTGCCGCGGCCTGGTCGGTGTAGGGGTTCATGTCTTCCTCGTGGTCGGGCGCCGGGGCGCGGTCGGTGAGCCGTGCTCCGGGGTCACAGCAGGTTCGGGAGGGCGTTCATCACGGCGTCGGCCGTGGCGACGCCGAAGGCGACGAGG
>JAITLM010000173.1 GCA_031277885.1 Microbacterium sp.
GGCACGTCGGCGCGCCCGAGCGGCGGCACGGGTTCGGTCTCGATCCGCGAGATCAGATCCGCGCCGCTGTTGCGCTGGCCGGCCTTCTCGAAGGGGCTCCGCCCGGTGAGCAGCGAGTAGAGGGTCGCAGCGAGCGCGTACACATCGCTGCGGGCACTGCTCTGCGGCGGATCGCCGAAGGACTCCGGCGGCGACCACGGGATGGACATGCCCGCCGCCTCGCTGACCGCGCCGGTCGTCGAGGCGATGCCGAAGTCGGTCAGCGCCGGACGGTTGTACGCCGTGACGAGGATGTTCGCGGGCTTGATGTCCCGGTGCAGGACTCCGGCGCGATGCGCGGTCTCGACCGCACCGGCCACCTGCACACCGACGCGCAGCGCCTCGGCCACGCTGAACGCCTCCTTGCGCGCGCGCTGCTGCAGGTTGGGCCGCGGGCAGTACTCCATCACCAGATACGGGCGCCCGTCGTCGGCCACCCCGGTCTGATAGATCGTGACGATCGCAGGATGCGTGGACAGCATCGCCATCACGTTCGCCTCATCGGCGAACTCCTGCGCCGCGCCCGATGCGAGGCGGTCGGCGAGCAGCACCTTCACCGCGACGCGACGACGCGGCTGCTGCTGCTCGTAGAGGAAGACGTCGGCGAATCCGCCCGTTCCCAGCGGCTCGACGAAGTCGAAGCCCGCGAGCTGCGGCGGCGGAGACGGCGGCCTGCTCATGGCAGGTCCTCGAAGGCGATGGTCACCCCGTCGCCCAGATCGATCACATCACCGGTGACGACGATCGTGGGCTCGCCCGGGTGCAGCCGCACCGGGTCGCTGGCGTTGCGCAGCAGCGTGGATCCGTTGGTGGTGTGCAGATCCACCACGACCACGGCATCCGACTCGGGACGGATCTCGAGATGACTGCGCGAGATGTCCTGCTGCGGGCTGTCGACAGCCACGAGGTGAGGAAGGCTCGTGCCGCTGGATCGGGTCGAACGCGGTCGGCGACCGATCACGACCGTGCGATCGAGGTCGACGACCTGTCCCGTCGACAGCCGGATCCGCGGAGTCGGCACGGACGGCTCGGACGCGGGAGCCGCCGGGATCGATGCGAAGACCGGGTCGTCGGCGGAGGCGTCCCCGCGCAGCGCACGGGCCTGCGCGAGCGAGATCGTCGCGCCGTCGTGGTCCCCATCGTCCTCGGCGACACCGTCCGAGAGCGGGGCGGCGGGGCGCAGGTCGAGCGTATGCCCGCCCTCGAGTGGAGGGACGACGGTGGCGTCGACGGCGGGCACGACCGTCGCGGACACCGGCGGCGCCGAGATCACAGTGTCGTCGACGTCGTCGGCAGGCTCGGAGGCCCGGACGGGTTCCTGGATCGCGACGGCCTCGGACTCGGACTCGGGCTCGGGCTCGGGCTCGGGCTCGGGCTCGGGCTCGGGCTCGGAGGGAGCATCCACTGCGGCCTCCGCCACCGGTACCGCGGCGGCCTGACGCCAGTACTCCGGCTCCGCCTCGAACTCGCTCTCCTGCTCCGGCCCGGACTCTGGCTCGGGCTCGACTTCCGGCTCGGGCTCGAGCTCGGGCTCAGGCTCCGGCTCCGGCTCGGCTTCGGGCTCCGGCTCGGGCTCGGGCTCTGGCTCGGGTTCCGGCTCGACGGCCGTCGGCTCGGGGCGCTCCCCGAAGCGGGACGCCGCCGCGCGGACCACGCCCGCGACGATCGGAAGCGACGCGTCGGCGTCGTCGACCTCCTGCAGCACCAGCTCGCCGCCGGTCGCGCCCGGCACGAATCGTTCGGACCAGGTCGTGACCTCGGCGCCGCTGATCTCATGCACCTCCGCGGCGAAGACCCGCGCCGTCACCCGGCCGCGCACGGCGACACGGGCGTCTTCTCCCTCGTGCACGATGGCCGCGAACGGCGGGATCGCGGCGAACGATCCGCCGCCCGCCGCGGTGAGCACATCCACGATGCCGGAGAAGTCGTCGTCGCCGGATCCCACCCGCTCCCAGAGCGTCGAGATCAGCGCACCCGACGCGTCCGGCGGCAGCGCGACAACGGCGCGCGGTCCGACCAGCAGATACCAGTCCCCCGATGCGTACACGGCATCCATCACTGCATCCCCCCCATTGCCTCGGCACGCGGGCGCGTATCCGAGTCGATGTCGTCGAAGCCCCCGGCGTTCGCACCGCTCGAGCGGGCGCTCACGTGGATCGCGTCGACGACGACGGCCGTCACGTTGTCGCGCCCGCCGAGCTCGAGCGCGCGGGCGACCAGCCGCTCGGCCGCGGCCTGCGGATCCTCGAAGATCGCGAGCATCTCGCTCAGCTCCCGATCGTCGACCTCGGAGCTCAGCCCGTCGGAGCAGATCAGGATCCGGTCACCGGCCGCGGCGGGGATCATCCAGAAATCGGCTTCCCCGGTGCTCCCCGCGCCGATCGCGCGCGTGATGATGTTGCGCCGGCGATCGTGGCGCGCCTCGCTCGCGCGCAGCTCGCCGGCGTCGATGAGCTCCTGCACGACCGAGTGGTCGACCGAGATCTGCTCGAGTGCGCGATGCGCGTAGCGGTACGTCCGCGAATCCCCGATGTTCATCGCGAGCCAGTATCCGGCCCCGTCGACCTCCGCGATCGCGACGCCGCTGAGGGTGGTGCCGGCCCCGGCGGAACCGTCGTGCGCGATGGCCTCGACGGCCGTCCTCGCGTGCGCCAGCGCGAAGCCGACGTCGTCGATGGTGAGGACGGTGCGGCCGAGCAGCGCGTGGAACTCCCGCACCACCATGCTGCTCGCACGGTCTCCCGCCTGGTGCCCGCCCATGCCGTCGGCGACCAGGAAGAGCGGGGCCTGCGCCAGATGCGAGTCCTCGTTGTGGGCGCGTTTGAGGCCCGTGTCCGTGGCGGCGCCGACGCGCGCGACGATGGGCGCGATCATGCGTAGCCTCCGACCGTCACGATCCGCTCGCCGATCTCGATCGCGTCGCCGAGACGGATCCGCACGCGCTCCCCGGGCGGGCAGGCGATGCGCACGCCGTCGCGCACGACGGTCGTGCCGTTCGTGGAATGCCGATCGCGCACCCAGCCTCCCGAGGTCTCCGCCGCCGCCTCGAAGTGGGTCTTCGACAGCGACAGGGTCTCGTCGCGCACCACGACCACGGCCGCACCGGTCTCGGCGGCGGGATTCCGCCCGAAAAGGGTCCGTCCCGACACGATCGCCCGGACGCCGTCGTCCCAGACGAACAGCAGCCGGTGACCGGGGATGCTGATGCGCGTGTCCTCCGCGTCGTCGTCCTCGGCGTCCCACGCGGCGGGGCTCGGCGCGGCACCAGCGGCACCAGCGGCACCGGCCGGCGCCGTTGCGACCGTCGCGGTGGGCGCCGTCGCGGGCTCCTCGACAGAATCCGGCACCGGGGCCGCCGCAGACACGACCGGCGTGGCGGGGGCGGCCGATGCCTCGGGCCCGGTGACGGGAGTCGGCGCCGGGGCGGCGACCGGCGCCGACGGGCTGATGCCGGGCACCGTGGTGATCATCGCGTCCTCGGCGGAATCCGCGACCTGCGGCTGCGCCGCCTGCGGCTGCACCACCTGCGCCGGAGCTACCTGCGGCGAGGAGACGGCGGGTGCTGCAGCGGGCACGGCGGCAGCGCCGACCGGGTCGCCCGGGCGCGGAGGCAGCGACGTCACGGTGGCACCGTCGGGGTCGTCCCACGACGCGACAGGGGCGACACCTGCGACAGGGGCGACGTCCGCGACAGGGACGACCGGCGCGGCGGGAACGGCAGCCGACGCCGGGTGCGGCGCGGCGGGTGCAGGCGCGGCGGCGCCCCGGACGTCGAGCACGATCGCGCCCGCCGCCTTGTCGTGCCAGCCCTGGAACAGACCGGATCCGTCGAACAACGGGGTGAAGTACCCGACCACGATCGCGGCACTCAACCCGAAGACGATGGCGCGCAGCAGCGCGCGCCCGAAGCCGAGCGGAGCGCCGGTGTCGGCGCGCACCAGCCGCAGCTTCATGACGCGCATGCCGACGGATCCGCCCCCGCCCTGCATGACGCAGAGGATGAGGAACCAGGCCAGCGCCACGACGAGCGTCGCCCCGATGCCGAGCACGAGACCGCCGGCGCGCGCCGCGGCGTTCTCCTGCGTCAGCCCGGGCAGCGTGGTGGCGAGTGTCACGCCGTAGCCGACGATCACGATGAACGCGGCGATCGCGCTGTCGATGAGGCAGCCGATCGCGCGGCGCGCGAGCGGTGCGATCGACCCGGCCTGGCTCGTGGTCATGGGGTCTCGCTCTCGGATGCGGGGCCGGCAGGGCGTGGTCCGCGCCGGCGCGGGCTGCTCCTGATCGTGCCAGGTGTCGTCGTCCCGGCGCCAGAGGATCCGGTTCCGGGCCGGCGGATCCGCTCCGACGCCGCATCCCGGAGCCCCTGCACGCCCGCCGACAGGCGCGACCCGCCCAGGAGCGAGCGCAGGCTGAGCCGGGCGAGCAGACGGCGATGCCACTTCGCGTCCTTGCCCAGGCCGGCCACGATGCCGTCCACCTCCTGCCAGAACGCGTCCACGTCCTCCTCGGTGGGCTCGGACGGGCCGAACACCTGTGCGTCCGCATGATCCGCGAGCACGGTCACGGCGGGCACCGTGAGGGCGGTCGCGACCGTCCTCGCCTCCTCGGCGCGCGTGGCACCGGCGGGGATCCGCGCGCCGTAGTCCACGGCGCGGTCGGTGAGCTCGTCCCAGCCGCCGCTGATGCGGTCGGCCGTCTGCTCGGCAGCCCGGCGCTTGCGACGGCGCGTGGCCTTCCATGCGCCGATCACGATGAAGGGGGCGGCGAGGATCGCGAGCGCGAGCAGCACGCTTCCGCCGATCGCGAGCACCGCGCCGATGATGCCCAGCAGGTTGTTGGGGCCGTCCTGCGCGCCGCGCTGATCCGGCACGGTCGGCGGCAGGTCGACCGGCTCCTGCGGCGGAGGCGGCGGCTGCAGCACCTGCGGCTTGGGCACGACCTTCGGCTTGGTGATCTGATCCTGCGGGACCTTGTCCTTCGGCGGGGTCGGGTCGAACGCCACCCAGCCCGCCTTCGCGAAGTTCACCTCGACCCAGGCGTGCAGGTTGTCCCCGTTGGCGGAGAACGTGCCCGTCTTGCCCTTGTCCGGGTAGAAGCCCATCACCACGCGCGCCGGGATCCCCAGCGACCGCGCCGCGAGCGTCATCGCGACCGCGTACTGCTCGTCGTCGCCGATCATCTGCTCGCCGCCGATGAGCGTCGAGATGCGCTCCTCCGTGTGCCCGGCCCTGCTGAGCGCTTCGCCCTCCAGGCCGTGGCTGAAGAACCCCTCCTCCGAGAACTTCTTCACGAGGGCCCGCACCTGCGCGATGGGGGTCTTCGCGTCGGCCACGACGTCGCTCGCGAGGGCGGAGAGCTTCTCCGGTCCCTCGACCTGCTTCGGCATCGACACCGTGCCGAAGTCGAGCCCCTCGAGCTCCTTGTCGGACCAGGTCTTCGGGATCGTGGTGTCGACGGTGTACGTGTCGCCCTTGCGCAGCTTCGAGATCGCGACCGCGGTGCCGGTGGACTCGTTGTAGTAGGCCCCGCGGCGCAGCGCGTCGGCGTCGGATCCGCCGAAGGTGAACTTCTGCACCTGTCCGGCATCCGGCACCCAGACCGCCGAGTACTGGTCCATGGTGAACTGCAGATGCGCGACGGAGCCGGTCGCATCCGCCGACATCGCGTCGCGGATCGGACCGAAGGCGCCCGAGGAGCCGACGCCCTTGTCCGAGACGTCGTAGACCACGCCGTTGTAGTCGTCCATCGTGCCGATGCGGATCCGTGCGCCCTCGGGCAGGCCCTTCACCGTGAACAGGCTGTCCTTGCGATGATCCTTCACGTAGCCGCGGTACGCCTGCAACGGGCTCGCGTACTGGTGCACGTCGAAGGGCGGCAGCACCACGTCGCGGAAGACGTGGCGGGGCTCGGCGAGCGTGGTGGCGGCCGCGGCCCCGGTTCCGGCGAGCGCCGCGACCACGAGCACCGCCGCTCCCGCGAGCAGGCGCCGCCGGCGCAGCGCGTGGGAACGGGATCCATCGGCGTCCACCGACACCGCGGCGTCGGCGGATCCGCCGAGCCCGCGCAGCGCCAGCCACGCGACCGCGACGATCGCGAACACGACGCCCTGCACGAGGGGGACCGCGGGCTGCGGCACGCCCATCGCGATGACGAGCACGAGATGCACGCCCGCGGGGATGAGCGCCCAGGTCGGCCGGCGCAGGCGCAGCGCGAGCGAGGCGGCGACGGTCGTGAGCACGAGCGCCGACAGGAACGGCACGAGCCCGTACCCGTCGCCCACGGCCACCGGAGCGACCGTGGTGAGCATCGCCTTCCAGCTCGTGACGGCTCCCGCGGCGAGCCCTCCGAGCGTCTCACCTGTCGGGATCACTCCGAGGATCGTGGTGCTCGGCAGCGCGAGCGCGCCGCCGAACACGAAATAGGCGAGCAGCGTGAAGCCCGCGACGATGAGGATCCCCCAGCCGCGCCACGCGCACAGGAGGGCGATGCCCAGTCCCAGCAGGAGGCCGCCGAGCGCGGCGGGGAGGTAGGACCCGCCGGCGAACGACGGCCACCAGCCGACGACGCCGACGCCGAGGAGCAGCGCGACCGCGGCGAGGTCGACGAGCGTGCGGCGCAGCGTGAGCGGCCGGGTCATGCGAGCACCTTCCCGAGAGCCAACGGCAACTGCTCGAGGGTGCCCACCGTGATGACGTCCGCCTCGCCGATGCGCCGCAGCGTGGGCGTCGCTCCCCGCTGGGCGACGATCGCGAGCACCCGGGATCCGAACGGGAGCCGTGCGCAGGCGGTGCGCATCTCCTCCGCGCTCGTGCGCGCACCGCACACCAGCACGACGACGCTCGACAGCGGCATGTGCGCGGCGACCACGCCGGCGAGGGCGGAGAGGCCGCCCTCCTTCGCCCGGCTCTCCTCGACCCCGGCCAGCGAGTCGAGCAGTTGCTTGCCGGTGCCGGACGGCAGGGCGCGGCCCTGCACGCGGAGGTCGACGTGCTGCGAGTCGCGGATCGCGCGCAGGCCCACGGATCCGGCGAGCGAGATCGCCAGCTCGAACTCCTCGGGATCGGCGTAGTCCCCCGCGGACCGGCTGAGTCCGATCACGAAGTGCGAGCGGCGGGTCTCCTCGTACTGCCGCACCATGAGCACGCCCGTGCGCGCCGAGGAGCGCCAGTGCACGCGCCGCAGGTCGTCACCGGGCTGATACTCGTTCAGGGCGTGGAAGGACACGTCGTCGCGGGACAGATCCGATGCCGGGAGCCCCTCGAGGTCGCGCAGGAATCCGAGCGACTGCCCGTCGAACACGATCGTGCGCGGATGCACGAAGAGGTCGATGGGGTCGTCGCGGCGGTGCGCGCGTTCGAACAGCCCGAGCGGGTCGCCGCGGACGACGCTGACCGGTCCGACCGAGACCACGCCGCGGCGGTGCGTGGGAATCGCGAACAGCTCCTCGGCCTCCTCGCCCGGCGCAAGGCGCTTGATGCCGAACTCGCCGCGACCGCCGCCGACCGGCAGCACCACGCGGGAGGGCAGGATCGCCCTGCTCCCGCGGTTCGCGAGGGTCAGCGCGCCGACGGCGCGCTCGCCGACCACGACCCTGGTGCGGGCGAGATCGAGGTTCACCTCGTAGGCCGTGCGTCCGATGAGGAACAGGGCGCACAGCGCGAGCACGACCGCGAGCACGAGCGCGATCACCGCGAACTCGATCCAGCCCAGGGGCAGAGCGACGACCAGGCAGCCGAGCGCGATCGCGGCGAGAACCCAGGCCAGCGGGCGCACCGCGCCGGCCATCAGCCGCAGCCGGCCGCCGATGCGCGCGAGCAGCAGCGCGGCGATGTCGCGCCAGCCGGCCTCGCGATCGGTCCCGGCCGGACGGTCGGTTCCGCGCGTCTCAGCGGTCGTGGTCATCGTCGTGCTCTCCGTCTTCCTGCGGCCCGGGTGCGGCTCAGGCCGCAGCGCGCGCCTGCGGGGCGGCGACCTTCTCGACCACGCGGGCGATGACGGTCTCGGGGGTCGTGCCGGCGAACTCGGCCTCGGGGTCGAGCAGCAGGCGGTGCAGCCACACGGGCCGCGCGAGCGCCTTCACATCGTCGGGCAGCACGTAGTGGCGTCCCTGCGCGGCGGCCCACACCTTCGCGATGCGCACCATCGCGAGCGCCCCGCGCACCGAGACGCCGAGACGGATCGCGGTGTCGGCACGGGTCGCCTCGACGAGCTCGGCGATGTAGCGCAGCACGGCCGGCTCGACGTGCACGGCCGCGGCGAGATCGGCCATGTCGGCGACCGCGCTCGTGGTGATGACCGGCGTGAGCTTGGCGGAGGGGTTGCGGTCGGCGGCGCCCGCGAGGATCGACGCGGTGACGTCGAGGTCGGGGTAGCCGATCGAGGTCTTGATCAGGAAGCGGTCGAGCTGCGCCTCGGGCAGCTTGTACGTGCCCGCCTGCTCGATCGGGTTCTGGGTGGCGATCACGAGGAAAGGCCGGCCCGCCTCGTGCGCGACGCCGTCCACCGTGACCCGCGACTCCTCCATGACCTCGAGCAGCGCCGACTGCGTCTTCGGCGAGGCGCGGTTGATCTCGTCGGCGAGCACGATCGAGGCGAACACCGGACCGCGATGGAACTCGAAGGTGTGCGTGTTCTGGTCGTAGATCGTGACACCGGTCACGTCGGACGGGAGCAGGTCCGGCGTGAACTGGATGCGCGAGCTGGTGCCCTGGACGGTTGCGGCGAGCGCCTTCGCGAGGCTCGTCTTGCCGGTGCCCGGCGCGTCCTCGAGGAGCACGTGCCCCTCGGCCAGCATCGAGGCGAGCACGAGGCTCACCACGTCGCGCTTGCCCTGCAGCGCGCGGTCGACGTTGTCGGCGAGGCGGCTGAAGGTGCCCTGGAACCAGGCCGCCTGTTCGGGGGTCATCGTCATGTGTGGATCCTCTGGATTTCGTTCAGATCTGATGCTGTCGTCAGGCCGCGGCGTCCGCCGCGGCTACGCATGCGGCCAGTAGTTCTTCTCGGTGTCGACGGATCCGCCCCAGCCGGCGATGTCCACCCAGACGTCGACGCCGTCCCTGCCCTTCCAGCAGCCGAGCTGCTGCGAGCCTGCGCCGTTGAAGTTGATGCGGTAGCTCGCCGACCCGATCTGACCGTCGGCGCTGGAATGGCAGGTCACGGTGTAGCTGCCGATGTTGAGGTTCTGCCAGTTCACGACGAAGTAGCGGCACCCGTTCACGCAGCCGCTGCCGGCCGGATCGCCCTGGGTCACCCAGACGCGCGGCGGCGGCGGATCGTTGGTGCGAGCGGAGGCGACGGCTTCACTGGACCAGTGGCCCTCCGAGTCCTGCGCGCGCACCTTGATCGTGTGCGTCGTGGAGTACGCCGAGCCGCTGGTCTGCGTGCCGCTGCGGCCGACATTCTGCCAGCCTCCGCCGTCGATGCTGATCTGCATCACGTTGATGGGACGGCCGTTGTCGGCCGGCGCCGACCAGCCCATCGTCACGGTCGTGCCGTTGTTCGTGGCGCTCGCGCCCGGTGTGTTGACCGGGCCGTAGGGCCGCACTCCCGATTTGGACCCTGCGGCACCCGGCTGCGACTCCTGTCCGCCGACGACCGAGTAGGCACGCACCTCCACGGTGTAGGTGCCGTTGTTGGCCGCGGGGATGTCCGATCCGTTCCAGCTGCGCACCCAGCCGTTGCCGATCGAGTACTCGTAGTGGATCTCGCCGGGGCTCGCGCCGTTCGTGTCCGCCAGGTTGTACGCCACCTGGATGTTGTTGTTCTGCTCGACCACGCTCGTGAGCGTCGTGGCGCCGGGCTGCCCGAACGCGCGCCGGGCGTTCGAGATCCCCGACCAGGCGCCGGGGCCGGCCTTGTTGTTGCCGCGCACCTGGAACGTGTAGTCCGAGGACGAGTTGTCCACGGTCACGGTCTGCGTGTTCAGCGTGCCCGGTACCTTCACCGTGTTCACGAGCTGTCCGCCGCGGAGCACCTGCAGGTCGTAGCTCGAGATCGCGTCGCCGTTCTGCCCGGCGGCCGTCCAGGTCACGGTCATCTGCGACTGCGGGCCGACCGAGGGCGCGCTCTGCGCGTTCGGGGTGCCCGGCGCCGTCGGCGGTCCGGCCGGGACCTCCGCGGCCGACCACCCCGACCAGGTCGACGGTTCCGGTGCGTCGTTCACGGCCTGCACGCGCACCTGGTAGTTGGCGCCGTTCTCCAGCCCGTCCCACTTCAGGCTGTTGCCGGAAACGCCGGTCTTCGTCGCGACGCCGCTCGGCGGCGCCGGCGAGATCTCCAGATTGAACGATTTCACCGGCGAACCGGGGGTCGTCGGGGTCTGCCAGTTCACCTGCAGCGACTTGTCGCCGAACTTCAGCGTCGGCGGGTTCGGGGTGTCGGGGCGCGCATCCGGACGGGCCTCCTGCGAGACCGGGGACGGCTTGCTCTCGCCCACGCGGTTCGTCGCCGTCACCGCGAACGTGTACTTGACGTTGTTGGTCAGGCCTTCCAGCGTGCAGGTCGTCGACAGGCACTGCTTGGTGTAGCCGCCCCCGCTCGTCGCCTTGACCGTGTAGCCCGAGATCTCGGCGCCGTTGTTCGACGGCGCCGACCAGTTGAGCACCACGGTGCGGTCCTGCACGCTCGTCACCTGCGGCGCACCAGGGGCGTCCGGGATGCCCTGCACCGTCACGACGATGCGGCCGTCGACCTCGCGGTCCGGATCCTTCGTCGCGTCCTGCACCCGGTAGGTCGCCACGACCTGCCCGACGAAGTCCTTCGAGGGGGTGATCACGACGTTGTCGCCCTGCACCGCGGAGGCCGCGGAGCCGGTCTGGACGCCGACGGAGAGGACCTTCAGCGGCTTGTCCGGGAAGGGGTTGACGTCGTTCTGCAGCACGGGGATCGTGATGGGCTTGCCCTGGTCGGCCTGAGCGACCGTGTCCTCGTTCGCGACCGGAAGAGAGCGCGTCGACGCGGAGACGGTCACGTTGACGGTGCCGGTGACGGGTTCGGTCTTGCCGTCCGTGACGGTCAACCGCACGGTCGTGGCCGTACCCTTGGGCGCGTTCGAGTCCGCCTGCACCTTGAGCGTGGATCCGTCCAGGCTCGCCGTGACGCCGTGATCCGGCTGTCCCGTGATCGCGAACTTCAGCTTCTTCGCGTCCTCCGGATCCGGATCCTTCGCGAGTGCGGCGAGATCGACCTTCTGCTCCGGCTCACCGGGGGCGACGGAGACCTGCGCGTTCGTGAACGTCGGCGGCTGGTTGTCGGGCGGCAGCACGGTGATCGGCAGGCTCAGCATCGCCTTGCGCCCCTTCGGGTCGTCGGGGCCGGTGCCGTCGGTCACCTCGAAGGTGACTGCGTCGTCGCCGAAGTAGCCCTGCTTCGACGTGTAGACGAGCGTGTGCTCGTCCTTGATGAGCGGGGCGCCGTTGCCGTTCACCGCGCTGACCTTGTCGGCCTGGGTGATGCGCACCTCGCCGCCGCCGGCGACGGTGACGTACTGGGAGAGCGGGAGCTCCTTGGTCTCGCCGCTCTTGACCTCGACCGGCTTGGTGCTCACGAGCGTCGGCGCGAGCTCGGAGAGCGCGGGGACGAAGATGAACGCCGAAGCGGTCAGATTGTCGCGATCGGTCACGGTGTACTGCACGAGCTGGCGCTGCTCGCCGACCGTCACCTGGATCTTGCGGTTCGGCAGCACCTTGGCGTTCGGGTCGTCGGTGGTGAGCTTGAGCTCGTCGACGACGCCGTCCGGATCCTCGTCGTTGTCGAGCACCGGCACCTCGACCTGCAGGCTCTTGCCCTTGAGGTCGCTCGCCTGCACCCGGTCGTCGCGGGCGATCGGCGGCACGAGGGGCACGTCGTCGGCGACCGTGATCTGCACCGGCGCGGTGGCGGTCGCGCCCTTGTCATCGGCGATCGTGTACTCGACGGACGTCTGCAGCGGCCTGTCCGGCGCCGTGATCAGCACCCGATCGCCGGAGACCTCGGCCTTGAGCCCGTCGACGCCCTGCGGGAGGGTGATGCCCTTCTTGAGCAGGCCGATCGGATCGCCGTCCGGATCCGAGTCGTTCGCCAGCACCGCGACGCCGACCGTGCGGCCGGGGCGCGTGACGATCGAGTCCTTCACCGCGTACGGGGCCTGGTTGGTGCCCGCGCTCGGGGCGATGCCGACGCGGATGGTCGCCGTCGCCTCCTTGCCGAGCCGGTCGCGCACCCGGTAGGTGAAGGCGTCGATGCCGTTGCCCTTGTCGAACGCCTGATACGTGAGGAAGTTCGTGCCGACCTCCGTCACCTTGCCCTGCTTGGGCGCGGAGTCGAGTCCGACGAGCTCGACCGAGTCGCCCTCTGCGTCCAGCCCGTCCAGCGGCACCGCGATGCGCACGCTCGTGCCGCTGAGCGCGCGCACCGTGAGATCGTGCGGCCTGGGGGCGGTGTTCGTCTTCTCGTCGACGGGGAGGATCTGGATCGTGATGTATCCGGCGGCCTTCTGCCCGTTCGAGTCGATCGCCTCGTACGTGGCGTAGACGGTACGAGGGGTGTCACCGGCACGGAAGCGCACCGTGTCCTGCGAGACGAACGCCTCGCCGAACTTCGGGTCCACGAGCGGCTCGATCAGCTTCGGCGCGACGTGCAGCGTCGTCCCGGGCGCGTGCTTGTCGTTCGCGAGCACCGGGATGGTGACCACGTCGCCTGCGCGCACGACGGCGGTGTCCTCGACGGCGGTCGGCGGGTCGAGCTTGCTCGGCGCCGGGATCGGGATGACGATCACGTCGCCGTCGGCCGTCTTGGATCCGTTCGAGATGCGGTACTTGATCCGCACCTCCTTGTCGAGGTTGCCCTGATCGGTGACCCGCAGCGTCTCGTGGTTGAGCACCGACACGGCGACGCCGCTGTGCGGCTCCACCGTGACCGACTGCACCACGAGGATGCCTCCGGCGGGGTCGATGTCGTTGTTCAGCACGCCGACGAGCACATCGCCGCCCGTGGGCAGCAGCGCGACGTCGCGCACGGCGATCGGCGCCCCGGCCTCGGCCGTCTTGTCGAGCACGTCCACGCGGACGAGGCCCGGCACCGCGTTCGGGCCGGCACTGGCGAGGTACTGCATGTAGTAGGTGCCCGGTGCGTCGGCCTGGAATGTGAAGGTGCCCTCCGCGAAGTTCGGGGTGATCACCGCGCCCGGCGTCTCGTCCACGCGGGTGAGGCGCAGCGGCTCGCGTCCGGAGCTGGAGTCGTTCAGCAGCGGCGAGACCGTAACCTGCTCGCCCGCCCGCGTGACGACGTGGTCGGCGTTCGTCTTCGGCTCGGTGGTGCCGGCCGGACGGATGTCGAGGCGGATCGTGCCGGTGGTGAACTCGCCCATCGCGTCGGCGACGGTGATCCGGATCTCCTTGCGGCCGGGCAGGCTCGCCAGAGCACGGTAGGTGAGCTGCCCGTCGGGGGTGAAGTCGACCTGGTCGCCGGGGGCGGCCTCGACGTCCTTCAGGTAGACGTCGTCGCCGTCGGGGTCGATCCAGTCCGGCAGCGCGTTGTACGTCGCGGTGCCGCCGGCTTCGATGAGCACCCCTGGCACGCGCTTCTGCTTGGGCGGCGCGTTCACGCTCCAGTCGTGCACCGTGAGCGCGGCCGTCGCGGTCGCCGTGCCACCGCGGCCGTCATCGGCCTGGTACTGGAACGAGGCGGATCCGGTGGCGTTCTCCGGCACCGCGATCTGCAGCGCGCCGCCGTTGTTGATCGGCTGCACGTCGCCGAGCGACGGCTGCTCCTGGGCGAGCGAGGCGACCAGCACGTCGCCGTCCGCGTCGGTGTCGTTGTCGAGCACCGGCAGCATCGTGGTGCGGCCGGGGCGCACTCCGAACTCGTCGTTGTTCGCGACCGGAGGCGTGTTCTCGGGCGTGCGCTTGGGCAGGGTGGTCTCGACCTGGTCGTCGGTGGTCTGATCCTGCTGCTGGGAATCGCCCTCCGGAGGCACGATGTCCTGCCAGTTGTCCACGCGCTGCAGGTTGTCGGTCGCCATCCACGCCGCGCCGCCCGCGGTGTCGTTGAGGACCACGACGTCGCGGTTCACGCGGAACACCAGCGAGGTGCTGCTCTCCGCGCCGTCGATCGTGGTCTTGAGGTCGTTGGCGTCACCGATGCAGTCGCGGAGGAACTTCGCGGATCCGCCCCACGCCGCGTAGGTGCAGCCGTTCAGGGAGACGGGCGCCGCGGGGGCGCCGGTCCCGCCGACGTCCTGCACCTTCGGCGCGGATCCGTCCAGCGGCACGTCGATGAGCGCGTCGGCGGTGGCGAGCACGGCGGACGCGTTCTCGGCCGAGGGCTGCTGCAGGATCGCGGCGTCGAGGTCCTTCACCTCGGATCCGGTCAGCTCCGTGCGGTGACCGCCCGCGAACACGGTCTTCGCCTTGGCGTCGAGCACGACGGGGGTGCTGCCGACGACGGTGATCGTGGGCTTGGCGCCCTCCGCGAGTTCGATGCCCTCGGTGGACGGCGGCTGCGGATCGCCTTGAGCGTCGACGTGCACCGTGACGACGTTGCGGTTCTTGGCGGAGACGGCGTAGACGGTGCCGTCCTTGCCGACGGTGACGTCGGCGTTCGGGCCGAGCGTCGCCTGCGGATCCTTGCCCGCGGCCTTGAAGCCGTTCAGTCCCGAGGACGGGACGACCCAGAGCTTGCCGTCCTTCGGATCCAGGATCGCGACGGTCGAGCCGCCGAGCACCGACTTCGCCCCGCCGGGGACGAGCACGGCGTCGCTGAGCACGACGCGGGCCGGGTCGACGCTGGTGACGGTCGAGGCGGTGCGGTCGGTGACGAGCACGATGCCGCCGGACTGCTCGACGTCGTAGTTCTCGCCGGCGGTGCGCAGGCCTCCGTCGAGCAGGCGCGACTCGTTGTTGAAGTGGCCGACCATGAGGCTCGAGGTCTTGGTGAGCCAGACGCCGCCGTCGTGCAGATCGACTTCGGCGGTGGGGTTGCCCTCATAGGCGAACGCCATGCCGGTGACCGCGATCGCGGCGGCACTCACGGCGGCGACGGACGCGAGTGTCTTGGGTCGCATCCGCAACCACGCGAACGACTTCACCACGTATTCCCCCCGGATGGACAGCACAGCGCCCCCATGCAGAACTGTCAGGGGACTCCAAGAGTGTAAACCGCGATCCTGGAAGCGCTCGATGGGGAGAACTCCCCATCGAGCTGCCCCGCCACCCCTCCGCGAGACTCCATCTGGGCGACGAGACTGCGGTTCTGGCGTGCAGTCTCGTCGCCCAGATGGAGTCTCGCGGTCAGGTGGGGGGCGTCACTCGTAGCGGGGCGGGACCCAGAGCAGCTGGGCGGCGACGACACCGCGGTCGCGACTGACGATCTGCGCGCGCCCCGGGATGGACGGGACGGCCTTGACCTTGCCGATCAGCTGCCCCTCCTCCGGGTTCCCGCTGAGCAGGATGCCCGTGGCGCCCAGATCCGTCATGCGCTGGATGATCGGGTCGTAGGCGGCGCGGCTCGCCCCGCCGGCGCGGCGGGTGAGGATCACGTGCAGACCCAGATCCGCCGCCTGCGCGAGCAGCGGCGCGAGCGGCGCCATCGGGTTGCCCTGCGAGGTCGCGACGAGGTCGTAGTCGTCGACGAGCACGAAGCCCTCCGCGCCGCTCCACCAGGAGCGGGTGCGCAGCTGCTCCGGGGTGACGTCGGGACCCGGGATCCGGCTGCGGAAGAACGCCGCCAGTTCACTGATCCCGCCCTCGGCCAGCTCGTGCGAGGTGAGATAGGCGCCGAGGTACTCCTGCGGGATCTCGCCCAGCAGCGCCCGGCGGTAGTCGACCACGAAGATCTTCGCCCGGTTCGCCGGGTAGAGCCGCATGATCTCGTGCACGACGCCGCGCAGCATCGACGACTTGCCGGAGTCGGCGTCGCCGTAGAGGTACAGCAGCGGCTCGGCCGCGGGATCGACCGCGAACGGCGCGAGGTTCTCCTCGTCGATGCCGAGCAGCATCTGGCGCGGCTCGGATCCGCCGTTCGCCCGCGTCGCGAGCGCCCGCAGCTCGTCGTGCGAGATGCGCGAAGGCAGCAGGCGCAGCTTGGGTCCGGCGGGTCCCCGCCAGGCCGCGCCGACGCGGCGCACGAGGTCGTCGACGCCGTCGGCCAGGGATCCCGCATCCTCGACCCCGTCGATCCGCGGCAGCGCGGTGAGCATCTGCAGCGCCCGCGGATCCAGGCCCCGGCCGGGGAGCGAGGTGACGTTGCCCGCGGCCTTGCGGTCCACCTCGGAGTCGGTCGCGTCGCCGAGGCGCAGCTCGATCCGGGTGCCGATGAGGTCCTTGACGTTCGCGCGGATCTCCATCCACCGCGCGGCGGTGAGGATCACGTGCACGCCGTACGTGAGGCCGCGGGCGGCGATCGCCTGGATCGGCGCCTCGAGGTTCTCGAACTCGGTGCGCAGCGTCCCCCAGCCGTCGACGATGAGGAAGATGTCCCCGTAGCCGTCGTCGACGGTCCCCTCCGCCCGGCGGCGGCGGTAGGTGTCGATCGAGTCGATGCCCTGGGAGCGGAAGTACACCTCGCGCGCGTTCAGGAGCGAGGTGATCTCGCTGACGGTGCGCCGCACGACGTCGGGCTCGGAGCGGGTCGCGAGACCGCTCAGGTGCGCGAAGCCCTGCATGCCGGCGAAGCTGCCGCCGCCGAAGTCGATCACGAAGAACTGCACCTCGCGCGGAGTGTGCGTGAGGGCGAGCGCGGCGACGGTCGTGCGCGCGAGCGTGCTCTTGCCGCTCAGCGGCGCACCCACGATCGCCATGTGACCGGCGGCGCCGCCGAGCGAGACCACCAGGTTCTCGCGCCGCTGCTCGAGCGGAACATCCACGATGCCGAGCGGCACGGTGAGCCCTCCGACCGCCCGCCAGCGCGGCGAGATCAGTCCGAGCTGCGGATCCTCGACGAGGTCGCCGAAGAGGTCGCCGATCGTGGCGGG
>JAITLM010000214.1 GCA_031277885.1 Microbacterium sp.
AGGTACAAGTATTATCGAACCATGCCAGGCGCCACCGACCTTCCGCATCCGGAGCGCTCCGAGATCGAGCTGACCGCGGTGCTCTTCGCGCTCAGCGATCCGGAACGTCTGTCCATCGCCCGCCAGCTGATCGATGGCCCGCTCGACATGGCCGCGTGCCACGCGACGGATCCGAACCTGCCGAAGTCGACCAAGTCGCACTTCATGAAGGTGCTGCGCGAGGCGGGCGTGATCCGCAACGAGCCCCACGGCAGGCGCCGCCTCCTCACTCTGCGCCGGGAAGACCTCGACGCGAGGTTCCCCGGCCTGCTCGACGCCGTGCTGAGCTCGCCGGGAGCCTGAGTCTCGTCGGGTCCGCGCCCCTGTCACCGACGGTTCCAGTGCCGCAGCTTCTCCGGGCTGCACACCACCCAGATGTTCGTCAGCAGCCGGCGGCGCATCTCGGCCGTGACGACCCCGATCACGACGCCGTCGCGGGCCAGCACGAACCCCGGTGTTCCATTGATGGACGCTGCGGTGATCGAGGTCTCGGTCGTCAGCGTCCGCAAGGCCGCCGCCACCTCGCCCGGTCCGTGGAGCGGATCCGCCACCGGTGCGATCCCGCCGCTGTCGACGAGCATCGCGACATCGCGGTGCAGCAGCGCTCGCGCGGTGGATTCGGAACGGTTCAGGAGCGCGGTCGCGAGCTCGTCCATGAGATCCCGGTCTGCGGCGCCGCGTCCGCGTCGACGCGACCAGGCAGGGCGGCGGCCGTCGCTCATGCGATGGCCGCGGTCACGGCGCCGAGCTTGTCGGGGCTCATCACCCACAGCAGCTGCGCGATACCGGCGGCCGAGGTCGTCACGGTCACGAGCGTGGTGACTTCGCCGTCCTGCACGAGCGCCGCAGCGGGCTGCCCGTTGACCTCGACCCATCCGATGGACTTGCCGATCCAGAAGTGATGCGCGAACGCGGCCACGAACTTCGCGACCCGGCTGCGGCCGATCACCGGGATCCGAGCGGCGAGCTTGACGCCGTTGCCGTCGGTGTAGCTGACCACGTCGTCGGCGAACAGCCTCTCGAGCTCCTGCGCATCGCCGTTCCGAGCGGCGACCAGGAAGGCCTCGAGCAGTCGGCGCTGGTGCCCCGGCTCCACGGCGGCCTGTCGATCCGATGCGAGGTGGGAGCGCGCGCGGCTGACCAGCTGGCGCGCGCTGACCACGCTCGAGGAGATGATCTCGGCGATCCGCGGATACGGGTAGTCGAACGCCTCGCGCAGGATGTACGCGGCGCGCTCGGTCGGGGTGAGCTTCTCCAGCGTCAGCATGATCGCGAACTGCAGCGCCTCGGCGCGCTCCGCGCCCAGCGCAGGATCGTCGTCCGTGTTCACCGGTTCGGGCAGCCAGGGGCCGATGTAGGTCTCCTGCTTCGTCCGTGCCGACTGCAGCACGTTGATCGAGAGTCTCGTGGCGACGGTCGTGAGGAAGGCGGCGGGCTCCTGCACGGAAGCGCGGTCGGCGCCCTGCCAGCGGATCCACGTCTCCTGGACGATGTCCTCCGCATCCGCGACCGTGCCCACCATCCGATAGGCGATGCCGAACAAGCGGCGCCGTTGCGCGGCGAAGACCTCGGCGGCCATCCGCAGGTCTTCGGCCTCGACGCTCGTCACCACGTTCTCACTCTCCTCTGCGGGGACGATCTCCGGCAATGCCGGGTCCCATCAGGTCTGACCGGGCAGCGCCCGGATCTGTGACGGATCGAGCGGATGTCACAGCCGACCCGGCTGTCCTGTCATCACTTCAGGCGCTGGAACCCGCGTCTCATCCCCGCACGAAAGGCTTGGACATGGCAAGGATCGTCGTCATCGGAGGCACGGGCCTCATCGGCTCGAAGGTCGTCGCGAAGCTCAGCGCGCACGGCCACGAGGCCATCGCCGCTTCACCCAACACCGGCGTGAACTCCGTCACGGGGGAGGGCGTCGCCGCGGCGCTGGAGGGCGCGGACGTCGTCGTCGACGTCTCGAACTCGCCCTCGTTCGCCCCCGCCGACGTGCGGGAGTTCTTCACGGTCTCCACGCGGAACCTGCTCGCCGCGGAGGCTGCGGCCGGCGTCGGCCACCACGTCGCGCTGACGATCGTCGGGACGAACCGTCCGCAGAACATCCCGTACTTCGTGGCGAAGACGGCTCAGGAGCAGCTGATCCGGGAGTCGGGCATCCGGTATTCGCTCGTGCACGCCACGCAGTTCTTCGAGTTCGTCGGCAGCATCGCCGACATCTCCACAGAAGGCGACACGGTCACGCTCCCCGGCGCCCTGATCCAGCCGATCGCCGCCGAGGACGTCGCGACCGCCGTCGCGCAGGCCGCGGCCGGCGCGCCCGTCGGCGACATCGAGATCGCGGGTCCGGAGGCCTTCGGCATGGACGAGTTCGCCCGCCGCGCCCTCGCGTTCCGTCACGATCCGCGACACGTCGTCCGCGACGACGACGCGCCCTACTACGGCGCGCAGATCGAGGAGCGGACTCTGATCCCGATCGATGGAGCACGCCTCTTCGCGACCACCCTCGAGGAGTGGCTGCCGCTGAACCCGCCGCGCGCGTAGCGCCGATTCCGCCGCGGGCGGGGTGTGCCGGATGCGGCGCTCCCCGCCCGTCGGCGTCCTAGCGCCCGATCGGGCCGTGAGGCAGACTCGCCCCGCGGATCCGGCGGCGTTCGTAGGCGAGGGTCGCGACGAGGAGGGCGAAGCCGACCGCGGCTCCGGCCAGCTGCGCGGAGAGCGCGGGCAGGCCGAGTCCCACCGACAGGGCGAGGGCGATCAGCGCGCCGCCGAGCACGCAGTTCACGGCGGCGACCATGCTGGCCATCGTGAACAGGAAGGAGCTGCGCCCGTAGCGCACGCCGTACTCGCCCGTGCGGGCGTCGCCGCTGACGAGCAGAGCCGGACCGGAAGGGTGGAGTCCGGCGAAATGCGCGCGGATGTTCTCCATCCTGTGCCGCACCGCGATGTTCTCGACGGTGTTGTCGACGAGGCGCACGACCGTGAACCAGCCGAGCATGAAGATCGTCGGCAGCAGCGTGAACGTCAGTGTGGCGAGGAGTCCCGGGGTCGAGGCGGAGAACCCGAGCGCGACGAGGCCGCTCGAAAGCGTCGAGAGGTAGATCGTGGACCTCCCGCCGGCCTCGCCGATGGTCGCGGTCGCGACGGACTGGAGCACCATCTGCTCGGTCGCCAGCGCGCTGTGCAGGGTCGTGAGATCGGCGGATGCCGTCTCGGTGGATTCGGTCATGGGGGAGCCTTCCGCGTGTCCTGAGTGCGGCGGACCCGCCGCACTCAGGAATGACCGGCGGAGGGGCGTCCTTGTGACCGCGTCGCGATTCCGTCCCGCACCTCTTGACATCGGGATCCGGTCGTCGTAATCTACAACCAAATGGTTGTACGAAATGAACTCAGCGATGAACAGGTCGACCGTGTGTTCCAGGCCCTCGCGGCGAGCACGCGGCGCGACATCCTGCGCCGCACGATCGAAGCCGAGCGATCGGTCTCCGAGCTCGCCCGCGACTACGACATGTCGTTCGCGGCGGTGCAGAAGCACGTCGCCGTGCTCGAGGCGGCCGAGCTCATCGTCAAGCGCGCCGAGGGACGCGAGCGGCTGGTCCGCGCGAATCCCGAGATGATCGCGCGTGCCAGGGCACTGCTCGCCCGCTACGAGGACCTGTGGCGGAGCCGCATCTCCCGCCTCGACGACCTGCTCGCCGAGGACTCCGCCACCGACGAGACCGACGAAACCGACTCCGATCCCGGATCCGCGCCGCGCGGATCCACCACCACCTGACCGACACAGAAGGAGGGTGACATGCCTGTCACCGACGTGACCACCGATCCCGAGAACCTGACGCTGACGATCCACGCCGACTTCGCCGCCCCGGTGGAGCGCGTGTGGGCGGCGTACTCCGACCCGCGCCAGCTCGAGCGCTTCTGGGGCCCGCCCGGATGGCCCGCGACCTTCACCGCCTTCGACCACACGGTCGGCGGCATCGCGCAGTACCGGCTCGACGGCCCGCGCGGTGAGAAGTCGTCGGGGCGGTGGGAGTTCACCCGGATCGAGGCGCCCTCGCTGTTCGAGGTGCTCGACTCCTTCGTCGACGACGCGGGCGAGCCGCTCGAGGGCTTCGCGGCCATGCGGATGACGCTCGAGTTCTCGCCGAGCGCCGAGGGCACCCGCATGGTCGGCACGAGCCACTTCGACTCCGCCGAGGCGCTCGAGCAGGTCGTCGCGATGGGCGTGATCGAGGGCACGAAGATGGCGATGAGCCAGCTCGACGCGGTCCTGCAGGATCTGCGCGACTACGCCCAGGGCAAGGGCACCCGCGTCGAACTGCTCGACGACACCCACGTGCGCATCACGCGGCTGGTCGAGGGGCCGCGCGACCTCGTCTGGCGCGCGCACTACGAGCCGGAGCTCATGAGGCAGTGGCTGCTCGGACCCGACGGATGGGAGATGACGGAGTGCACGGTCGCGACCGAGCCCGGTCAGACCTACCGCAGCTCTTGGGCCCCGGTCGGGGACACCCCGGGGCAGGCGTTCGGGTTCGAGGGCGAAGCGCTTCTCGTCGACGCCCCGCGCCGCGCGGTCACGACCGAGAAGATGCAGGGCACCGACGGGCCGGTCACGCTCAACGACCTCAACCTCTATGAGGAGGACGGCGCGACGCTGATCACGCTCCTCATCGAGTACCCCGACCTCGAGACCCGCGACATGATCCTCGCGACGGGCATGGCCGACGGCATGGAGGCCTCGTACGCCCGCATGGAGGATCTGGTCCTGGCCTGACGGGTCGTCGCCGCGCAGGAGATCCCGGCCGTCCCTCCCACCTCGGGAGCGGATCCGGCCGGGATCTCCTGCGTTCCGCGCTCCTGCGGGGTTCCGAGCGGGGCGCCCGCCTGCTCCCCGCGGTTCCCAGGTCCCGCGCGGGCGGGCTCGAGGGCGCGGACGTCGGCGGGTCCGAGAGGCGGTACCTTCGAGGGGTGTCCGCGGTCGTGGTGAAGGTCCTCATCGTGCTGGCCGTCCTGATCCTCGTGGCGGCAGCGGTGTCGAGGATGCGCGGGCGCCGTTCGGTCGGACCCGTGCGGCAGCGGATGCCGGTGTTCGTCCCGCTCGTGGGCGCTCTGTTCGTGGCGGTCGGCGGCCTGATGGGCCTCGCCGCCTTCACGGAGAACAACGCCGACGGCATGCTCTGGCCGCTGCGGATCGCGTCCATCGCGATCGCCCTCGCCGGCGCCGCCTTCCTCCTGATGTACCGGAACTTCTACGTCGAGCCCCGGGTCGACGAGATCGCGTTCCGTACGATCTGGGGTCGTGAGGCCGTGATCGCCTACGCCGACATCACCGACTTCTCGGTGCAGGCCTCGGGCGGGCAGTTCCGGCTCACCGTGCGCGGCTCGTCGGGCCCGCGGCTGCGGCTGAATCCGCGCCTTTTTGACGTCTCGCCGCTGCTGCGCGCGAACGAGTTCCGGCAGCGAAACGGGCGCTGGCCCCTCCGCGGCGAGCTGCACGGCGGGTCAGGCCCCGCCCGCTGACGCGTCCCCCCTTTCTGCGCCCCTCCACTCTGTGCGGTCGTCCCCGTCAGCGGACCCTCTGGCGTCCGCTGACGGGGACGACTCGCAAGTGGGGAGGGGGAGGGAAGGCTCGGCGGGGCGGTCGCACGGAGCGGGCGGGGCGAAGTGTCGGCGGGGCGTGGTTCGATGACGGCATGGACACCACGCGGCGGCTGCGGGACGAGACGCAGACGGTGTGGGCGACGGCGCTCTGCCTCGCCCTCGGCACCGTGGCCGGCCTCGTCGTGCTGCAGGGTCCGCCCCGCGCGCTGACCGGACCAGGATCGCTGAGCCAGCCCGTCGCGGTGATCGCAGGGATCGTCGCGGCGGCCGCCTTCGTCGTCAGCACGGTGCAGCACCGCCGCGGCGAGACGCAGGGGATGCCGCCGTGGCAGACGGCGATCTCGCACGCTTCGGCGGTCGCGCTGACCGTGGTCTTCGCGGCGGTGACCGCGTTCGGCGTGCTGCTGGGCGGGCTCGTCTTCGGCGCAGGGCTCCGCGACTTCACGGCGCCGGCACTGGGCGGCGCGCTCATCGCCGGGGTCGCCTCGGCGATCGGCGGCCGCTTCGCCTACACGGCGGGCGTGGGCATCCGCACGAGGGATCTGGCGGCGTTGCTGTTCGGCTTCCTCACGATCGGCACGCTGTTCGCGATGGCGACCGCGGCGGATCCGCTGTGGTGGCAGCGGAACTTCTCGCAGCTCGGCCTCGGCGCCCGCGGCTGGGCGTTCAACGGCACACTCGTCGTGGTGGGGCTGTTGTTCGCGACGGTCGGCGCCTACATCGGCCGCGACCTGCACCGGCTGCGCGGCGACCGCGCCCTGCGCGGGATCGCCGTGGTGGTCGCGCTCTGGGGTGCCACCGGGCTCGCGCTGGCCGTCGTGGGCTTCGTGCCGATCGAGCTCGACCGGGTCGTGCACTGGATCGCGGCGTTCGGAACGCTCGTGCTGTTCGCCCTCGCCGCGGCCATGTCGACGAAGGCGCTGCCCGGCCCGCCGCGTGCGCTGCTGGTCGCGACGATCGGGCTCGGCGTCCTGCTGGTGGCGGCTGTGCTGCTCCACGTTCCGGTCGGCCTGTACTCCTCGACCGGACTCGAGGCGATCGCCGTGGGGCTGGGTCTGGTGTGGATGACGACGTTCGTCCGCGTGCTCGCCGTGCTGGTGCCGGACGCTCCGCGGGTGTCGGCCAGGGCGACGCTCTGGCGGGCGTGAGGGGGGGGTGGGCACGCGTCGCGAACGGCGAGACACCAGATCCTGCACGAGACGCCACGTCAGGGCTGGTGTCTCGCGCAGGATCTGGTTTCTCGCGAAGCCGCGCCCGTGTACCGGGCGCACAATGGACGCATGGGCATGTTCACGCAGAAGCCGGAGGAGAAGGCCACCTGGGCCGCGCTGCCCGGGGAGCCGTTGGACCGGGACGAGGCGACCGACCTGCCGGAGGCCCCGGTCGCGGATCCGCTCGGGCTGGGGCTGGGCGCGCCGACCTCCGCGACGACCGTCGCGATCCCGATGCCGGCTGAGGCTGAGGCTGAGGCCGAGGCTAAGGCCGAGCCCGAGTCCTGAGCGCAGGGCACGTCACGGTCGCGCGGTCGCCCCTTCGCCCGCGTCGCTCGCCTCGGGGATGTGCACGCGCGCGCCGTTGCGGTCGAAGAGACTGAGGATCTCGGCGGGGGCGTCGCCCGTGGCGCCGAACCAGTGCGGGGTGCGGGTGTCGAAGTCGGCGACCTCGCCCTGGCCGAGCACGAGATTCCTCTTGCCGACCACGAGGCGGATCTGCCCGCTCAGGACGTAGATCCACTCGGATCCGTCATGCGTGCGCAGCGTGCCGGGACCGTGCTCGACGGACATCACGACCTTCCATGCCTGCACGCCGCCGGGATTACGGCTGAGCGGGATCACGATCCGCCCGTTCCTGCGCCTCGGACGCAGCTGCACGCGCGGATCGCCGAACTCCGGCGCGCCGACGAGGTCGTCGAGGGTCATCCCGTACGCGCGGGCGAGGGGGAAGAGCAGCTCGAGGCTGGGCTTGCGCAGGCCGCTCTCCAACCGGGACACGGTGCTGGCGGACGTGCCGGCGAGCTCGGCGACCTCGGCGAGGGTGAGGGCGCGGCCCGTCCGGATCCGCTGCAGGCGGGGGCCGATGCCGTCCAGCGCGGCCGCGAGATCGGCGTTCGTGTTCATGGATCCAGGACATCAGACGCTTGCGGTTTCCGCAAGCTGGATTGCCGATTCGCGATGTCGGCTGAGAGCCTGGATGCATGACCAGAGAACTGTTCGACACCGCGATCGTCGGAGGCGGAGCCGCCGGGCTGAGCGCCGCGCTCGTCCTCGCCCGCTCCCGCCGTTCCGTCGTGATTCTCGACGGCGGCGCGCCGCGCAACGCCCCCGCCGCGCACATGCACGGCTTCCTGTCGCGCGACGGGTTCCCGCCCTCTCGCCTGCTGGAGATCGGACGCGAGGAGATCGCCTCCTATGGGGCGCGTCTGGTTCCGCAACCGGTGGCCGCGGCCTCGGGCGATGCCGAGGCGGGATTCGTGCTCACGACTGTGGAGGGGGAGGAGATCGCCGCCCGCCGGATCATCCTCGCGACCGGCGTCGAGGATGTGCTTCCGGCGATCCCCGGCGCCCGCGAGGCCTGGGGCCGCTTCCTCCTGCACTGCCCGTACTGCCACGGCTACGAGGTCCGGGATCGGCCCCTGGCCGTCTTCGGCGGCGTTCCGGGCGCCGTGAAGCACGCGCTCCTGCTCCGGCAGTGGTCGTCGGACCTCACCTACCTCGCGAACGGGAGTCTGGTCGAGGAGGCGGATGCGCAGCTGCTCCGTGCCCGTGGCATCCGGATCCACGAGGGGCGGATCGTCCAACTGCTCCTCGACGGGGAGCGGTTCGTCGGAGTGCGGCTCGAGAGCGGAGAGGCGGTCCCGGTCGAGGCGGTGTTCCTCCGGCCGGAGTCCCGTCCCCGCACCGAGCTGGTCGCCGCCCTCGGCGGCACCGTCGACGCTGCGGGGTTCGCGCAGCTCGACGCGTCGGGCCGCACCTCCGTGCCGGGGGTATGGGTCACGGGGAACCTCGTGGACCCGCGCGCGCAGGTGATCACCGCCGCCGGCCACGCCAACGCGGTCGCGATGGACGTGAATGCGGATCTCGTCGAGGACGACCTCCGCGGCGAACTCCTCGCTTCGCGCCGCGCAGAGAGCCGAACCGCATGAACCGCGCATCCGACTCTGCAGCTCCGGACGGATCGGCGCCGGCCACGGCTACGGCCCCGGCGGCTGGTTCGGGGACGGCGGCTCCGGCAGCAGTCCGGGTTCCGGCTCCGCCGAGCCAGCACACGCTCGCGTTGATGATCTGGATCGCCGTGACCCCCACCCTGCTGGCGATCAACCTGCTGCTGGGACCCCTGATGGCGGGGATCCCCGTGGCGCCGCGCACGATCATCACCGTGACGATCGCCGTTCCGATCGTGATCTACGGGATCATGCCGCTGCTGCACAGGCTCCGCCGCCGTTGGGTGACGTCGCGCAGGTCGTAGGCGGCCGTCGTCAGGAGACAGGCCCGGCGCGGATGCGCGTCCTCCCGATGCCACCGTGCGCGGATCAGCCCGGAGTCGTGCCGGAATCCGCCTCCTGCACCGCGTCCACGAGGGCGCGCCAGGGGCCGAGCAGGTGCTCCTCGGGGATTACCTGCTCGTGGCGTTCCCGGCGGATCCGCACCTCGATCCGCCACGAGTAGCGATCCGCGCCGGTGCCGCGCGGGACCTTCTCATCCCAGGGGCACTGCTCGACGAGGACGATCCAGTGCGCGGCCTCGCCGCCGGACGGCTGCACGCTCCATCGCCGGGTCATCCCGGCGATGCCGCCGCTGCGCGCGACGCGGATCGCGACGCCGTCGTCACCGGCGGCGTCGGAGTCGACGGGGATCCCGACGGGCGGATCAGCCGGCGGCTCGCTCATCGCCCGTCGCCTTGATCACGCCGACCGACGCCCAGGCGGTGCGCGCGGCATCGCCTGTGGACGAGCTCACCGCGTCCGCCTCGGCGATCGTCGCCTTCGCGAACTGCGCGAACGTCGCGGACGCCGGCAGCCCGCCGGTCAGCGCGCGGTACCAGACGGATCCGGCCGCCTCCCACGCGTAGCCGCCGAGCTCGACCGCGAACAGTGCGAAGGCTCGGTTCGGGATGCCCGAATTGAGGTGCACGCCGCCGTTGTCGTCGGTGGTCTTCACATAGCCGCTCATGTCGGCCGGCTGCGGATCCTTGCCGAGCTCGGGGTCGTCGTACGCCGTGCCCGGATGCAGCATCGACCGCAGCGCCTTGCCGTGGACGGTCGGGGTGAAGATGCCGGCCCCGATGAGCCAGGTCGCCTGGTCGGCGGTCTGGCCGAGCAGGTGCTGCTCGGTGAGGGCGCCGAACACGTCGGCGAGGGACTCGTTGAGCGCGCCGGGCTGCCCTTCGTAGTCGAGGCCCGCGGTGTGCTGGATGACGCCGTGCCCGAGCTCGTGGCCGATGACCGTGGTCGAGCCGGTGAAGCCCTGGAAGACCTGGCCGTCGCCATCGCCGAAGACCATGCGCTCGCCGTTCCAGAACGCGTTGTCGTATCCGGATCCGTAGTGCACCGTCGCGTCCAGGGGCAGGCCGTTCCCGTCGATCGAGTTGCGCTGGAAGGCGTCGAGCAGCATCTGGAAGGTCGCGCCGAGCCCGTCGTACGCCTGATTGACGGCGATGTCGGCGACCGTCGGCTCGTCTTCGGTGCGCACCACGGTGCCGGGAAGCGTCTCGGTGCCGCGCGCGTCGCTGATCGTGCGGTCCGGTGCCGCCTCGACCGTGGCCACGAGCGAGCCGTTCTCGTCGATCGACAGCCTCAGCTGTGCGCGGTGCTCGGCCGGTGCCGGGGCGATCAGGGTCTGTCGTGCCGCCTCGGCGGCCTGGGCGTAGCGCTCGGACTCGGCCAGCTTCGCCAGCAGATACGAGGGCACGATGCCCTGATGGAGCGCCTTGCCCTGATGGGGCTGCGCCTGCTGTGCCTGCTGCGCCTGGCTCCCCTGCTGTGCGCTCGCCCGGTGCGCCGGTGTCCGCGGCCCCCCGCGGCCTTCGTGAATCGTCATGACGCCCTCCGTTCCGCTCCCGTGTCTTCGACGATACGCCGGGCATCGGACATCGTCACGGGAGCGCGGGGAACCCGCGGGAGCAGGGCGCGGAGGCGCCGCAGGGCTAGAGCCGAGCCACCCCGGTCACGGCGATGACGGCCTCGCCCGCCTCGTCGGAGGCATCCAGATCGACCATCGCGGAGATCCGCCAGTCGTGATCCCCGGCCGGGTCGTCGAGGATCTGCTGCACGGCCCAGGCCCGCGCGGGGCGCTCGTGATCCGGCCCGCCCGTCTCGTCGATGATGAGCAGGGCGGCGCTGCGCGCATCGGGCCCCGTGCGGATCTCGTCGTGCTCGGCGAAGTAGGCATCGAGGGCCGCGTCCCAGCCGTCGGCGCCGAACTCCGGATCCAGCTCGGCGAGGGCGTCCAGGTCCTCCCGCGCGGCGAGCTGCACGCGTCGGAACAGCTCGTTGCGCACCAGGATCCGGAAGGCGCGCACATTCGTCGTGAGACGCTTCGGCGCGGGCGGCACCACGGGCTCGTCGGTGTGCGAGACGGGGTGGCCCGAGATGAGCTCCTCCCACTCGTCCAACAGCGAGGAGTCGACCTGCCGGACGAGCTCACCCAGCCATTCGATGAGGTCGCGCAGCTCTTCGCTCTTGAGGTGCTCAGGGATCGTCTGGGAGGCCGCCCGGTAGGCGTCCGAGAGGTAGCGCAGCACGACGCCCTCGGAGCGCGCGACCTTGTAGAGCGCGACATATTCCCCGAACGACATGGCCCGCTCGTACATGTCGCGCACGACCGATTTGGGATGCAGCTCGAAGTCGCGGATCCAGGGCTGCGCGGCGCTGAACGTCTCGAACGCCGCGGACAGCAGCTCCTCGAGCGGCTTCGGGTAGGTGATCTCCTCGAGCGCCTCCATGCGCTCCTCGTACTCCATGCCCTCGCGCTTCATGGCGGCGACCGCCTCGCCGCGGGCGACGAACTCCTGCTGGCTGAGGATCGCGCGGGGATCGTCGAGGGTGGCCTCGACGATCGAGAGCATGTCGAGCGCGAACGTCGGATCCGCGGGGTCCAGAAGCTCGAACGCCGCCAGGGCGAAGGGGGAGACGGGCTGGTTCAGCGCGAAGTTCGGCTGCAGATCGACGGTGAGCCGCACCGTGCCGTCGGGGTCGCGCTCGACGATCCCCGACTCCCGCAGCGTCCGGTAGATCCCGAGCGCCCGGATCGCCAGGATCCGCTGCTTCGCCCGCGGTTCGTGATTGTCATATACCAGAGCGCGCATATTCGCGAAGACGTCGCCGCCGCGTCCGATCACGTTGAGCATCATCGCGCTCGTGATCTGCATGTGCGAGGTCAGCGTCTCAGGCTCCGCGGCGATGAGCTTCTGGAACGACGGCTCCCCCCACGACACGAAGCCGTCCGGCGCCTTCTTGCGGATGATCTTGCGCTTCTTCTTCGGATCGTCACCCGCCTTCCGGATCGCGGCGAGGTTCTCGCTCTCATGCTCCGGGGCCTGCGCGACGACCGTGCCGGCGGTGTCGAAGCCGGCCCGTCCCGCACGCCCCGCGATCTGGTGGAACTCGCGCGCGTTGAGCTGGCGCATCCGGGTGCCGTCGAACTTCGTGAGCGCCGTGAGCAGCACCGTGCGGATGGGCACGTTGATGCCGACGCCGAGCGTGTCGGTGCCGCAGATCACGCGCAGGAGCCCGCGCTGCGCGAGCTGCTCGACGAGGCGGCGGTACTTCGGCAGCATGCCGGCGTGGTGCACGCCGATGCCGAGCCGGAGCAGGCGGGCGAGCGTCTTGCCGAACGAGGTGGTGAAGCGGAAGCCGCCGATGAGCTCGGCGATCTCGTCGCGCTGCTCGCGGGTGGCGACCTTCGCGCTCGCGAGCGCCTGGGCGCGCTCCATGGCGGCGGCCTGGGAGAAGTGCACGATGTAGACCGGTGCGCGGTCCGTGTGCAGCAGGTCCTCGATCGTCTCGTGGATCGGGGTGGTCTCGTAGAAGAAGTGCAGCGGCACCGGCCGCTCCACGCCGGTGACGACGGCGGTCTCGCGGCCGGTGCGGCGGGTGAGGTCGGCAGCGAGCTCGGTCACGTCGCCGAGCGTGGCCGACATGAGGATGAACTGCGCCTGCGGGAGGGTCAGCAGCGGCACCTGCCAGGCCCAGCCGCGATCCGGGTCGCCGTAGAAGTGGAGCTCGTCCATGACGACCTGGCCGACCTCGGCGTCCGGCCCCTCGCGGAGAGCCAGATTCGCCAGGATCTCGGCCGTGCAGCACACGATCGGCGCGTCCGCGTTGACGGCGGAGTCGCCGGTGACCATGCCGACGTTCTCGGCGCCGAAGACCTCGACCAGGCTGAAGAACTTCTCGCTGACCAGGGCCTTGATCGGGGCGGTGTAATAGGTGCGGCGCCCGTCGGCGAGGGCCGCGAAATGGGCGGCGACCGCGACGAGCGACTTGCCGGTCCCGGTCGGCGTGCTGAGGATCAGGTTCTGCCCCGACACGATCTCGATGACCGCCTCGTCCTGAGCCGGGTAGAGCGAGATCCCCGTCGACTCGGCCCATTCCACGAAGGCCAGGTAGACGGCATCCGGATCCGGATCCCCCTCGGCGGGGCGGACGACGGACGGATCAAGGCGCGCAGACATGATGCATCGATCATCCCACCTCGTGGGCCTGCTCCCCCGGGCATCCCTTCTTGACCGCGAGACTGCAACTCCGCGACGAGACTGCGCTCCAGAGGCGCAGTCTCGTCGCCCAGATGGAGTCTCGCGGTCAAGGAGGAGGGGTCAGGCGTCGAGGGCGGCCTCGAGCGCGATGCGGACCATGTCGCCGAAGCTCTGCTCGCGCTCCCGGGCCGTGGTCTCCTCATGCGTGACGAGGTGGTCGGACACGGTGCAGATGCTGAGCGCACGGCGACCGTGGTACGCGGCGAGCGTGTAGAGCGCACTGGTCTCCATCTCGACGGCGAGCGCTCCGTGCTGCACGAGCGACTCGGTGAGCTCGGGGCGGGTGCTGTAGAACTGGTCGCTCGAGAAGAGCAGGCCGACGTGCACGGCGTGGTCGAGGTCCATCCGCTCGCTCGCCTCGACAGCGCGGCGCAGCAGGGAGAAGTCGGCCACGGGCGCGTAGTCCTGGCCGTGGAAGCGGATCCGGTTGATCCCTGAGTCGGTGCATGCGCCGTTCGCGACGATGATGTCGCGCATGCCGACCTTCTCGGTGAGCGCGCCGCAGGAGCCCACTCGCACGATCGTCTGCACGTCGTACTCGCGGAACAGCTCGTTCGCGTAGATCGACATCGACGGCTGTCCCATCCCGGATCCCTGCACGGAGACGCGGTGGCCGTTCCAGGTACCGGTGAAGCCGAGCATGCCACGCACCTCGGAGTAGCACTCCGCGTCGTCGAGGAAGGTCTCGGCGATCCATCGCGCGCGCAGCGGATCCCCGGGGAACAGGACGACGGGGGCGATCTGGCCGGGCGCGGCGGCGATGTGGGTGCTCATGCGCTCAGGGTATCGAGGAGGTTCGCCGGTGTCCTTGAAATGCTCATGCTTCATACCTAGCCTGTCTAGGTATGAAGCATGATTCGATGACCGGCACCCCCGGGGGTGCGACGCAGGCGGATTCCCGCGCGTCGACTCTGTGGCGCCTGGCCGCCGCGGTCGCTCTCGCGGCCGCGCTCGGACTCGGCAGCGCGCTCTGGCTACCCCAGGGGACCGCGCTCGTCACGATCCCCTGGGGTGTCGCAGCGCTCCTCCTCGGTGCCACCTGCCGCAGCACGAGGGCAGCGCTCGCGGTCGGCGCGGTGTTCGGCTTCGTCGCGGCGTACGCGTACCTCTGGTCCGACGATCGCGCGCTGCCCTCCGGCGCGCGACTCGTGCAGCTCGCCCTCGTGATCCTGATCCCCGCCGCATTCGGACTGTGCTGCGGAGCCCTGGCGGCGTGGGTGGGACACCTCGCCGGCCGGGCGATCCGCAGGCGCTCCGGATCGTCCGCGCCTGATCCGGTCGATCGGCGTCCGCGAACCCCTCGGGGCTGAGCGGCGCGCGCCCCGGGCTCTGTGGCCTCCCGGAGCGTCGGGCGCGTCGAGCCGAGGCGTCTCAGCCCTGGCGGCGCACCATCTCCGCGATCCACAGCGGCGCGAAGGGCGAGGTGCAGTTCGGCGGGGTGGGGTAGTCGGCGAGCACCTGCAGCCGTTCCCCGATCTCGATCGCGCGGTCGCGCAGCGCCGGATGGTGGATGCCGAGGTAGGCGAGCGTCTCGTTCATCGCCCACTGCTCGCGCGCCGGGGCGCCCGCGAGCTCGCGCTCGATCCGGTCCAGGAGCGCGTCGAGGTCGAGGCCTTCCGGGCTCTTCGCGACCCGTGCGGAGGTGAGGGACCAGGCCGCGGCGCGCGCGTCGGGATCCGCATCGTCCAGCCAGCGCGTGCGCAGCTCCTCCGCGTGCGGCGACTTCTTCACGAGATACGCGACCAGCCAGTCGTGCGCCTTGGCGCTCAGCGTCTCCCGCACCATCCGATCGAGGTCGGCGGCGTCCAGGGCGCGGGGCTTCGCCACGAGGATCCCGAGCAGCTGCCCCGCCACGTCGCCCGAGGCCCACAGCTCGCGGGCGAGCTCCGGATCCGGGCCGATCCGCTTCGCGAGAGCGCGCATCCGGGACAGGTTGACACCGTGCGCGTCGCCGTGCCGCTCATTGACGGCGCGGGACTTCGGATCCTCCAGCGCGGCCAGGTCGGCGAGGGCTTCGGCGAGGGTCGTGGACATGCAGCCAGCCTAGATCGCGGGTGCGGAGCGCGCCCGGGATGCGACAATGGTGACGCAAACATCGTGCCGCGCCCCGAGGAGAGCAATGACCGAGCCCACGTCCCCCGCGCTCACCTACGAGGACGGCGCGCTGCGGCGCCACGGCCGTGGGTTCCGGATGCTCTCCGGCGCGGTGCACTACTTCCGGATCCACCCCGATCAGTGGGAGGACCGGCTGCGCCGCCTCGCCGCGATGGGGGCGAACACGGTCGACACCTACATCCCGTGGAACTTCCACGAGCGGGTCGAGGGCATCGTCGACTTCGAGGGCTGGCGCGACGCCGAGCGGTTCATCCGGCTCGCGGGCGAGGTCGGGCTCGACGTGTTCGTCCGCCCCAGCCCTTACATCTGCGCGGAGTGGTCGAACGGCGGGATCCCGTTCTGGCTGAGCGGCCGCACCCGCTCCCTGCGCACGAGCGACCCCGTCTTCCTCGCCGCGGTCGACGCCTGGTACGACGAGCTGATCCCCCGGCTCGCGCCGCTGCAGGCGGCGCACGGAGGGCCGATCACGGCCGTGCAGATCGAGAACGAGTACGGATCCTTCGGCAGCGACCACGACTACCTCGTGCACCTGCGCGACGGACTGCGCGCCCGCGGGATCGTCGAGCTGCTCACGACGGCCGACGGGACGACCGCCGACATGGTCCGCAACGGCAGCGTCGAGGGCGCGATGGGGTCGTTCACGTTCGGCACCGGCGTGGCCGAGGCGCAGCGCCTGCACCTTCCGGATCAGGCGCTCCTCTGCGCCGAGCTCTGGGGCGGCTGGTTCGATCACTGGGGCGAGCAGCATCACGTGCGGTCGGCCGCGAGCATGATCGGCACCGTCGAGGAGCTGCTGGCCGCGGGCGGATCCGTGAGCCTCTACATGGCGCATGGCGGCACGAACTTCGGACTCTGGGCGGGGGCGAACCACGACGGCGTGCTGCAGCCGACGGTCACCTCCTACGACTCGGACGCGCCGATCGGCGAGGACGGAACCCTGAACGACAAGTTCCACGCGCTGCGCGCCGCGTTCGCGCCGTTCCACGACGGCGACCTCCCGCCGGTTCCGGAGGCCCCGCGTCGTCAGGCGGCGGCGTCGGCGCCGCTGGTCCCGGTCGTTTCTCTGCTCGACGTCGCGCGGGCGATTCCGTCGGGCGCCACCGCACCGATGCCGCTCTCCTTCGAGGAGCTCGGCGCCGAGGACGGACTGGTCGCGTACGAGGCCGAGATCACCTACGCCCCGGGGGCCGCTCTGACGGTCGACGTGCTGCACGACCGTGCGGTCGTCTTCCTCGACGGCGTGCGCCTCGGCGTGCTCGAGCGCGATGGGGTGCGCTCTCTCGACCTTCCCGCGGCGGGCGGATCCGGACTGCTCGTACTCGTGGTCGAGAGCCAGGGGCGGGTCAACTACGGGCCGCACACCGGTGAGGGCAAGGGCATCCTGGCGGGCGTGCGGATCGGCCGCCGCTTCGCGCACGGCTGGACGCACCGGGTCCTTCCGCAGGACGCGCCGGCGGATCCCGCTGCCGCCGCTCCGGGATGGGGCGGGGCCGAGGCGGGGGCTGCGGTCGCTGCCGGGCCGGCCGCTGGGCCTGCCGACGGTCTCGCCGCGGCGGTGTTCGACGTCGCGGATCCGGCCGACGCCTGGCTCGCGTTCCCCGGCGGCCTGAACGGCATGGTCTGGCTGAACGGGTTCCTGCTCGGCCGCTATCGTGCGGTCGGTCCGCAGGTCACGCTGTACGCCCCGGCGCCGCTCTGGCGCGCAGGCCGGAACGAGATCCGCGTGCTCGACACCGACGCGCTCGGATCCGTCGTCGAGATCCGCGAGGAGCCCGACTTCGGCCCGGTCGAGGAGTTCATCGGGGCCTGAGGCTCGCATCGCACTCGGGGTCGTTGAGCGAGCCGCAGGCGAGACGCCCTTCGTCTCATCGCTGCGCTCCTCGCTCAGGGACCGGTCTGTGGTCGCCCCCGGAGCGAGCGCAGCGAGACGAAGGGCGCTCAACGACGCCGATGGGTGCTCTCGGTTCAGTCCTCGTCGCGCAGACCGGCGCGGATGCGGCGCAGATCCTCGGTGAGGGATCCGATCAGCACCCAGTTGCGCGACGAGGGCGGGCGGATGTCGAGCGGCGAGGTCAGCGCAGGGATCGCCGAGGTGAGCGCCTCGGGTTCCGGAACCACCTCGGCCAGCTGGACGGCGAGCCGCACGTCGTGGCCGGCGCGATGCAGCTGCTCGGCGATCGCGGCGACCGAGGGCTCCGCGGGGAGCGTGTCGTCGTACTGATCGACGAAGGCGCGGGTCATGCCGATCACCTGCGTCACGATCGGGCCGAGACGCTCGAGCAGTGCGCGCATCGCGACGAGCTCCGAACGATGGCGCGACCCGCGGGGGTTCAGCGTGAGCGACTCCTCGCCCGCGGTGAGCGAGGCGTCGGCGGCGTCCTTCATCGGACGCAGCAGCCGTGCTTCGAGCATGAGCTCCTGCAGTCGCGCGGGGCTCTGCGCGTCGACGATCGCGTCGCCCAGGCGGTCGAGGGTCGCGGCGAGCTCCCCACCGAGGAGGGCCAGGTCGCGCCGCACCGGCGCGACGAGCACGGGCGGCACCACGGCGACGTTCACCACGAAGCCGATCGCCGCGCCGATCAGGGTCTCCAGGATCCGGTCGACCGCGTAGTCGGGGCTCGCGGATCCGAGCGCGAGCACGAGCATCGCCGAGATCGCGACCTGATTCGCGGTGCCCGGTGTGGCCTTGAACGACCACGCCACGACCATCGCCACCACGACGGCGAGCAGCACGACCCAGCTGAGCCCGCCGAGAGCGAGGCTCAGCAGCACCGCGATCACGACGCCCGCGATCACTCCGATGCTGCGCTCGACGGCCTTCGCGAAGGACTGGTTCACGCTCGGCTGCACCACGAGCAGCGCGGCGATCGCGGCGAACACCGGCAGGTGCCCGGGAACGAGCCAGCCCGCGATCAGCCAGGCCGCGATCGTCGCCGCCGCCGACTTCGCCACCTGCAGCAGCGGCGCGCGTCGGGCGGCGCGGAGGGCGGCGAGCGGTCGCATGCTCCCACGCTAGTCCGCGACCCTGTGCCGCCGCGGCCGGGTCGCGCTTGCGGCTGCGGTTGCGGCTGCGGTTGCGGTTGCTCCGTGCTCCGCCCTCCTTGACCGCGAGACTCCATCTCCGCGACGAGACTGCGCCTCTGGAGCGCTGTCTCGTCGCCCAGTTGCAGTCTCGCGGATCAGATCTGAGGTGTCGGGGGCGGAAGTTAAGGCATCTGACCGATGGGGGGAGGGGGCCTTGACGACGAGCGTATGGGTGCCGGAGAAGGAGCCATCATGGAACTGAACTACGCGATGAGCTACCGCATCACCACACTGGAGATCGAGCAGGCCGCGATCCGTGCCGAGCGCGCCAG
>JAITLM010000002.1 GCA_031277885.1 Microbacterium sp.
ATCGCGCTCGTGTGGGTCGCGACCCGGCTCACCCGGCCGCTCCTGATGCGCGCCTTCGCGGGCTGAACCTCCCGGCCCGAGCCTCAGGATCCGATCGCGGCCGTCAGGAAGTCCTCGACGGCCGCGATCGTCGTCCGGTTGTCCCGGTGCACGATGCCGCGGATGCCCAGGCGTGCGGCGCCGTCGATCTGCTGCCGGCGGTCATCGACGAAGAACACGTCCGCAGGCTCCGCACCCATCGCCGCCAGGGCAGCGGTGTAGGCCTCCGGGTCCGGCTTGTTCGCGCCGATCTCGTGGCTGTAGCAGATCGGGTCGAAGACGGCGGAGAAGCCGTAGCGGCGTTCCTCCTCCTCACGGGCCCCGTCGGCGGAGTTCGAGAGGATCGCGACGCCGGCGCGCGCACGCAGCGTGCGGGCGTAGTCGATCAGCTCCCTGTTCTCGGCTCCGCAGTACGCGTCCCACATCTCGGCCAGCGCCTCGTCCCGTTGGGCGGGGGTGAACCCGAGCGCCCGGGCGAACCCGTCCCAGTACTCCTGGGCGCGCCCCTGGACAAGATCGATGCGGGGAAGGTCCGCCCGCTCGATCGCCGTGTCGTACTCCGCACGGCTCATCCCGGCGCGATCCGCCCAGCGCTCTTTGAGGTCTTCCTGCCAGACCCCGTCCTCGACGAGCTCGAGCACTCCGCCGATGTCGAACAGGATCCAGGGCTTGTTCCGCGTCATGTCTCGACGCTAGACGATGCGCTGCCGGGCGCCGATGGGCAGCGCTCCCCGGCCGCGCTCCGCCAGGTGACGGGGACGCCGACGTGGCACAGAATGGATCCGTCCTGTCATCGTCACCGGGGAGCATCGCATGAGCAGCATCGTCGACTTCGTCACCGTCTCCACCGCGGGGCTCGAGTCCTCGCCCATCGCGGAGGCGCTGGCCGGTCTGCGCGCGAACGAGGCGCGCTACATCACCAACAAGTACGGATCCCCGTTCACCGTGAGCACGCCCGAAGAGGACCCGGAGACCCTGGACTGGGTGACGGAGATCCTGCGCGAGGAGCGCGGCATCGTGATCGCGAGCCCTGCGCTCGAGGTGAGCGGCTTCGAGGCGGACGGGATCCGATTCGGCTATGTCTTCTACGCCTCCGGGCTCGCGATCAACGCGATGTACACGCTCGCCGATGAGGGCAAGCGCGCGGTCGGCTTCAAGCTGTCGCTCGGCATGGAGATCCCCGAGGAGCTGTCGGCCTTCAAATTCGCGCGCCAGCGGTCGAAGCTCGCGGGTGAGATCCGCGGCTCCTACTTCGTGATCAAGGGCGAGCACTGAGCGGAGCGCCGTTCGCGTCGGCTACCGCATGTCGGAGGCGACGCGCAGCCAGGGTTCGGCGCGGGACACCACCGAGCCCGATCCGCGGGCCGCGCCGTCTGCGGAGACGACAAGTGACCACTCGTCGAGCGACGTGCCGGCCTCGGTGAGTCGTCGGCTGAGCCGACCGACGGCCCGTCGAGTGGGATCGCCCTGGACGGAGACATGTGCCATGTGGTGACGCACCAGCGCGGCGACGGCCCCGACCTCTCGGGACGGCCACCCCAGACGACCGCCCACCTCGAAGACGATCTCTCCCCCGACCTCCGCATGGCCGTGCGACGTCACGGAGGCGGCGTCCGACCGAGTGGTCGCGGGTTTCCCGATGTCGTGGAACAGCGCGGCCAGGACGACGATCTCTCGACGGTCGTTCGGCCCGGGGCGGGCATCCCACAGACGCGCGGCGGCGTCGACCGCGAGAAGCGAGTGCGTCAGCACATCGCCCTCGGGGTGCCATCGAGGATCCTGCGGAACGGAGCCCAGCGCCGCCAGTTCGGGGATCCGAGCGATGAGCCCTTCCCTGAGCAGCTCGATCGACGGCTCTGCCGCAGTCCTGGCGATGCGCCGCAGCGCGTCACCCGTCTGGACGTCTGCGTGGCGCCGCGTCGGCCAGGAGGATGCGTCCCTCGTCATGCCTCGACGCTAGAGGACACGGCGCCCGTCCGCTTGAGCGCCCTCACGACCGGGAGCGCCAGGTATCCGCACGCCGTCAGGGCCGCACCGGCCAGAAGGACGTTCGCGACGCCGGCCACGGCGTCGTAGTTCGTCGCGATCGGGTCGTACCAGGCGCGCTGCCAGTGGAAGCTCATCGTCACGGGAAAGGAGGTCGGCTCGTAGCGGGAGAGATCCTGCTGGACCCAGGCCAAGGGCAGACCGAACCGGGCATCGGCCAGATCACGGACCGAGGAGGCGGTGAAGCTGTCGGCCAGAAGAAGGTAGAACGTGGCCATCGCGGCGAGCGGCAGGACGCAGAGGTAGACGCGCAGCACGCGCAACGGCCGGGACCTGATCTTTCGCACTCAGGGCCTCCGGGAGATCCGCTGGCACCGCGGGCAGAAGTGGCTGGAGCGGTTCATGAACGCGTCACGGCGGATCGGACCGCCGCAGCGTGGGCACGGCTGCCCCGTGCGTCCATAGGCGTTCAGGGAGTGCGCGAAGTAGCCGGCCTCGCCGTTGACGTTGACGTACTGGGCGTCGAAGCTCGTGCCGCCCTCGGCCAGCGCCTTCTCCAGCACGGCCCGCACTTCGGTCAGCAGACGGTTCACGGCCACGGTCGACAGCGCGGACGCGGGGGTCTCGGGGTGGATCCGGGCCGCCCAGAGCGACTCGTCGGCGTAGATGTTGCCGACACCGCTGATCAGTCCCTGGTCCAGCAGCACGCGCTTGATGGCGCTCGACCGCGTGCGCAGCGCCCCGCGGAACACTCCGTCCTGGAACGCCTCGTCCATGGGATCGCGCGCGATGTGCGAGACCTGCGAGGGGATGAACGGCTCGGCGCTCCCCCATCCGGCGGCACGCGCGTCGGCGGTGGGCACGAGGGCGTCCACCGCGAGGGATCCGAAGGTGCGCTGATCGGCGAAGACGACGGCGAGCTCGCCGTGCTGCGGGTGCTCGATGAACAGTCGGATCCGCTCGTGCCGTTCGGCCTCGGCATCGGGACGGCGCAACAGCAGCTGCCCCGACATGCCGAGGTGACCGACGATCGCGGACCGGCCGTCGGATCCGGCTGTGGCGAGGGGCATCCAGAGGAACTTCCCGCGGCGCGCCACGGTCGCGACCTCGGATCCCTCGAGCCGCGCGACGAAGTCCGCGGCACCTGCGGCGTGCCGGGTGAGAGCGCGCTCGTCCTGCACGGCCACCGAGACGATGCGCGCCCCGGTCATCGCCGGAGCGAGGCCGGCACGGACGACTTCGACCTCGGGGAGCTCAGGCACGGTCGCTGAGCACGTGCCAGGCGGCCAGCGCCGCAGCCATCTCCGCCGTCTTCTTGCTCGTCCCGGTGCCGGTGGTCGCGAGTTCGCCCACGGTCACCGTCGCGGTGAAGCGCCGGTCGTGATCGGGTCCCGTCGAGACCACGGCGTAGACGGGCGCGCTGAGCCCGAGACGCGCGGACAATTCCTGCAGCGCGGTCTTCGGATCCATCGCCGCGCCGTAGCGCTCCGGGTCGCCGAGGAGCGGTTCGATGAGCCGCAGCACGAGCGCGGTCGCCGCCTCGGGGCCCGCAGACAGGTAGGTGGCGCCGAACACGGCCTCCATCGTGTCGGCCAGGATCGAGTCCTTGTCGCGGCCGCCGGTGCGCTCCTCGCCGTTTCCGAGCAGGATGTGCGCGCCGAGGCCGATCCCGCGGGCGACCTCCGCCAGGGCGACCGTCGACACCACGCTCGCACGCCGCTTCGCCAGCGACCCCTCATCGAGGTCGGGAAGGGTCGTGTAGAGCATGACCGTCACGGCCTGGCCGAGCACGGAGTCGCCGAGGAACTCGAGGCGCTCGTTGTGCGGGATGGCGCCGTTCTCGTACGCGTACGAACGATGCGTGAGCGCAAGCTGAAGCAGCTCGGGGTCGATGTCGACCCCGAGCTGCTCAGAAAGAGAGACCGTCCCAGTGGGGACTGATGCCATGATCGACGGATCGATCAGACGTCGGCGA
>JAITLM010000061.1 GCA_031277885.1 Microbacterium sp.
ACCTCGAGACCCGTCCGATCGACGCGCAGGCCGTGCGCGACATCTTCGCGCGCCTCGAGTTCCGCACGCTGCTCCCGCGCGTCTTCGAGGCCGTCGGGGAGGACGCCCCCGAAGAGGAGGCCGCAGCCACCGTCGCCGTCCCGGCCGCGGTCGAACTCGCCGCTGAGGGCATCGCGACCTGGCTCGAGAAGGCCACCGGCGATATCGCCGTCGAGGTGACCACAGCCGGCGGTCTGCCGCAGCGCGTGGGTCTCGCGCACGGCGACGACCTGGTCGAGTTCTCCTGGTCGCCGCAGGTGCAGTCCGCCCTCGCGGACTGGCTCGCCTCCGATGCGCGGAAGATCTTCCACGACGCCAAGCCGCAGGTGAAGGCGCTGCACACCGCCGGGGTCCGGCTCGGGGGTCTCGCCTACGACACCAACCTCGCCGGCTGGCTGCTCCGTCCGAGCTACCCCGACAAGACGCTCGCGGATCTCGTGGACCGCTACCTCGGCGAGAAGCTCCCGGAGGCGGACCCGAGCCAGCTCGTGCCGGAGACCGAGGGGGCCTCGCCCGCGCAGCTCGCCTGGTTCGCGGCGCGGGTCGCCACGGCGCTCCGCGCCGATGTGCCGGAGAGCGTCGACCGCGTGCTGCGCGAGATCGAGCTGCCGACCCTCATCACGCTGGCCGACATGGAGCTCGCCGGCGTCGCCGTCTCGCACGAGATCCTCTCCGGCTTCTCGCAGGAGCTCGGGGAGCGAGCGAGCCGCATCGCCGAGGAATCGTTCGCGATTATCGAGCGGGAGGTGAACCTCGGCTCGCCCAAGCAGCTGCAGGAGGTGCTCTTCGAGCAGCTCGAGCTGCCGAAGACGCGCAAGACCAAGACCGGATACTCGACCGATGCGGCCGTGCTCGCCGACCTGCAGGAGAGCAATCCGCATCCGTTCCTCGATCTGCTGCTGCAGCACCGCGAGGCCACGAAGCTCCGGCAGATCATCGAGTCCCTCGACACCGCGATCCGCGCCGACCACCGCATCCACACCACCTACGTGCAGACCGGCAGCCAGACGGGCCGGCTGAGCAGCACCGATCCGAACCTGCAGAACATCCCGGTGCGCACCGAGGAGTCCCGGCGGATCCGCAGCGCGTTCCAGGTCGGCGAGGGCTACGAGACGCTGCTCACCGCGGACTACTCGCAGATCGAGATGCGCATCATGGCGCACCTGTCGGGCGACGAAGGGCTCATCGAGGCGTTCAACTCCGGGGAGGATCTGCACCGTTTCGTCGGCGCGCGCGTCTTCGGGGTCGAGCCGGAGGAGGTCAGCCCCGCGATGCGCACCAAGGTCAAGGCGATGTCCTACGGCCTGGTCTACGGACTCAGCGCCTTCGGCCTGTCCAAGCAGCTGCGCATCGAGCAGTCCGAGGCGAAGCAGCTCATGATGGAGTACTTCGCCCGATTCGGCGCCGTGCGCGATTACCTGCGCGCCTCCGTGCTCGCGGCGAAGGAAGTCGGCTACACGGAGACGATCTTCGGGCGCCGCCGGCCGTTCCCCGACCTCGTTAGCCCCAACCGCGTGCTGCGTGAGAACGCCGAGCGCGCGGCGCTCAACGCCCCCATTCAGGGCAGCGCCGCCGACATCATGAAGATCGCCCTGTTCCGCATTCACGCCGACCTCGTCGAACAGGGACTGTCCTCGCGCGTGCTGCTGCAGATCCACGACGAACTCGTGGTCGAGGTCGCTCCGGGGGAGTGGGACGCGACGGAGCGGATCGTGCGCGAGCGGATGGGGGGCGCCGCCGAGCTGTCCGTCCCGCTCGACGTGCAGGTCGGCCGCGGCGCCGACTGGAACGAGGCCGCGCACTGACCGATCGCCGGTGACGGGCCCCGCTCCGCGACGCATCCCTCGAGGACGCGTCGTTCCATGGAGCGGGGCCCGTTCCGTGGATAGGCTCAGGGGATGACCGCAGAGCAGCCCACGACGCGCACGCCCTCCACCATCGATCGGATCGCGGAGGGCTGGGTCGACACCCTTGCCGAGCTCTCGCCGATCCTCGGCACCTACATCGGACGCAACGAGGTCAACGGCCGCCTCGACGACTTCAGCCCTGCCGGCCATGAGCACGCGATCGCGGAGACCCGCCGCGTCCTCGCAGAGCTCGACGCGCAGGAGCCCGTCGACGAGATCGACCGCATCACCAAGACGGATCTCTCCGCCGAGCTTCGGCTCTCGATCGAGCAGCATGACGCCCAGTGGCACCTGCGCGATCTGAACGTCATCGAGTCCGCCGCGCAGAACGTGCGCCAGGCCTTCGACCTCATGCCCACGGCGACGGCCGACGACTGGAGCGTCATCGCCGAACGCCTCGGCGCGATCCCCGCCGCGCTGGACGGCTATGTCGAGACGCTCCGCGAGGGCATCGCCCAGGGCGTCGTGCCCGCGCGACGTCAGGTCGTCGAGGTCGCCACGCAGATCGCCCGCTACACCGCGGACGACGGCTTCTTCGCCGCATTCGTCGCCGATGCGGCGACCGACGAGGGGCAGCTCCCCGCGAGCCTCGCCCGCGAACTCGCCGACCGTTCTGCAGCCGCCCGCGTCGCGTACGACGGGCTGCGCTCCTTCCTCAGCGCGGAGCTCGCCCCGGTCGCCGGGGAGCAGGACGCGGTCGGCCGCGAGCTGTACGCCCTGTCCTCGCGCCGCTTCCTGGGTGCGACGATCGACATCGACGAGACGTACGAGTGGGGCCGTGAAGAGCTCGCCCGCATGGTGGCCGAGCAGACCGCGATCGCGAACGAGATCCGGCCCGGATCCACCGTCGCGGAGGCCGTCGCCCACCTGGAGGCGGACCCCGCGCGCAAGCTCGTGGGCACCGAGGCGCTGCAGCGCTGGATGCAGGAGACCAGCGACCGGGCGATCGCCGAGCTCGGCGCCTCGCACTTCGACATCCCGGAGCAGATCCGCGAGCTGGAGTGCATGATCGCGCCGACCCAGGAGGGCGGGATCTACTACACCGGTCCGACGGACGACTTCTCCCGGCCCGGTCGCATGTGGTGGTCCGTGCCGGAGGGCGTCACCGAGTTCGACACCTGGCGCGAGCTGACCACCGTCTACCACGAGGGCGTTCCGGGGCATCACCTGCAGATCGCGCAGGCCACCTACAACCGCGCGGAGCTGAACACCTGGCGGCGCGTGCTCGCGGGCACCTCCGGTCACGCCGAGGGGTGGGCCCTCTATGCGGAGCGCCTGATGGAGCAGCTCGGCTACCTCGACGATCCGGCCGACCGGCTCGGCATGCTGGACGGGCAGCGCATGCGCGCCCTGCGCGTGGTGCTCGACATCGGCGTGCACCTCGGCAAGCCGCGCCTCGACGGCGAGGGCGTGTGGGACCACGACTACGCCCTCGACATGATGCGCCGCAACGTGAACATGTCCGATGAGTTCCGTCAGTTCGAGGTCAACCGCTACCTCGGCTGGCCCGGACAGGCGCCGTCGTACAAGGTCGGCCAGCGCATCTGGGAGCAGGTCCGCGACGCCGTCAAGGAGCGCGAGGGCGACGCCTTCGACATCAAGGCGTTCCACAAGCGCGCGCTCGACATGGGCGGTGTCGGACTCGACACGCTGCGTTCGGTCTTCCAGGTCGGCTGAGATCCGCGTCCCCGCGCGGGAATGCACCCTGCCCCTGGAAGGTTCATTCACTTGAATACGAAAGGGGCAGGGATGGATCTGCAGTTCGGACTGGGCACGTTCGGCGATGTGAGCCGCGGGGCCGATGGGGAGATGCTGAGCGGCGCGCAGACGATCCGCAACATCGTCGCGCAGGCCGTGCGCGCCGAGGAGGTCGGCGTCGACTACTTCGGCGTGGGGGAGCACCACAGGCGGGAATTCGCCGTATCGAGCCCCGAGATGGTGCTCGCCGCGATCGCGTCCCGCACGGAGCGGATCCACCTCGGCACCGCAGTGACGGTGCTGTCGTCCGACGACCCGGTGCGCGTGTATGAGCGCTTCGCGACGCTCGACGCGCTCTCCCACGGGCGCGCCGAGGTCGTGCTCGGCCGGGGGTCCTTCACAGAGTCGTTCCCGCTCTTCGGCTACGACCTGCGCGACTACGACCGCCTCTTCGAGGAGAAGCTCGAACTGTTCGTCGAACTCCTCAAGGAGGAGCCGGTCACCTGGCAGGGGACCGTGCGGGCACCGCTCGAGAACGCGGATGTCTTCCCGAAGACCGAGAACGGCCTGCGCACCTGGGTCGGCGTCGGCGGCTCGCCGGAGTCCGTGGTCCGCGTGGCACGCTACGGCCTGGGGCTCACTCTCGCGATCATCGGCGGCGCGGCAGCACGCTTCAGGCCGTTCGTCGACCTGTATCACCGCTCCACCGCGGCCTTCGGCACCACCGTGCACCCGATCTCGGTGCATTCGCCCGGACACATCGCCGACACCGATGCCGAGGCGTGGGAAGCGGCCTATGAGGGCATGGAGGCGATGAACAACACCATCGGCCGGGAGCGCGGATGGCCCGCGTACAGCCGTGCGCGATTCCAGAACGACGTGGGTCCCGAAGGCGCGATGTACAGCGGCTCTCCGGATCGCGTCGCGCGGAAGATCGTCGACACGGTGCGGACCCTCGGCATCGGCCGGTTCGAGCTCAAGTACGCGTCCGGCCCTCTTCCCCACGAGGCGATGATGCGCAGCATCGAGCTCTACGGCACCGAGGTGATCCCGCGCGTGCGGGCGATGCTCGCCGACGACTGAAAGCAAGCCACGACGGCGTCGGGGGGATGAGGATCCGCCCGGCGCCGTCGTCGTAGGCTTGAGGGATGAGCATGGTCCGTTTCGTCGCCATCGGAGACTCGTTCAGCGAAGGCGTCGGCGATGAGCTGCCCGACGGCACCGTCCGAGGGTGGGCGGACCTCGCGGCGATGGGCTGGGCCGAGGCGATCGGCGAACCGATCGAGTACGCGAATCTCGCGATCCGCGGCCGGCTCGCCTGGCCGGTCGTCGAGGAGCAGCTCGAGCCGGCCCTCGCGCTGAAGCCGACGCATCTGTCGTTCAACGCCGGCGGCAACGACATGCTGCGCCCGAAGGCGGACATCGAGCACATCGCCGACGCCTTCACACGCGTGCTGCGCCGGTGCGACGAGGCCGGCACCACGCTCATCGTGCTCTCCGGGGCGAACCCGTCTGCCCAGCTGCCGCTGACCTCGCTCATCCAGCGTCGCGGCGACGAGTTGTCCGCCGCGGTGCTCCGCAGGATCCAGGACAGGTCCGACGTGCTGCAGGCGCTGAACTGGCCCGATCATGAGCTCAGCCGCCCCGAGTACTGGGCGGAGGACCGCCTGCACATGAATGCGAACGGCCACCATCGCGTCGCCGCGCGGGTTCTCGACGCCGTCGGCGCCGGAGCTCCGGGGGAGTGGTGGCATGCCCGCGAGGTGCCGGAGGAGGAGCCGCTCAGCACGGCCGCGTACTACCGACGGCATGTCGGGCCCTGGATCAAGCGCCGGGTGACGCGTCGGTCCTCCGGCGACGGCCGGCGGCCGAAGTACGCCGAGTGGACCGAGATCCGCCCGTCCTCCGCAGGCTGAGCAGGCCCTGCGGCGGGCCGCTCAGCCCGCGAGGACTCTTCAGTGGGGGACGCGGGCGAGGAACTCCGCGGTCGCGGGATGCTGCGGCGCGTCGAAGATCTGCGCGGGCGGCCCCTGCTCGACGAGCACGCCGTCCTTGAGGAACACGACCCGGTCGGCGACCTCGCGCGCGAAGGACATCTCGTGCGTGGCCATGAGGATCGTCGTCCCGCGCCCCTTGAGCTCACGGACCAGATCCAGCACCTCGCCGACGAGCTGAGGGTCGAGCGCACTCGTGATCTCGTCCAGGAGCAGCAGCTCGGGGTCGGTGAGGATCGCGCGCACGATCGCGACGCGCTGCTGCTGGCCGCCCGAGAGGCGATCGGGGTAGGCATCCGCCTTGTCGCCCAGACCGAGGGTCGTCAGCAGCTCACGGCCGCGCCGCGCGGCCTCGGCCCTGGGCATGCGGTGCACGCGGCGCGCGGCGAGGGTGACGTTGTCGAGCACGGTGAGGTGAGGGAACAGGTTGAAGTGCTGGAACACGACCCCGATCCGCGCGCGGATCGCATCCGCATCGATCCGGGGATCCGTGATGTCCGTCCCCGAGAGCAGGATCTGCCCGTCATCGACGCGTTCGATCAGGTTCATCGTGCGCAACAGCGTGGACTTTCCGGATCCGGACGCGCCGATCAGCACGACGACCTCGTGCGCGTCGACCGCGAGGTCGATGCCTCGCAGCACGTCGTGGTCGCCGAAGCGCTTGCGGACGCCGAGCGCCTCGATCACGGGTGCGGTCATACGATCCCTCCGGCCTGCTCGCGCTTGTTGAGACGCGCGGTGACGACGTCGGTGAGCCGGATCATCGGCCAGCTCAGGATCACGAAGAAGAGCCCGGCGACGATGTACGGCGTGAAGTTGAACGTCTCGGCGACCTGCAGCTGCGCCGCGCGGACCGCATCGATCGCGCCGAGGACCGAGATGAGACCCACGTCCTTCTGCATCGAGACGAAATCGTTCATGAGCGCCGGGACCACTTTGCGTACACCCTGCGGGATCACCACGATCCGCAGGGTCTGCCCGTGCGTGAGACCGAGCGACCGCGCCGCGACCCGCTGTGAGGGGTGCACGGCCTCCATTCCCGCACGGAGCACCTCGGCGACGTATGCCGAATAGCTGATGACGAGGGCGATCGTGCCCCAGAACATCGCGGGCATGCGCGGGAAGATCATGAGCGCCGGGATCCCGAAACCCACCAGGTAGAGCACGATCAGCAGCGGCACGCCGCGGAAGAAGTCCGTGTACGCCGCGGCGAGCAGCCGCAGCGGGAAGAACACGGGACCGCGCAGCGAGCGCAGCACCGCGAGCAGGGTGCCGAGCAGGGCCACGCACACGGCGGAGATCACGAGCACGAGGATGTTCAGGAGCAGGCCCTGGAAGATCGGGCCCACGCTCGCGAGCGCGACCTTCGGGTCGAAGAACGTCTCGCGGACGACCTTCCAGCCCGGGGTGTTGGCGATCACGATGACGAGCACCACCGCGACCGCCACGCTGCTCAGCAGCGCGAGCAGGACGGATCGCACGGTCGCCCGCCGTCGCAGAGCGCGACGGGACAGCTCGAGCGTGCTCGGCTGCCACGCCGCCTCGGCCAGGGGAGCGGTCACTTCAGGACGGGGACGTTCACGGCCTCGCTGAGCCACTTCTTCTGCAGCTCGGCGATGGTGCCGTTCTTCTGCAGCGTGTCGACGGCCTTCGTCACCGCCGGCGTGAGCGAGGAGTTCTTCGGGAGCACGAACGCGAACTGGTCGCCGCCCTTGTCGTCGGCGAACTGCCCGACCACAGAGGCGTTCTCGAGCTGCGCCGCGGTCACGTAGAACGCACCGGGCAGGTCGGTGATCATCGCGTCGATCTGGCCGCCCTTGAGCGCCTGCACGACGTCGTCGACCGAGTTGAACACGCTGAGGTCGCCGGTGCCGAGCTGCGCCTTCGCCACGGTGTAGCTCGTCGTGCCGGTCGCGACGCCGACCTTGGCCTTCTTGAGATCGGCGACGTTCGTGGCCGAGGCAGCAGGGGTGCCCTTCGCCGCGACGACCGCCTGCGTGGTGGTGTAGTACGACGACGAGAAGTCCACGGCTTTCTTGCGGTCCTCGGAGATCGAGAACTGCTGGATGTTGAGGTCCCAGTCCTTGGGCCCCGGGGCGATCGCGGCATCGAAGCCGGTGCGCGTCCACACGATCTGCTTGTCCGAGAAGCCCAGCTCCGCGGCGACGGCGTGGGCGACGGCGCCCTCGAACCCCTTGCCGTTGGACGGGTCGTTGTCCACGAACCAGGGCTCGTAGTCGGGGTCGCCGGTGGCGATCGTCAGCTTCCCCGCCGTGACGGTCTGCAGAGCCGCGCCGGTGGCATCGGCGCCCGCGGACGGGGCGGACGCGGCGGAGCCGCTGCAGGCGGCGAGGGACAGCGCGGCGGCGGCGATCGTCGAGACGAGCGCGACGCGGCGCAGAGCGGGTGCGAGGGACACGGAGACTCCTGAGATGCGGGTGCGGGGGCGGACGGGTGTGACTGCAGGCGCAGGTGCCCCGTTCATACCGTAGAGGAATCGGCGAGTCGCCAGTCGGCGAAGTCGAAACCCGGCGAAACGAAACAGGAGACCAGGACCTCTCGGTCATCCATCGGACGAGCGGCCTGCCACATCCCGGCGGGAACGAGCACCTGTGCGGCCTCGTCGGGGCCGAGCACGATGGTCTCGGCGTCTCCCGGCGCGGCAGCGGATCCGCCGAGACTGAGTTCGAGACGACCGGGACCGTGCCACAGCCAGAGCTCGTCGCTGGTGACGACGTGCCAGGCGCTGGATTCCTCCGGGGTGAGGAGGTAGTGGATGCAGGTGGCTGCGGGGCGCGTGCCACCCGCGGTCTCGATCGGGATCGGACTCGTCCAGGTACGGCGGAACCAGCCGCCTTCGGGGTGCGGCTCAAGATCGAGGCGGATCGCGGTCGTGGGGGTGGGCGCAGTCATGGGGGATCTCCGATGCGGGCGGTCAGGGGGTCTCGAAGGCGGTCGTCGCGTGGCGGACCTCGCCGGCGATCACGGTCGCGGCGGAGCGCCCTGCCCCGGCCTCCACGAGCTCGGCGACCGCGTCGGCACCGGGCGCGATGTCGAAGAACGCGAGATCCGCGAGGGCGCCGACGGCGAGGTAGCCGGTGCGGTCCGGGCCGACGTCGATCCCCATGGCGTGCGCGCCGCCGAGGGTCGCGGCGTTCAGGAGCCGTGCGTGCAGGTCTCGATCGGTGTACCCCTGGGATCGGGCGATGCGGGCGAGCTCTGCGACGTCGGCGAGCAGGTCGAGCGACGGGCTGGACGAGAGCGAGTCCGTACCCACGGCGATCGGGTTGCCCTCGCGCAGATAGGCCGCGATCGGAGGTTCCTCCAGTCCGATCACCGCATTCGAGCGGGGGCACAGCGCCACGCTCGTGTGGCGCTCGCGCAGGATGGCTCGGTCGCGGGCACTCATGTAGACGCCGTGTGCGATGTGGCAGTCGGGCCCGAGCACGCCGAGCTGGTCCACGAACTCGGTCGCGCTGGTGCCGAAGCCCGCGTCGCGCAGCTCCTGGAAGCTCGCGAGCCCGGCCGTGTACCAAGCGTGGGCCTTGTCGTGCGCGAACTCGCTCTCGAACGCGGCCTCGCCGAGGTGGATGTGGATCCGGCTGCCGCGCACCCGGACGATGTCGGGGATCTCCAGAAGGGGCTCGATGTCGAGCGAGTACGGGGCGTGCGGCGACAGCCCGGTGCCCGGAGGCGTGGGCAGTGCATCGAGCGACTCCTCGACCTGACGCCGCCCGGTGCGGGCCCAGTCCGCGTTGGTCCAGCTCATCACCTCCCAGTAGGTGATGCCGTGCAGGCGCGCGTCGTGCAGGGCGGATACCGCAGACCTGTCGGTGACGACGTCGGCGGCGGCGGTCGTTCCGGTGCGGATCAGGGTCGCGGCGCCGTCCGCCGCGTCGGCGGCCCAGTCCCGTCCGCGCTCGTACACCGGATCGAACGCCGTGACCCAGTCGTCGAAGCCCTGGTAGCGGCCCTGTCCGACCTCGGCCATGCCGGTGTACTGCAGGTGCGTGTGGGCGTTGACGAGCCCGGGGATCAGCACGCCCGGCCAATGCACCTCCGTGGGGCTGATGCCGCGGTCGGCGAGGGAGCGCTGCACCCAGGCGCGCTCGCCCACATGCAGGATCCTGCCGTTCTGCACGGCCACGGCCCCATCGACGATCGGCGGCGCGGTGATGGGGAACACCTGCCCCGCGGAGTACAGGGTCACGCCGTTCATGCCGCGCCGTCCCGGTAGCGGGGCGAGCGCCAATCGTCCTGCGCGCGGAGCTGCGCATCGCTGCGGACGTCGAGCGACTCGCCGCGTGCGGCCAGCGCAGCGCGCGCGACCGCCTCATCGGACTCCGGTGGGAACGCGTGCACGCCCGCAGGCAGCACGGTGCCGAGCAACTGCGACACCGCGGACAACTGCACCGCGAAGGAGAGATCCATGATCTCGATCGGGTTGCCCTCGGCCGCCGCGAGGTTGACGCAACCGCCCCGCGCGATGAGGAGCGCGCCGTCACCGGCGCGTTCAAGATGGGGGTGCGCGGTGCCGGCGAGCTCGACAGGGAGCAGCCCCGCGACGTCCACGTCGACCTCGCCGGGCACGCCGCCCGCAACAGCGACGATCCGGGCTGCTCGCAGGGTCTCGGGGTCGATCGTGTGCGGGGCGCCCGTGGCGGAGACGACCAGGGCGCCCGGCGCCAGCGCGTGCAGGCGTCCGGTCTCGTAGCCGTCGTGCGCCGCACGGAGCGCCCGCACCGGATCGGTCTCCGTGATGCTGACCGCCGCGCCGAGGGCGCGCAGGTGCGCCGCGACGCCTTCGCCGACGGGACCGTATCCGATGACGACCGCCGGCTGGTCGCGCACGCCGATGCCCACCGTGTCGAGCACGTCCGCGATGGCGAACACGCAGGACTGACCCGTGCCGTAGCGGTTGTCGAAGGCGGTCTTCATCGGAGCGTCGTTCACCGCGATCACCGGGATGCGCAACAGGCCTTCCTCGGCCATCAGGCGCAGTGGCGTGAGCCCGCTCGTGGTCTCCTCGGCGGCGCCTCTGAGGCCGGTGACGAGTTCCTCCTCATGAGCGAGCCGGATGAGGTGCGACCCGTCGTCGAGCAGGAGGTCATGGCCGCGACGCAGGAAGGCGATCGCGGCTTCGCGTTCGGCCGAACCCGTCAGCGCGGGGTCTCCGTCGACCGGGATCCCTCGTGCACGCAACGCGGCGGCGACGTCCGGGTCGATCTCATCCGGATGCGCGTACACCGCGACCTCCGCGCCCGCGTCGCGCAACAGGAGGGCCAGCTGCGCCGTCTTCGGCTCGAGCACCATCGCGATGCCGATCCGGGTGCCGCGGACCGTCCCCGCGAATCGGAGGGTCTCGGCGATTCCCCGGGACACCGGCATGTGGGCCCCGGCGAAGTCGATGCGCTCGTCGGCGCTCCCGCGCCGCGGGAGCGCCGCGCCGTCGAGCCGGATCTCCGTCGCGGACCCCGGCGCGAACACGACCGCTCCGCGTCCGATCCGGGCTCCCACTCGGATGAGCAGCGCTCGCAGCTCGTCGGCGACGTCGCTTTCGCCGACCACCTCGACGGTGCGGCCCGCGATCAGCAGGTTGGTCTCGCGGGCGAACCGGCGCACGAGGCGTTCGGCGGTCAGAAGGGCGTCGGGCACCTGTTCAGCGTAGAGGCTCCGCCGGCCCGCTCCCCGCCGTGCGACGTCGCACCGTCACCGGGCGAGGGCCGGCGGCGACAGTCGATAGGTGAGCTCCGCGAAGGGCCCCGCGTGTCGCACCCCGGTCAGTTCGAGGCGGGAGTGGTCGAGGTCGCGAGGCAGCAGCGGCTTGCCCGAGCGAAGGGTGGCAGGGGCGAACGTCACGACGATCTCGTCGAGCAGGCCTTCGTCGGCGAACTGACCGGCGAGGTCTCCGCCCCCGACGATCCACACGTCGCGGCTGCCGGCGGCGGCGACGATCTCGTCCCAATGATCGCGGACGGCGCCGTGCACGAAGTGGATGTCGGCGCCCGGAACCCGGGGGAGTTCCCGCGACGTGAACACGAAGGTCGGACGGTCGCCGTAGAACTGCTGCCAGCGCTCCGGGTGGTCGAGCAGCCCCTCTTCCCGCAGAAGCCACTCATAGGTCGAGGAGCCCTCGACGAGGACGCCGACCGTCTCCGTGAATGCGGCGATGTCGGCCGTCGCGGCATCCTGCGGAATCGAGAGCAACCAGGAGAGCGAGTCCGCATCGTCTGCGAGGAAGCCGTTGAGGGTCGAGGCGGTGTAGAAGATGGCGCGCGTCATGCCGGCGACGCTATCCGAGGCCTCCGACATCGGCAGCGGCCTCCCGCCGCCGCAGATGCAGCTGCCACTCCCGCGCGGTGAGGATCACGATGAAGACGTCGAAGAGCGTGAGCGCGAGCATCCACCAGCTGAAGTGGACGATCAGCTCGTAGCACTGCAGCGCGATGAAGACCCCCAGGGCCGCGAGCATCCACGGATATGCCCAGAGCTGCTGTCTCAGGAGCGCCCAGACCAGCACGACCTTGATGATCCCGTGCAGCAGCAGATACGCGGCGGCGAAGATCGTCGTCCTGGTGCCCCAGGAATCGCCGAGGTGGATCGCCCAGTGGAAGACGGGGGAGTGCTCGTGGCCCACGAGCACGAAGGAGACGACATCCCCGAGTGCTTCGCGCAGTGCCGCGGGGGAGATGAACAGCAACGCGAGCCCGCCGATCAGCTCGGCCGCACCGTCCAACCCCTTGAGCACGATGCTCACGGCGAACACCCGGTCCAGGGCGCGGTGGGAGGAGGCGGTCGTCATGGACCCGATCGTACGTTCGCCGGCTCTTAGACTGCCCTGAGATGAGTGACATCGAGATGCGCGCCCTGCCCGCCGGTTCCGTCGCCCTCCACGACGCGCGCACCAGGCGCCGGTGGAGCGTCGACCTCGATCCGTTCGAGATCGGGGTGTTCGCCGTGACCGAGGAGCAGGCCTCCGAGCTGCTCGGAGTCGCGGCCGAGCATCCGGATCGCCCTGCCGTCGACGTCTCCTGGCAGCGGGCGATCCGCTTCTGCAACGCCGCCTCGGAATGGGAGGGACTGGATCCGGTATATCGGTTTGACGGGACCGAGGTGCGCTGGGACGTCTCTGCGGACGGGTACCGGCTCCCGACCGAAGCGGAGTGGGAGTACGCGTGCCGTGCGGGTTCGACCGCGCCGCACTACGGCCCGCTGCAGGAGGTCGCGTGGACGGCCGCCGACGGCCTCCGCCACCCGCAGCGCGTGGGGGAGCGGATGCCCAACCTGAACGGGCTCTTCGACACGCTCGGCAACGTCTGGGAGTGGTGCTGGGATCTGCTGGATCCCGCGCGCTACGGAGAGTATCGCGTGTTCCGCGGAGGCGGCTTCGCAGATGACGCGTGGAGCGTCCGCGCCTCGGTGCGACGAGGGGGAGACCCGCGCACGACGCAGGACGATCTCGGTTTCCGCGTCGCACGCGGCGGTTTCGATCGCGTCGATGCGGCTCAGGGGTGGTCCCTCGCCGCCGATGAGGAGCGCGCGCTTCTCGCCGGGCCTCTGCCGTCCGGGTGGACGCCCCGCCGCTGACCGGACCACACGTCACTTCTCCCGTGCCCGCGCGAGCACACCGCGGGTCGCCGACGCGACGAGGGCAGGCTGTTCCACCTGGATTCCGTGCCCGCTGTGCGTCGCGCTGACGTGCGTGGCATTCCGCGCGCGCGCGAGATCATACTGCGCCGCGAGCCATGCGGGCCAGGTCGACGCGTCCGGCGTCACGCCGAGATCCCACGGCCGGTCCGAGGAGAGCACCGCCGCCGGCAGCTCGGGTGCGGCCGCGGCCGCGGCGAACTCCTGGAGCGTCGGATCGTAGGCGGGTCTTTCGGCGGCACTGTCGCCGGGCGCCGCGGCGATGACAGCCATCCACGCCCGCCACTGATCAGGGCTGAGAGTCTGTGCGAGCCAGGTCGATGCGGAGTCCACGAGGACCAGTCCGGCGACCTGCCGAGGGTAGGTGCGCGCATACAGCTGGGCGATCATGCCGCCCCAGGACGCGCCGACCAGGACCACGGATCCGCGCTCGCCCGACGCGTCGAGCAGCGCTCGCAGGTCCCGCGCGCCGTCCAGAGCGGTCGTCGGCTGCGACACAGGGGTCGTGGGGGAGGGTGCGCCATCCTCCCTCGTCGTTCCGGGCCGGTCGTAGGCGCAGACGCGCGAGTCCGC
>JAITLM010000090.1 GCA_031277885.1 Microbacterium sp.
CGCACCGGCCAGATCATCTTCGGCAACGCCGCGCCGTTCCTGAAGGGCCTGTCCATGGAGCTCGGCGGCAAGAGCCCCGCCGTCGTGTTCGCCGACGCCGACCTCGACACCGCGATCGACGCCTGCATCTTCGGCGTGTTCTCGCTGAACGGCGAGCGGTGCACGGCCGGATCCCGCATCCTGGTGCAGCGCGACGTGTACGACGAGTTCGTCGAGCGCTACGCGGAGCAGGCCAAGCGCGTCAAGGTCGGCCTGCCGCACGACCACACGACCGAGGTCGGCGCGCTCGTGCACCCGGAGCACTACGAGAAGGTCATGAGCTACGTCGAGATCGGCAAGGGCGAGGGCCGCCTCGTCGCCGGCGGCGGACGCCCTGAGGGCTTCCCGACGGGCAACTACGTCGCCCCGACCGTGTTCGCCGACGTCGCCCCGGACGCCCGGATCTTCCAGGAGGAGATCTTCGGCCCCGTCGTCGCGATCACCCCCTTCGACACCGACGAGGAGGCGCTCGCCCTCGCGAACAACACGCGCTACGGCCTCGCCGCGTACATCTGGACGAACGACCTCAAGCGCGCGCACAACTTCGCGGGCGCGGTCGAGGCCGGCATGGTGTGGCTGAACTCGAACAACGTGCGCGACCTCCGCACCCCGTTCGGCGGCGTGAAGGCCTCCGGACTCGGTCACGAGGGCGGCTACCGCTCGATCGACTTCTACACCGACCAGCAGAGCGTGCACATCACGCTCGGCGCCCCGCACAACCCCGTGTTCGGCAAGCAGGCACCGCCGGCCGAGCAGGACCTCGACGACCCGGATCCCCGCTGACCGGATCCCGAAATCATCACGCAAGGACGCTGACATGACCAATCGTGCAGACATGACGCTCACCTCCTCCGGCTTCTTCACCAGCCAGGAGGCGCCCATCACGACCGATAACCCGGTCGCCACCCCCTCCTCCCCGCCGCCGGACGTGCTCCGCTGCGCGTACATGGAGCTCGTCGTCACCGACCTCGCCGCCTCGCGGGTGTTCTACGTCGACGTGCTCGGCCTGTACGTGACCGAGGAGGACGACGAGGCGATCTACCTCCGCTCCACGGAGGAGTTCATCCACCACAACCTCGTGCTGCGCAAGGGCCCGGTCGCGGCGGTCGCCGCGTTCTCGTACCGCGTGCGCACGCCAGAGGACCTCGACCTCGCCGTCGCGTTCTACACCGAGCTCGGCTGCGATGTGCGCCGCAACCCGAACGGGTTCGTGAAGGGCATCGGCGACTCGGTGCGCGTCGTGGATCCGCTCGGCTTCCCGTACGAGTTCTTCTACCAGACCGACCACGTCGAGCGGATGAGCTGGCGCTACGACCTGCACATCCCCGGCGAGCTCGTGCGCCTCGACCACTTCAACCAGGTCACGCCTGACGTGCCGCGCGCCGTGAAGTACATGCAGGACCTCGGCTTCCGCGTCACGGAGGACATCCAGGACGACGAGGGCACGGTCTACGCCGCGTGGATGCGCCGCAAGCCCACCGTGCACGACACCGCCATGACCGGCGGCGACGGCCCGCGCATGCACCACGTGTGCTTCGCGACGCACGAGAAGCACAACATCCTCGCGATCTGCGACAAGCTCGGCGCCCTCCGCCGCTCCGACGCGATCGAGCGCGGCCCCGGCCGCCACGGCGTGAGCAACGCGTTCTACCTGTACCTGCGCGACCCCGACGGCCATCGCGTCGAGGTCTACACGCAGGACTACTACACGGGCGACCCGGACAACCCGGTGATCACCTGGGACGTGCACGACAACCAGCGCCGCGACTGGTGGGGCAACCCCGTCGTGCCGTCCTGGTACACCGACGCGTCGCTCGTGCTCGACCTGGACGGCAACCCGCAGCCGGTCGTCGCCCGCACCGATTCGAGCGAGATGGCCGTCACGATCGGCGCCGACGGGTTCAGCTACACCCGGCCCGCCGACGAGGAGGCCATGCCGGAGTGGAAGCAGGGCGAGTACAAGCTCGGCCACCAGCTCTGACGTTCTCCTGGAGCCGGCTCCGGGCTCCGGGGCTTCCTGTCAGGACGCTTGACGGGCCCCTGCGCCCCGATGCGTTCTGACAGGAAGCCCCTGCGCCCTCCGCCTCACCGCACCTGCAGAGGGATGGCCGAGCGTGTACAACGAAGAAGATCGAGAGGGAAAGAGGATCTGATGCTCCCCGAATCCACCATCACCGCGCTCGCCGCCGAGCTGGCCGAGGCCGACCGCACGCACGGCGTGATCCCGCGCATCACGGCGCGCCACCCCGAGGCGACCGTCGAGGACTCCTACGCGATCCAGGGCGTCTGGCGCGACGCGCAGGTGGCCGCGGGGCGGAGGCTCGTGGGGCGCAAGATCGGACTGACCTCGAAGGCCATGCAGCAGGCGACCGGCATCACGGAGCCCGACTACGGCGTGATGTTCGACGACACCGTGTACCCCTCCGGATCCGAGATCCCGGTCGATCACTTCTCGAACGTGCGCATCGAGGTCGAGCTCGCCTTCGTGCTGAAGGAGCCGCTCTCCGGACCCGACTGCACGCTCGAGGACGCGCTCGCCGCGATCGACTACGCCGTGCCCGCGCTCGAGGTGCTGAACTCGCACATCGAGCTCGAGGGCCGCACGATCGTCGACACGATCAGCGACAACGCCGCCTACGGCGCCATGGTGCTCGGCACCGTGCACAAGCGCCCCGACGAGATCGACCTGCGGTGGGTGCCCGGTGTGCTGTCGCGCAACGGCGAGATCGAGGAGACCGGGGTCGCCGCCGGGGTGCTCGGTCACCCGGCCACGGGCGTCGCGTGGCTCGCGAACAAGTTCCATCAGCACGGCGCGCGTCTCGAGGCGGGCGAGACCATCCTGGCAGGATCATTCACGCGCCCGATGTGGGTGGCGCGCGGCGACGAGGTGCTGTGCGACTACGGACCGATGGGAACGATCGAATGCCGCTTCGTCTGAATCCGACCTTCCGCGAGCACCTGGCCGGTGCCGAGCGCGCCCTGATCGGCATGTGGTCGTGCACGGGCAGCCCGCTCGTGACCGAGATCGCGGCCGGGAGCGGCCTGGACTGGCTGCTCATCGACGGCGAGCACTCCGCCAACACGCTGGATTCGCTCCAGGTGCAGCTGCAGGCCGTCGCCGCCTACCCGATCACGCCGCTCGTGCGCGTGCCCTGGAACGATCCGGTGACCATCAAGCAGGTGCTCGACCTCGGCGCCCAGAACCTCATCGTGCCGATGATCTCGTCGGCGGACGAGGCGCGCGCCGCGGTGGCCGCGACCCGGTATCCCCCAGCGGGCGTCCGCGGGGTCGGATCCGCCCTGGCCCGCAGCGCCCGCTGGAACCGTGTGGAGGGCTACCTCGTCGAGGCCGCACAGCACGTGTCCCTGACCGTGCAGATCGAGACCTCGGCGGGCGTGGCGGCGGCGGCCGAGATCGCCGCCGTCGACGGCGTGGACGCCGTGTTCGTCGGCCCCTCCGACCTGTCGGCGTCGATGGGGCTGCTCGGACAGCAGACGCACCCCGACGTCGTCTCCGCGGTCGAGCAGGTGTTCGTCGCGGTGGCCGCCGCGGGGAAGCCGGTCGGCGTGAACGCGTTCGACCCGGTCGCCGCCGACGCGTACATCGCCGCGGGAGCCTCGTTCGTCGCGGTCGGGGCCGACGTGGCCCTCCTCGCCCGCGCGTCCGAAGCGCTCGCGACCCGCTTCCTCCCCGCCCCGGCCTCCGGACCCGACGCCAGCTACTGACCCCCGCGGCGGGGCACGGACCCGCTGGGCCCGGCCGCGGAAACAAAGTGCGCAAATGGCCGTATCCGCGCCGAATATGGAGCCATCTGGGCGCTTCGGAACCGGAGCAGGACCCGACCGGACCGGGCTGACCTGCCAGGATGGGGCAGGTGAAGAAGGCCCTCGCCGCGCTGCAGGACCGCGGGTTCCGCTGGTTCTTCCTGGCACGCACCCTCACGCTCGTCACGGGCTCGATGTCGTCGATCGCTCTGGCGTTCGCGGTGCTGAGCATCGACAACGACGCGGGCGCGCTCTCGATCGTGCTCACCGCGTTCACCGTGGCGAA
>JAITLM010000091.1 GCA_031277885.1 Microbacterium sp.
CTACACCTTCAACGCCGAATCGAACGAGCACATGCTCGCGGTCAACACCCGGCTGGGCTTCACCATGACCGCCCGGATGGCCGAGCTGCAGAAGCGGGTCGGCTGAGCCCGGCCCGCACCGCCGTGTGTCGGGACGACCTGCACCCGCTGCGACGTTCCGCCCACGGCTCCGGGGATTCGGTGTGCGGAACGTCGCGACCTGTGCAGATCGTCACACGCCCGTGCGCGCCTCCCGAGGACACGTGCGAACTCGCGTGGTGGAGCGGATCCGCGGGTGCATGATGGGGGGCATGACCGACGCCCCCGCGCTCTCCGAGATCCTCGACACCGCGCGGGTGGTCGCGCTCCCGATGCATACGCGGTTCCGCGGGGTCGACGTCCGCGAGGCCCTGCTGTTCGAGGGGCCGGAGGGCTGGGCCGAGTTCTCGCCGTTCACCGAGTACGACGATGCGGAGGCGTCGACCTGGCTGTCCGCCGCGATCGCGGACGCCTGGCTTCCCCGCCCCGTGGCCGTGCGCGAGGGGATCCGCGTGAATGCGACGATCCCCGCCGTGCCTGCGGAACGGGTGCCGGGCGTGCTCGCGCGTTTCGACGGCTGCCGCACGGCGAAGGTCAAGGTCGCCGAGGCCGGCCAGAGCCTCGCCGACGATGTCGCCCGCGTTCGCGCCGTGCGTGCGGAGATAGGACCGGAGGGCCGGATCCGCATCGATGCGAACGCCGGCTGGAACGTCGACGAGGCCGAGCGCGCGATCCACGCCCTCGCACCCTTCGACCTCGAGTACGCGGAGCAGCCCTGTGCGACCGTCGACGAGCTCGTCGAGCTGCGCGAGCGGATCCGCTACCTCGACATCCCGATCGCGGCGGACGAGAGCGTCCGCAAGGCGACGGATCCGCTCGCCGTCGCTCGCGCGGGCGCCGCAGATCTGCTCGTCATCAAGGCGCAGCCGCTCGGCGGCATCGAGCGTGCACTGCGGATCGTCGCGGAGGCGGGGCTGCCCGTGGCCGTCTCGAGCGCCCTCGACACCGCGGTCGGCCTCTCGCTCGGCGCCGCTCTCGCCGCGGCCCTGCCCGTGCTCGACCACGACTGCGGCCTCGGCACGGCCTCGCTGTTCGCCGACGACGTCGCCGACGCCCGCCCGCACGGCGGCGTCGTGTCCGCCGCTCGGGTCATCCCGGATCCGGCCGCGCTCGCCCGCCTCGAAGCCCCCGCCGACCGCCGGGACTGGTGGCTCGCCCGCCTCACCCGCTGCCACGGGCTGCTGGCCGCGGATCGCTGACGTTCGACCCGGCCCGGCCCCGCCCGCGCCGGCCGTTCGGAGCCCGGTCCGTTTCGGGGCGCACCCGGCCGGTGTCGCCCGGCGCGTGCTCCGTTTCGGGGCGCACCCGGCCGTTTCGGGGCGCACCACGCCAGGATCCCGTGCCCTCACGCGCCCCAAAACGAGAGATCGCGCCCCGAACCCGAGATCACGTCACCACTCACCCCGCGCCACCCTGCACGAGGCCGCACGATTCGGGGCGCACCCGGCCCGTTTGGGGCGCGCCCCGCCGAGTTGGGGCGCACCCCGCCAGGATCCCGGGACGTCACGCGCCCCGAAACGGCAACACGCGCCCCAAACGGCAGCACGCGCCCCGAAACGAACATCCCCGGCACGGGGACATCCCCGGGGTCGAGCACACTCCGGCGTCGCAGTTTCGGGGCGCACCACGCGCGTTTGGGGCGCACCCCGCCAGGATCCTGGGACGTCACGCGCCCCAAAACGTCAAGGGACGCCCCAAAACGCACTCAGGACCGCAGGCACGAGCCAACCCCCAACACGCGCGAACAAGCCCGACCCCGACCCCTTACCCCAGCAGCAGGGACACCAGCCGGCCGAGCTCGACGCTGCCGGTGCGGCGGAGCTGGGCGTCGTCCTTGCCGGCCATGGCGCCGCGCACGGTCGTGCCCTCCCAGATGATGAGCAGCATGCGGGCGGCGACCTCGGAGTCGACCCGCAGCGAGATCGTGCCGGTCGCGGCGATGTCGTCGATGATGCGGGCGATGCCGGCGACCATCTCCTGCTCCTGCTTGAGATACGCCGTGCCCCAGGCGTGGTCCCGCAGAGCGCGCAGCCGGATCTCGCTGAGCAGCATGACGCCGAGACGGTCGTCGCTGCCGGTGTCCATGACCTGCTGCACGAGCGTGGTCGCATCGCAGTCCTGGGCGAGCGCGCCGGATTCGTTGAGCTCGGTCACCCTCGCGCGCACGGCCGTCAGCCTCTCGGCGGAGACCGTGCCGGCGAGTTCGAGGAACAGCTCGTCCTTCGACTCGAAGTTCGAATAGAACGCGCCGCGCGTGAAGCCCGCGCGCTCGCACACGGCCTCGACGGTCGCGCCGTCGAGACCTTCCTCGGCGAACACCAGCGCCGCCGCCTCGAGCAGCCGCGCGCGCGTGTTCTCCCGGCTCCTGGTCGCACTGCCGGTCATCCGCACCTCCTGCGGGCCCGGGCCCGCGATTCACATCCCGCGCACAGACTATCCCGGCGCCGTCGTTCTACGATACAGAGACGTATCGAATACACCAGTGTATCGAACCCGCCCGAACTCCCTCCGGAGGAAACCCGTGTCGACACTCCTCTCCTCGCTCGGCCGCTGGTCGTTCCGGCACCCGTGGCGGGTGCTCGTCGCCTGGCTGCTCGTGCTCGGCATCGCCGGCGGCGCGGCGCTCGCCCTCGGCAAGGGCACGGACAACACGTTCTCGATCCCGGGCACGGAATCGCAGGCGGGCCTGGAGCAGCTCGAGCGCACCTTCCCCCAGGTGAGCGGCACGAGCGCGCAGTTCATCGTCGTCGCGGCCGACGGTGACAGCGTGACCGCTGCCGACTACAAGACGCCGATCGAGCGAACCGTGACGGACCTCGGGAAGATCGATGGAGTCCTCGCCGCCACGAGCCCGTACGACGAGCACGTGACGGGCATGGTCTCCGACGATCACTCCGCGGCGATCGTGCGGCTGCAGTTCGACGGCCAGGCCTCGGACGTCTCGGCCGCCACCAAGGACACCCTGCGCACCGCGGTGAGCGACCTCCAGAAGGAGCTGCCGCAGGGCTCCCGCGCGGTCATCGGCGGCGACCTCTTCTCGATGTCGATCCCGGCGATCTCGATCACCGAGGGGATCGGCCTGGTGATCGCGCTGCTCGTGCTGATCGTGACGTTCCGCTCGTTCGTCGTGGCGGGCATGCCGCTGCTCACCGCCGTGCTCGGTGTGGGGGTGTCGATGGCCGCGATCTTCGCCGCCACCGCCTTCGCCTCGGTCTCCTCGACCACTCCCCTGCTCGCGCTCATGCTCGGACTCGCGGTCGGCATCGACTACGCGCTGTTCATCGTCGCGCGACATCAGGATCAGGTGCGGGCGGGGGTGGATCCGGAGGAATCCGCATCCCGCGCGACCGGCACGGCCGGATCCGCGGTGGTCTTCGCCGGCATCACGGTGCTGATCGCGCTCATCGGGCTCGGCTTCGCCGGTATTCCGTTCCTCACCACGATGGGGATCGCTGCGGCGGTCGCCGTCATGATCGCCGTGCTGATCGCCGTGACGCTGACGCCGGCCATCCTTGGCTTCCTCAAGGGCCGCGTGGCCGGCCGCCCCGCGGCGCCCCGCCGCGCCAGGAAGGGCAAGGCCGAGGCCGCCCCGCGCCGCCCGTTCTCGCAGCGCTGGGTGGGCGGCGTCACCCGGCATCCGATCCTCGTCGCGGTCGCGATCGTCCTCGGCCTCGGTATCGTGGCGGTGCCGGCGGCGAACCTCGCGCTCGCGCTGCCCAACTCGGGCGTGCAGCCGCAGGGATCCGAGGCGCGGGAGAACTACGACCTCACCGCGGAGCACTTCGGCCCCGGCTTCAACGGCCCGCTCATCCTCACCGGCACGATCGTGACCTCGACGGATCCGGTCGGTCTCATGAAGGATCTGGGCGACGCGGTCGGCAAGCTCCCCGGTGTCGCCGAGATCGCGCTCGCCACCCCGAACCAGACCGCCGACACCGGCATCGTCCAGGTCATCCCCACGACCGCGCCGGACGCCCCCGCGACCGCCGACCTCGTGCGCGAGCTGCGCTCGCACCACGACGAGTGGCTCAAGAAGTTCGGGATCGACGTGAAGGTGACCGGATTCACGGCCGTCGCGATCGACATCTCGGATCAGCTCGGCGCGGCACTGTTGCCGTTCGGCATCTTCGTGATCGGCCTCTCGCTCGTGCTGCTGACGATCGTGTTCCGCTCGATCTGGGTGCCCGTCACCGCGGCGCTCGGCTACCTGCTCTCGATCGTGGCCGCGTTCGGCGTGGTCTCCGCGGTCTTCGAGTGGGGCTGGTTCGCCGACGCCCTGCACGTCGCCCGGGTCGGGCCGATCATCAGCTTCATGCCGATCATCCTGATGGGCGTGCTCTTCGGCCTGGCCATGGACTACCAGGTGTTCCTGGTCTCCCGGATGCGGGAGGACTACGTGCACGACGCGGGATCCCGCAGCGCCGACCGCGCGGAGCGCCGGGCCGCCGCGCTGCGTGCCGTGCGCGGCGGCTTCACCGGATCCGCCAAGGTCGTCACGGCCGCGGGGCTCATCATGTTCGCCGTGTTCGTGGCCTTCGTACCCGAGGGCGACTCCTCCCTCAAGCCGATCGCCCTGGGCCTCGCCGCGGGCATCGCGATCGACGCCTTCCTCGTGCGGATGACCCTGATCCCCGCGCTCATGGCGATCCTCGGCGAGCGCGCCTGGGAGATCCCCGCCTGGCTCGAGAGGATCCTGCCGAGCGTCGACATCGAGGGCGAGGCCGTGGAGCGCGAGCGTCACCTGGCCGACTGGCCGGGTGACGACTCGGTGATCGCCACGGACGGCGTGACCGTCGCCGGCGCGATCGACGGGCTCGATCTGCGCGTGCCCGCCGGATCCGCCCTCGTGCTCACCGGCGGCGACGAGGCCGTGCGCCGCGCCGCCGCGCTCGCCCTCACCGCGCGCGTGCCCGCCGAAGGCCGCCTGCGCGTGGCGGGGCACCTGCTGCCGGGGCGCGCCGCCTGGGTGCGCGCGCACGTCGGCTGCGTGATCGTGGACGGCGGGACGGATCCGCTCCGCGAACTGCGCGACGCCCTGCGCGGCCGCACCACGCTCGTGGTGATCGACGGCGCAGACCGCCTCACCCTGGCCCAGAGCGAGCAGAGCGTCGCCATGCTGCGCGATGCGGCCCGCCGCGGGCCGCTCGCCGTGCTCGCCACGGCCGCCGACGCCTCCGCCGCCTCGCGGATGCTGACGGAGGCCGGGTGGGCGGATCCGCAGACGAGGGATCTCGACCACCCGCCGGTCGCCCCCGAACCGCCCGCCGGCGCCGACGCGCCCACCACCGACCTCGACGAGGTGACCGCATGACCAACCGCCTGTCCGCGCTGATCGAACGCGCCCGTTCGCACAAGCCGATCACCGCTCTCACGCTCATCGGCGTGCTGCTGCTGCCCGCCGTCCTCGGCGGCGTGCTCGTCGCGGCCCTGCAGGATCCCACGCAGCGCCTCGACACCATGACCGCCGCGATCGTGAACGATGACGAGCCCGTCACGGTGAACGGCCAGCTCGCCCCGCTCGGACGCCAGCTCTCGGCGGGACTCGTCGACGGCACCGGGAAGAAGGACGAGAACCTCACCTGGGTGATCTCGAACGAGAAGGACGCCGCAGCGGGCCTCAAGGACGGCACCTATCAGGCCGTCGTGCGGATTCCGAAGGAGTTCTCCGCGGCCGCGGTCTCGGGCGGCAGCGCCGTGCAGGATCCGGCGAAGTCCGCCGAGAAGGCGACGATCTCGGTCACGACGGCCCCGCAGGCGCGCGCCGCGGACGGCCTGATCGCGAACCAGATCGCCGCGACCGCCGCGTCGACCATGGGCAGCGAGATCTCCAAGAGCACGCTGCAGAACGTGC
>JAITLM010000099.1 GCA_031277885.1 Microbacterium sp.
GAGCTCGGGGCGCGAGCGGGGGCGCCGACGCGGGACGGCGTCGAAGCGGGCGCCGTCTACGACATCGAGGCGATCGACCCGGATGGCGTGCTGCTCGATCGTGCTGGCGTCGATGCGGGCGCGATCCGGCAGATCGGCGAGCTGATGGCCTCGCTCGGCGAATTGCGCGACGCCGAGCAGCGCCTCGCCGAGGCGTCCCGCCGGTACATGAGGCTCAACGAGACCGACATGCGCGCGCTGCACTACCTCATCGTGTGCGCGAACCGCGGGGCCGTCGCGACGCCGGGCGGGATCGCGCAGCACCTCGGCATCTCGACCGCGTCGACCACCAAGCTGCTCGACCGGCTGGAGCGCGGGGGACATGTGACGCGCGCCGCGCATCCTTCGGACCGGCGGGCGCTCGCGATCACGATCACGCCGGAGACGCAGCGGGCCGCGATGGAGACCGTGGGACGTCAGCAGGCACGCCGGTTCCACTCCGCTGCGCGCCTGAGCGAGCAGGAGCGCGAGGTCGTCATCCGGTTCCTGCGGGACATGACCGGAGAGCTCGGGCTCGACGGTGTCGAGTGGGCTGCCGCCGAGCCCGAGTGAGGAGAGCGCCGGAGGATCAGCCCTGCTCGTCGCCGCCGGAGAACATCCAAGAGACGCCGAAGCGGTCGATGAACATGCCGAACAGGTCGCCCCAAGGTGCCTGCTCGAACGGCATCGTGACCGTCCCGCCGTCGGCGAGCTTGGCCCAGATCGCACGGAGGGCGTCCTCGTCGCTGCCACTCAGGGAGACCGAGACCCCCTGAGGCGCCTGGTACTCCATGTGGGCCGGGGTGTCGGATCCCATCAGCACGAGGCCGTCGGGGGTACGGAGCATCGAGTGCATGACGAGGCGCTGCTCCGCCTCGTCCTCGACCATGCCCGGCATGTCGCCGAAGGTCATGACCTGCAGGTCGCCGCCGAGCGCCTGCTGGTAGAACTCCATGGCTTCGCGGGCGTTGTCGCGGAAGGAGATGTACGGGTTGAGAGTGGTCATGGACGTCCTCCGTCGGAGCTCAGGATGAAGGCGCGGGATGTGCGCAGGATCAGTCTGTATTCGGCCTCCGACATCGGCAACGGTGTGTCGCGGATCAGCCCGGGAACGATCGCGGCGGGTTGTGCACGATCTCGACCCTGATGCCATTGTCGTCCTCGACGAACGAGGCGTAGTAGCGATCGCTGAAGCGCGGGTACTCCTTCGGCGGGCGCACGGCCGTCCAGCCCGCATCGAGCGCGATGTCGTGCACGCGGTCGACCTCGGCGCGCGAATCGACGGCGAAGGCCAGATGCTGCCAGCCGACCCGGCCGTGCTCGTGCGGTCCGTCCGCATTGTCGCGCGCGGGGTAGAGCAGGATCTCGGGCAGGCCGTCCTGCCGCCAGTACGCGAGATCGGGGGCATCGTGCCTGCGGACGTAGCCGAGCGCGCTCAGCACGGGATCGAACTGCGCCGAGGCGCCGGGCACGTGGTCGACGCTGATGCCGAGGTGATCGAGAGTGGCCATGTCCCCAGCATCGCGGATGCCGGGGACAAAGCGCGAGCTGCGGTCGTGGTGCGGTCGCGAGGCGCTGTCGCGAGTTCTCGCCGAGTGCGCCGGATGTTGCCGAGCGCACGGGATCTTGCCGAGCGCACGGGCTGTGCGCGCACGGATCCGGTGCGCTCGTCGCGATGCCGTGCGCTCGGCGAAGCGCGAGGCCAGGCGTCGGGCCGGGTCAGCCCTCGATGGAGTCGCGCGGAGGGTTGTGCACGAACTCGATCCGGATGCCGTTGTCGTCCTCGACGAACGAGGCGTAGTAGCGATCGGAGAAGCGCGTGAAGACCTTCGGATCCCGCACCGTCGTCCAGCCGGCGTCGACCGCGATGGCGTGCAGGCGCTCCACCTCGGTGCGCGAGCCCACGGCGAAGGCGAGATGCTGCCACCCGATCCGCCCGTACCGGTGCGGTTCGCCGCCCGGCTCCGGCGCGCGGTAGAGGATCAGCTCGGTGTCATCCTCGCGCCACCACGCGATCCCGCCCTCCATCTCGCCGTCCTCGGGCGTGCAGCCCAGGGCCGTAAGCACCGGGTTCCACTGGGCGAAGGCACGGTCGAGGTCTTCGACCGTGAGGCCGAGGTGATCGAAAAGGGGCATGGAGCCAGTCTGCCCGACAGCGGGGCGCGATCAGTCGCGGTCGATCGGTCCCGGTCGCTCAGTCCCGGTCGCTCAGTCGCGGTCGAGGCCGAAGGTGCGCTTGACGAGCGCCTGCACATCCCGGTCGAGGCCGTCCATACGAGTGTTCATGGTGTCCAGGCGGCCATTCATCTCTCCCAGGCGGCCGTTCACCTCGGATCGGAGCCCGCCGATCTCCGCGCGCAGGACGCGGATGAAGAGCGTGGAGACGATGGTCATCATCCCGAGCATGAGCGCGGTGAACGCCCCGATCATCGTCCAGATCTGCGCGTCGTTCATGAATCCCACGTCCTCATCGTCGCATCGTTCGTCCGAGCATGCCAGAGGCGCCGGGCGCGGTGGTCGCCGATCACGTGATCTGTGAAGAACGGATCCCGCCGCGTGGATGTGCGGATCGATCCGTCGAGAAGGCCCCGCCCGACGACCCGACGGCAGTGCGACAGACTGGGGGCATGACGGCCGTGACCCTCATCCGCTCCGCGCAGCTCTCCGACCTCGCGCAGTACGCCTATGCGGCCACGGCGCCGAAGGATGCGCGGCTGATCTTCCTCGCCGGCGCCTGCCCGCTGGACCCCGACGGCTCCACGGTCGCGGTCGGCGACTACGCGGGCCAAGCCGCAGCCTGCATCGAGAACCTCGAGACGGCGCTCGCCGCGGCCGGAGCGGCGTTGACCGACGTGATCAGCACCAGGGTGCTCGTCGCATCCGACCGTCAGCCGGACCTGGGCGCCGCGTGGGCCGTCGTGCGCGACGCGTTCGGAGAGCACGACGTGCCGAGCACGCTGATGGGCGTCACGGTGCTCGGTTACGACCACCAGCTGGTCGAGATCGAGGCCGTCGCCGCCGTCGTGGACGAGGGCTGAGCCGGAGCAGGACTCACCCCCGGGGCGTGCCGCCCCTTGTCAGTGCGGCGCGTGGTACTCGGCCTCGCCGCGCTTCCAGTAGCCCTTCACGACGGCCTGCGCCGTGTCGACGCCCCAGCGCTCGAGCACCGCGCGGCCCGGCTTCACGATCGACGACTCGGCCGCGATGAAGACGAAAGGCGCCTCGCCCGGTCGATCCGCTTCCCCGAGCGCACCCAGGAACTCGGCGAGAGCGGATCCGGCCAGAGCATCGCCGCGATGGATCCACTCGACCGGCACGGGGGCATCGAGAGCCAGCTCGTGCTCCGACCCGCGCACCTCGATCGCGATGCGGGCGGGGATGCCGACGGGGATGCGGGCGGCGAAGCGGCGGATCGCCGGGATCGCGGTCTCGTCGCCGGCGAGGAGCCAGCCGTCCGGCTCACCCTCCAGCACGAGGGAGCCGCGCGGGCCCCCGACGCCGACGACGGATCCGAGCGGTGCGGTCGCGGCCCAGCGGGCGGCGACGCCCTCGTCCCCGTGCACGGCGAACTCCACGTCGAGCCAGTCCTCGCCCCACGCGAGGGGAGTGTATTCGCGGCTCGGCGCGGCGCGCAGCTCCTCGACCGAGTCGGTCGGCTCATCCACGAAGAAGAGCCGCATGTGGTCGTCCGCACCCAGGGAATCGAAACCGGCGAGGTCGGATCCGGCGAGGCGCACCCGCACGAAATCGGGCGCGATCCACTCGCGCGCGGCGAGGGTCAGCGTGCGGAAGCGCAGCTCGAGCGGGCGTCGCGCCAGGGTGAAGCCGGATTTCGCGTTGTTCATAAGGTAAGGCTAACCTGTGTGAGACGCCAGGTTGAAGTTAGGTAAACCTAACCTTTCCGATCGGGTCATTCACACAGCACATCCCGCAGAACAGGAGCATCTCCATGTCCGTGCCTCGGATCCTCACCGCCACCGCGCTCGGCCTCGCCGCCGTCGTCGCCCTCGCCGGCTGCGCCTCCGGCCCCGCCGCAGCCCCCACGGAGAGCGCGAAGGCCAGCACCGTGACCGTCGAGGACAACAACGGCGAGCACACGATCTCCACGCCTCCGGCCTCGGTCGTCGCGACCGACAACCGCACCTTCCAGACGCTCGCCGACTGGGGCATCCCGGTCAAGGCCGCCGCCGTCTCGCTCATGCCGGAGACCGTCTCCTACGTCAAGGACAAGAGCATCGTCGACCTCGGCACCCACATGGAGCCCGACCTCGAGGCGGTCGTCGCCGTGGCGCCCGACGTCATCGTCAACGGGCAGCGCTTCACCCAGCACCACGACAAGCTCGCCGCTCTCGTCCCCGATGCGACGATCCTCGAGCTCGACCCGCGCGACGGGCAGCCCTTCGACGCCGAGCTGAAGCGCCAGGTCACCGTGCTCGGCGAGGTCTTCGGCAAGCAGAAGGAGGCGAAGAAGCTCGTCGACGACTTCGACAAGGCGGTGGACCGCGCGAAGAAGGCCTACGACGGATCCGGCGTGATGGCCGTCACCACGTCCGGCGGCAAGATCGGCTACCTCGCGCCGAAGGTCGGTCGCACGCTCGGCCCGGTGTTCGACATCCTCGGCCTCACGCCGGCGCTGTCCGTCGAGGGCGCCGACGACAACCACAAGGGCGACGACATCTCGGTCGAGGCGATCGCCGCGTCGAACCCGTCCTGGATCCTCGTGATGGACCGCGACGCGGTGTTCGCGAAGGACGACCCCTCCTACGTGCAGGCCGCGGACATCCTGGAGAAGAACCAGGCGCTGGCCTCCGTCTCCGCGATCCAGCAGAAGCACGTCGTCTACATGCCCACCGACACCTACCTCAACGAGGGCATCCAGACGTACACGACGTTCCTGAACTCCTTCGCCGACGCCCTCGAGAAGAGCGCGAAGAAGAGCTGACGGACGCCCCGGCGCCTCAGGTCATGACCACCCCGCTCACCCGCCCCGCCCCGGGCAGCGCCTCCGCTGCCGCCCGGGGCAGGGCGCGCCTCTTCGATCCCGCGCTGCTCGTCGGCATCCTCATCGTCGCCGGCCTCCTCGTGCTGTCGCTGTTCGTCGGCGTCTACGACGTGACCGGATCCGCCGATGGCGCGGAGATGTTCGCGATCACGCGCATCCCGCGCACGACCGCGCTCGTGCTCGCGGGCGCCTCGATGGCGATGGCCGGTCTCGTCATGCAGATGCTGACGCAGAACCGTTTCGTCGAGCCGACCACCACCGGCACGACCGAGTGGGCGGGGCTGGGACTGCTGGCCGTCTCGGTGCTCGTGCCGCACCCGAGCATCCCGCTGCGGATGCTCGGGGCGGTGCTCTGCGCCTTCGCCGGCACGCTGGTGTTCTTCGCGTTCCTGCGGCGGGTGTCGCTGCGCTCCTCGCTCATCGTGCCGATCGTGGGGATCATGCTGGGGGCGGTGGTCGGATCCGTCTCGACCTACCTCGCCCTCGCGACCAACACGCTGCAGACGCTCGGCGTGTGGTTCGCCGGGAGCTTCACCTCGGTGCTGCGCGGGCAGTACGAGCTGCTCTGGATCGTCGCGATCGTCGGGGTGATCGTCTTCATCGTGGCGGACCGGTTCACGATCGCGGGGCTCGGCGAGGAGATCGCCACGAACGCCGGCCTGAACCACGGCAGGGTCGTCCTGCTCGGAACCGTGCTCATCGCCGCGACCACGGGCGTCGTCACCGTGGTCGTCGGGAACCTGCCGTTCGTCGGGCTCATCGTGCCGAACGTGGTGTCGATGATCCGCGGCGACGACCTGCGCAGCAACCTGCCGTGGGTGTGCCTGCTCGGCGTCGGCCTCGTGACGGTGTGCGACCTCATCGGGCGCACGATCATCATGCCGTTCGAGGTGCCGGTGTCGCTCGTGCTCGGCCTCGTCGGAGCCGCGGTGTTCATCGTGCTGATCCTGAGGCAGCGTTCCCGTGGCTGAGGTGCTGAGCCCGAGCGCGGCGCCCTCGACGCCGGCGGCGCCGGCGGCGGAGCGCACGTCCGGCGCGTTCCCGACGGCGCGGGCGCGGCGGCGGTACGTCCTGGTGATCGTCGTGCTGACCGTGCTCGCCGCTGCAGCGCTGATCGGGCTGCTGGTGCACGGCAACCCCGTGCCTTTCGGCACCGACGGCTTCTGGCGGGTCGTGCAGCTGCGCGTGACGAGCGTGCTGGTGATCCTCGTGGTCGCGATCGCCCAGGCCACCGCGACCGTCGCCTTCCAGACCGCGGCGAACAATCGCATCGTGACCCCGTCGATCATGGGGTTCGAGTCCCTGTACACGGCGATCCAGACCACGGCGGTGTTCCTGCTCGGGGCTGCCGGCGTCACCGCGCTGCAGGGCGTGCCGCAGTTCGCGCTGCAGATCGTGCTGATGACCGGTTTCGCCGTCCTGCTCTACGGCTGGCTGCTGTCCGGACGACGCGGCAGCATGCACGTGATGCTGCTGATCGGGATCGTGATCGGCGGCGGTCTCGGCGCGGTGTCCACCTTCATGCAGCGGCTGCTCACCCCGAGCGAGTTCGATGTGCTCGCCGCGCGCCTGTTCGGCAGCGTCGCGAACGCCGACGCCTCCTACTTGCCGCTCGCGATCCCGCTGTGCCTGGTGGCATCGGCGCTCCTGCTTCTGCGCGCGCGCCGGCTGAACGTGCTGGCGCTCGGACCCGACGCGGCGAACGCGCTCGGCGTCGACCACCGGCGGGAGCAACTGAGGGTGCTGCTGCTCGTGGCCGTGCTCATGGCGACCTCGACCGCGCTGGTCGGGCCGATGACGTTCCTCGGTTTCCTCGTCGCGACCCTCGCCTATCAGCTGGCCGACACGCACGACCATCGGCTCGTGCTGCCCGTCGCCGTGCTCACGGCGATCGCGGTGCTCGGCGGGGCGTACTTCGTGATGAAGCACCTCTTCTCGGCGCAGGGCGCCGTCTCCATCATCATCGAGCTGGTCGGCGGATCCGTCTTCCTGCTCGTCCTGCTCAGGAAGGGACGCCTATGAGCGCCATCGACAGATCCGCGAGACTCCAACTCCGCGACGAGACTGCGGTTGAGGAGCGCAGTCTCGTCGCCCAGATGAAGTCTCGCGGTCAAGGGGAGGGGGCGACCGGGGGCGTGAATGCCGGCGGGACGGGGATCTCGATCTCGGGGGTGCGGAAGCGGTACGGGGACCGGACGGGGAAGAGCGCCGGGGTGGCGATCGGGCCCGTCGACCTCGAGATCCCGGCCGGGGGCGTGACGGCCCTGATCGGCCCCAACGGCGCCGGGAAGTCGACGCTGCTCACCATGATCGGGCGGCTGCTCGACATGGATCAGGGATCCATCCGGATCTCCGGCTTCGACGTCGGGACCACGAAGTCGAAGGATCTCGCCACGGTCGTGTCGATCCTGCGCCAGGAGAACCACTTCGTGACGCGCCTGACCGTGCGCCAGCTCGTCGGATTCGGCCGTTTCCCGCACTCGCGCGGCCGGCTCACGCGCGCGGACGAGGAGGCCGTGAGCCGTGCGATCGACTTCCTCGAGCTGGGCGAGCTGGAGAAGCGCTACCTCGACGAGCTCTCCGGCGGACAGCGCCAGCGCGCCTACGTCGCGATGGTGCTCGCACAGGACACCGGCACCGTGCTGCTGGACGAACCGCTCAACAACCTCGACATGAAGCACGCGGTGCGCATGATGCGACACCTGCAGCGGATCTCGGACGAACTCGGCAAGAGCGTCGTCGTGGTGCTGCACGACATCAACTTCGCCGCCCGGTACGCCGACCGGATCTGCGCGATGAAGGACGGCGAGGTCGTCGCGTTCGGCCCGGTGGCCGACATCATGCGGGGCGATGTGCTGACCGACGTGTTCGAGACGCCCGTCACCGTGATCGACGGCCCCGAAGGCCCGCTCGCCGTCTGGCACTGAGCGGATCATCGGCTCGCCCCGAGCGCCCGCCAGAGCGATGCCCACCGGGCGGCGTCGAGATCCCTGGCGCGAGCGTCGCGGGGGATGCCCGCGACGGCGAGCGCACGATCCACGCGTCCGCGATCGCCGGCGGGGCCGTTCCTCAGCGCCCGTCGCAGATCCCTTCCCGGATCCGTGAACGCATGGTGCACGAAAGCCTCGTAGCGGCGGCGCTCCGAGGCCGGCAGCAGGGGCTCCGGCCGGCGGCGGATGTCCAGGATGCCCCCGTCGACGGAGGGCGCAGGGCGGAAGGCGCTGCGCGGAACCCTGCCGCGCAGCGCGAACGTGAACCATGGCGAGGTCTGAGCTGTCATCATCGTGGTCCCGCCCACGGCAGCGCGCTTGCGCGCGACCTCCCACTGGGTGAGCAGGACCGCGTGCCGCCAGGTCCCGGATGAGAGCAGCCGGCGCAGGAGCGGCGTGGTCAGGTGGAAGGGAAGGTTCCCGACGATCACCGGTCGATCGAACGGCGTCCGCAGGGCGTCGGCGGCGCGGACGTCGACACCGGGCAGACGGGAGCGCAGCGCGGCGGCCCGGTGCTCGTCGATCTCGACGGCCCGCACCGCGCGCCCGAGGCGCGAGAGCGGGTCGGTCAGCGCGCCGTCGCCGGGACCGATCTCGAGGATCGGTCCCTCGGTCTCGGCGACCAGGTCGACGATCACGCGAACGGTGGGGCGGTGGATGAGGAAGTTCTGGCCGAGCTCGTGTCGGCCGCCGTGGACGGATCGGGTGCGCATGGATGCTCCAGAGGATGGGGGGGAGCACCCGGAAGAGGGCTTGCGAGCGCAAGGCGTCGCAGTGGGCCGCTGTCCTCCGGGTGCGATGGTCCGGAGTGACGGCGCGCGGGCGTGATCGTCGACGCGCCGTCAGGCGCGGCGGTCGCGGATCGCGTAGTCGGCGCCGAAGAGGACGCCGGAGGAGGAGCACATGCTCAACAGCATAGACGGCGGGGCCCGATGGACGGGAGGGCTCGATGGACGGCAGGGCTCGATAGACGGCAGAGCTCGCTGGACGGCAGGGCTCGCTCGGAGGAATGAGGGCCTCGGTGCTCCGCCGCGCGACTCCGACCGGGTGAGGCGGGCTCACCGCTTCCGGTGGTCCTCCGGGGCCAGACGCGGTCCGCGCCGGGGCTCGAGAGCGCCGCTCATCCGGATCAGGCGCACCACGCGCTGCCGATGCCCCGCCCAGGGGGCGAGCAGCTCGAGCATCCCGGCGTCGTCGGTGCGGTGACCGGTGAGGGCGAAGCCGACCTCGTGCGGCAGGTGATAGTCGCCGACGCTCACCGCGTCGGGATCGCCGAGGGCGCGGATCCGGGTCTCCGCGGAGGTCCACAATCCGATTCCGGGAAGACTCGTGAGCGCCCGGTCGCGGGCCGGGCCGTCCGGGGCGGCGTGCACGGCGCGCTCGATCCCCGCGGCGCGCCCGGCCGCGTGCACGACCGCGCGGGACTGCGGCGGCTCCACGCCCGCCCGATGCCAGGCCCAGGACGGGATGCGCCGCCAGCCCGCGGCGTCCGGGGCGACGGCCATCGGGCGCGGGGTGGGGCCGGGGGCGGGATCGCCGAAGCGCGTGACGAGGGAGCGCCAGGCGCCATAGGCCTGCAGGCCGGTGACCTTCTGCTCGAGGACGACGCCGGCGAGGGCGTCGAAGACTGCGCCGGTGCGCGTCAGGCGGATGCCGGGGCGCCGCTGTGCGGTCGCGGCGAGCAGGGGATGGGAGGACGGGTCGAAACCGTCGGGGTCGTCGAGAGCGCCGCACAGCGCGGGGACGAGAGCGAGGGCGGCGTCGGCGCCGGGTCCCCAGGCGCTCGCGCGGACCTCACCCGATCCGGTGCGCAGCGCGAGCGTCGCGATCCCCACCACGGTGCGCAGGGTCAGCCAGAGCACAGGGCCGTCCTGCACGAACGTGGGGTCGCGCGGACCGCGGCCGAGGATGCCGAGCGTGGCCGGCAGATCGAGCGGTCCGCGCGGGCGGTACGCGCTCTCGCGCACCGGCCAGGTGCGCGGGGCGGGATCCGCGGCGAGGGTCATGGGAACACCCTAGATCCGCGCGCCGACAGGCGGGGTCAGGATCGGGGTCCGCGCGCTCTGCGGATCCGTTCGCCGTCGTCGAGTGCACCGGAAGTCGTCGAGTACACCGGATCTTCGCGTGAACAGGCCGTGCGCTCGGCAGGATCCCGTGTGGTCGGCAGGATCCCGTGTCGTCGGCAGTAACCCGTGCGCGCCGGACCTCAGAAGCGGGCGGGCCTCCGTGAGCGGCCGGGCCTCAGAAGCGGTCGGGGGAGGGCGTGCCCACGCCGTAGCGGATCGCGACGTCCGCGTGGCGGTCGAAGCGGTAACCGACACCGCGGACGGTGCGGACGATGTCCTCGTAGCGGCCGAGCTTGGCGCGCAGGCGGCGCACGTGCACGTCGATCGTGCGCTCGCCGGGGGCCTCCTCGTCGGAGGTCTGCCACAGTGCTCCGACGAGCTCGCTGCGCTCGATCGTGGAGCCCTCGCGCAGCACGAGGTACTGCAGCAGCTCGAACTCCTTGTAAGTGAACGCGGCGGAGTCGCCGTCGATCAGCACGCGCTTGCGGGAGATGTCGACGACCACTCCGCCGCCGTCCTCGGGCTCGCGCTCCTCGGCCTCGGCCTTGGAACGGGCGATCGCGCCGGGCTCGTGCAGCGCGAGGCGCACGACGTCGAGGTCGCGGCCGCCGGTGCCCTGCGGGGCGAGGGCGACGGTGGCGTGGGTCTCCGCGTCGGGCGCGAGCTCGGCGAGCGTGCGACGCAGCGCGTCGACGAGCAGGGGCAGGCTCACGCCGTTGGTGGCGGCCTTCAGCTCGTCGAGGCCGACGTACAGCGCGAAGCCGCGCGGCGAGCGGGCCGGCGGCGCGTCGACGGCCGGAGCCGGAGCGTCGATCTGGGTGCGCGGCACCGCGTGCAGACGGGGCGCGGCGACGGGGGAGACGGTGACGGGACGCTCGAGGAGGGCGGTGTTCGACATGATGATGGGTCCTTGGAAGGAAGGAGTCGGTCGGCGACTCGGAGAGTGTTGCGAAGTGACCGGCGAGCCGGAGGACGAGCACGCGGATGGGTGCCCGGAGACTCAGCCCGCGAAGATCACGACGAGCGAGTCAGACAGAGTTCTGTGGCTTCAGCGACACATGCCAACGCAACCGGGCATCATCATCCCGGTCGTCCCGTTCGCCTCCTGGGCGGACAAGGGGCGTGCGTTGGTGGTCATGGGGCCGATTATTACCGACGGTGACCTCCTGTGTCAAAACGGACCCGGTCGAACAATGCGGGCGTACCGTGAAACGGTGGGGATCATCTCAGACTCTGACCGGTTCGTGCTGACTCGCGAGGCCGACGCGTCGCGCTACACGCTGACGCGCGACGGCGTGCTCGTGAGCGTGCTCGACTACCACGACGACGGGCGCACGATGGCGCTGACCAGGGCCTTCACGGTCCCGTCATTCCGCGGATCCGGCTATGCCGCGATCGTCGTGGCGGGTGCGGTCGACGACATCGCGGCGCGCGGGGACCGGCGCATCGACGCGGTCTGCTGGTACGTGGCGGACTGGTTCGACGCGCACCCGGAACGGGCCGATCTGCTCCGCGTGCGCTGAGTCCTATCGCTCCGGGCGTCGCGTATGACGCCGTGTTACGCGCGGAGGGCCCGGCCGGGGATCCGCCCTCCGACCGCATCTCCGGCACGCCTCGGGAGGAATGTCCGACCCCGTCCGTAGCGTGGTGGGCATGAAGATCCTGCACACCTCGGACTGGCACCTCGGCCGGACCTTCCACGGGCACTCCACCCTGGAAGCGCTCGCCGAGGTGCTCGCCGCGCTGGTCGCGCAGGTGCGGGAGAACGACGTCGACGTGGTCGTCGTCGCGGGCGACGTCTTCGACTCCGCGACTCCTGCGGCTCCTGCCTACACGCTGCTCACCGACACTCTCGTCGCCCTGCACGCGACGGGCGCCAGGGTGATCGTGACCAGCGGCAACCACGACTCCGCGGCCCGGCTGGGCTTCCAGGCGCGACTGCTGCGCGACGGGATCCACGTGGTGACGGATCCGCGCACGATCGGCGAGCCGATCACGATCGACGACGCCGACGGACCCGTGCGGTTCTTCGGGATCCCCTACCTCGAACCCGCGATCGTGCGGCAGCACGCGGCCTTCCGGACGTCCACGGACGCCGACGCGGGGGACGGCGCCTACGGGCACCCGCTGCGCACGCAGGCGCAGACCCTCGCGCACGCGATGGGACTCGTGCGTGCGGGGATGGCCGAGCACCCCGGCCGCTCGGTCGTGATCGCGCACTGCTTCGCGGCCGGCGTCGACGCGACGGCCGGCCTCGAGCGCGAGATCCGCCAGGGCGGCATCGACATGGTGCCGGTGTCCGTGTTCGACGGCGCCGACTACGTCGCGCTCGGTCACATCCACGGACGACAGGCGCTCGCGGAGCGGGTGCGGTACGCCGGCGCGCCTCTGCACTACAGCTTCGGCGAGCAGCACAAGCCCCGGGGATCCTGGCTCGTCGACCTCGCCGCGGACGGCGCGGTCGATGCGCAGTGGCTGGAGCTCCCCGTGCCGCGCCGGCTCGTGACGCTGACCGGATCCTTCGATGAGATCCTCTCGGCCGAGAACGTGGCCGCACACGTCGACGACTGGGTGTGCGCCGTCTACACCGACGACCTCCCGCAGACCGAGCCCATGCGCCGCCTGCGCGAGAAGTACCCGTTCTGCGCACTCGTGCAGCACGAGCCCGCGCGGATCGAGACGGCGGAGGAGCGTTCGTACAGCGAGCGTCTTCGCACGGCGGCGACGGATGAGGAGCGCATCGACGCGTTCCTCGCCCATGTGCGCAACGGTGCGGGGGCGACCCCGCGCGAGCAGGAGCTGATCCGCGAGGTGCTCGACCAGCGCACCCTGGCGGAGGCGCTGGTCTAGTGCGTCTGCATCGACTCGAGATCGAGGGCTTCGGCCCGTTCCTGAGGCGGCAGAGGATCGACTTCGACGCATTCGCGGACGACGGCGTCTTCCTCATCGGCGGGCGCACCGGCGCGGGCAAGTCCAGCATCCTCGACGCCGTCTGCTTCGGGCTCTACGGCAACGTGCCGCGCTATGAGGGCGGGGAGAAACGCCTGCGCAGCGACCATTGCGAGCCCGCGGATCCCACCGAGGTCGTGGTCGAGTTCAGCACCGTCTCCGGGCGATACCGGGTGACGCGATCGCCCGAGTACCAGCGTCCCGCGAAGCGCGGGGGCGGCCTGACGAAGCAGGCCTCGGCGGTGGCGCTGGAGGAGCTCGTCGGCGGCGAGTGGATCGGCCGAGCCGCGCGCGAGGTCGACGTCGCGCATGCGCTGGACGAGATCCTGCAGCTCAACCTGCAGCAGTTCCTGCAGGTGATCCTGCTCGCTCAGGGGCGCTTCGCGCGGTTCCTGCTCGCCGACAGCAGGGAGCGGCAGTCGCTGCTGCGCCGGCTCTTCGGCACCGGCCGGTTCGAGGACTATCAGGCGCGCTTCGACGACCGCCGCCGGGCCTCGGAGCAGGCGCTGGGCGCGGGCCGTGCGACCGTGGTCGCCCGCGTCGAGCAGGCGGAGAAGCTGGTCACCGAGAACGCCCTGCACGGCGCCGATCCGGGGAAGACGGATGCCGACTCGTCGGTGGCCGAGGAGTCTGCGGGGTCCCTCGACGAACGCCTGGACGCCGTGCGCCGGGCCGGGGCACGCGCCGACTACCGCCACGAGCAGCGTGCTCAGGAACGGGACCAGGCGGAGGCGGGGCACCGCGCCGCGAGCGCGGCTCTGGCGGCCGCGCGCGAGGAGCGCCAGGCTCAGGCCGAGCGGGATCGCGCCCGCGCCGCGCTCGCCCTCCTCGATGCCGCCGCCGACCGGATCGCCGCCGACCGCCGGACGCTCGACGATGCCAGGGCCGCCGAAGCCCTCCGCCACGTGCTGAGCTCCGCCGAGCGCGCGGCGACCGCTTCGACGGCCGCCGCCGCGGCGGTCGCCGGCGCCGAGGCGGGGTGGCAGGAGGTCGCCGCAGACGAGGACCGGGCCGGGGAGGCCACCTCGGCGGACCAGCTGCGAGCGCGGGCCTCCGACCTCACCCGGTCCAGCGGCGCCTGGCAGCAGGCGGCGACGGCCGAAGCGCAGCTCCCGGCCCACGAGAGCGCGGTCACCTCCGCACAGGCCGAGGCGAAGGGAGCGGCCGCCGAGCGCGCCGAGCGCGAACAGGAGCGCGCCGCCCTGCCCGCGGCGATCGAGGCACTGACGACGGAGCGCGACGACCTGCGCCGTCGGGCCGATCGTGCCGCCGATCTCGAGACCGCCGTGGCCGCGGCCGCCGCGCGGCTCGCGGGCGCGGAAGAGGTCGTCGCCCGGACCGAGGAGAGAGCCGCGGCGGAGCGCACCGTGGCCGACCGCGAGCAGGAGGCGGCGGCCGCGTTCGCGCACGCCGCGGACCTGCGCCGCCGCCGCGAGGCCGGGATGGCCGGTGAACTCGCCGAGGCGCTGATCGCGGGCGAAGCCTGCAGCGTCTGCGGATCCACGGAGCATCCGGCGCCGGCCGCGCACGCGGATCCGGTCTCGGCGGAGGACGTCGCCGAGGCCACCGCGGCGCGGGAGCGCTCCGCGGAGCAGGTGCGCCTCGCCACGAGCGTCCTGGCCGCGGTCGACGCCGCCCTCGCCGCCGCGACGGCGCGTGCCGACGGACGAACGGTGGAGGCCGCGACGGCGGAGCTCGCCGCCACCGGCGCGGAGAAGGAGTCCGCGATCGCGGCGCGGACGGCCGCGGCCGATGTCGAACGGCGTCTGGCCGAGCGGCGGGCGACGGCCGAGGGGCTCGAGGCGGAGATCTCGGCGCTGTCGGCGCGTCACGCCGAGGCGGGCGAGCGTCTGGCGCTCGCCCGGCAGACCCTCGCCTCCGCCCGGGAATCCGCCGCAGAGGCGCGCGGCGCGTTCGCCACGGTGGCCGCGCGCGTGGCCGACGCGGCCGCGCGGATCGCTGCTGCGCAGAGCCTCGCCATGGCTCTCGATGAGCGCGATGCCCGCGCCGACGCCGCGTCGGCCGCGCTCGCCGAGCAGGAGGAGGCCCTGGCCGCGTCCCCCTTCGACGACGCGGCTGCCGCGGGAGCCGCCCTGCGCAGCCCCGCGGACCAGGCCGTGCTCGAGGAACGGATCGCCGCGCACGCCGCCGAGCGCACGAAGGAACGCGCGATCCTGTTCGACCTCGAGCTGCGCACCCTGCCCGATGAGCCGATCGACCTCGCCCCGCACGAGGCCGCCGAAGCCGCTGCCCGCGCGGCGTGGACGAGAGCCGTGGACGAGGCCAGCAGGGCGGGAGTGACCGCGGCGCAGCTCGGGTCCCTCCTCGAGTCCGCGATCGCGGAGCATGCGCGCGGCGCCGCCGCGGCCGAGGAGCACGAGACCCTGCAGCGCCTCGCCGACACGGTCGCCGGGCGCGGCGCGAACACCTACCGGATGAACCTCGAGACCTTCGTGCTCGCGGCGGAGCTCGAGGAGATCGTCGCCGCCGCGAACCTGCGTCTCGCGGACATGTCTTCGGGGCGCTACCAGCTTCAGCACAGCGACGCCCGGGCGGCGCGCGGAGCCGCCTCCGGCCTCGGCATCGTCGTGTTCGACGCGTTCACCGGGCAGACCAGGCCCGCCCAATCGCTCTCTGGCGGCGAGACGTTCCTCGGTTCGCTCGCGCTCGCGCTCGGGCTCGCCGAGGTCGTCACGGCCCGAGCCGGCGGCATCCAGCTCGACACGCTCTTCATCGACGAGGGCTTCGGATCCCTCGACGGCGAGACGCTCGATGTCGCGATGCGCACGCTCGACGAGCTGCGCGCCGGAGGGCGGACGGTCGGCGTGATCAGCCACGTCGAGGCCATGCAGGAGCAGATCCCGGCCCAGATCACCGTGCGCGCGACACCGGAGGGCCCGAGCGTGATCGACGCCTGAACGCCCGAAACGGTCCTCAGAGCAGTTCGTACACCGTGGCGTTGGCCATGCCGCCGCCCTCGCACATCGTCTGCAGGCCGTAGCGGATCCCGTTCTGCCGCATGTGGTGCAGCAGGGTCGTGGCCAGGCGCGCGCCGGAACCGCCCAGGGGGTGGCCGAGGGCGATCGCCCCGCCGCGCGGGTTGACGAGATCCGGATCCGCGCCGGTCTCGGCGAGCCACGCCAGCACGACCGGGGCGAACGCCTCGTTGACCTCGAAGGCTCCGATGTCGGCGATGCCGAGCCCGGCGCGGCCGAGCACCTTCGCCGTGGCGGGGATCGGCCCGGTGAGCATGAGGATCGG
>JAITLM010000163.1 GCA_031277885.1 Microbacterium sp.
CGCCGAGATCGACGTCCGCGGCGTAGGTGACGGTGACCGTGACGGTGTATCGGCCCGCCTCCTTGTAGACGTGGCTCGTGCTGGTGGGTGTGAACTGCGCCTGGCCGTTCGCGTCCCACGAGGAGCCGGGGCCTGTGCTGTCGCGGCGTTCTCCGTCGCCGTAGTCGAACGCGTAGTTCACGGGAGTGAATCGGATGCTCAGCGCGCGTCCGAGGATCGTGCCGGGGATCGTCTCGACCTTCGCGCTGCTGAGGAAGTTCGCGGGCAGGCCGACGACGGCGACGTTGCCCGGCTCGCCGTCGACCGTCCCGGTGGAAGGGACGAAGCGGGCGAGGTCGGTGACTGTGACGCTCCAGGCGGGAGTGCCAGACCTCGGCACCGCGTCCACCACGCCCACCGGTCTGAGCGAGCGGCAGTACGCACTCGGCGGCCCCGGGGTTGCCGCGCAGAGCTCCTGTGGCGTTGGGCTGTTGTCACTAGGGTTATTTGCTTCCTCCAAGCCACCACCAACAGAACCACCCGCTCCACCACCTCGGTCTGTCTCACTCTCCCCAACGTCTATTCCCGCTCCTGCCGTGTGACACGCACCGGTTCTGATCTGCGCGATTGTGCAGGGCGAATCTTGCGCCTCGAGAACTTGGCCGGAGGCACACGGCGCCATGCAGGCGGTAGCAATTGCGATGAACGCGGCTGCACCGATGGACCTCACAATCGACTTCACGAACATGGCTCACTGCTCGCGTCCATGCGGGCGATCTTGAAGTCCTTCGACACCAGCGTCATCGAAACCTTGATGGCGACGACTGCAGGGCGATCTTTCGACGTGACGTCGTTTCCGCCTACATCCATTACTCGCGTGGCCGAAACGTCCAAGCACGCGAAGCTACTCACCGTCGTCGACTTGGACGCATAGGATCTCGCATCGAATTTGGAAACCACCGTCGTGCCCACAATCCTCTGTCCGGCCGCCTCCAAGTCACGAACGGAGGAGATGTCTTCTTCGAGCGCCAGCCCGACAAGGAATCGCTGCGGATCCGACGCTGGATCACTCTCTTCTGCGTTTACTGCTTCGATGTAGTCGCGAAACACCTGTTCCGCCGCCTTGAACGCCTCGGCCTCGCTCGCGAACAGCGGGGTGGGCGTCGGTTCGGGCGCCGGCCTTGGGGCGCAGGCGGCGAGCCCGACGGCGGTTGCCACGAGGACCGTGGCTATGAGTGCACTGCGCCGAGGATTCATCCCGACACCGTAGCCAGATGCGCCGGGCCGCCGCGGAAGTTATCCACAGGCCCGACGGAGCCCCAGACTCATCGCACCGCGAGCCCGTTCATCACCAGATCCACGAGCGCCTCCACGCGATCCGCCGTCAGCGGGCGACCGAGCAGCGCGGCGTACGACGTCGCCGCGACGAACTGGTCCGCCACGGCGGCGGGGTCCGCGTCGGCGCGCACCGCACCCTCCTCCTGCGCGCGGAGGATCCGGGCGACGATCCACGACACGATCGGATCCGCGAACCGATGGTTCAGGGCCGCGCCCAGTTCTGGATCCGTCGCGGTCACGGCGATCAGCGCTCGGGCGAGCTCCACGTTCTCGGACCGGGAGAGATGCTCACCCGCGGTGGCGAACCACGCGCGCAGATCCGCGGCGAGGTCTGCGGAGAACGGCAAGGCGACGTCCGCGCCCGGGAGCGATCCTTCGAGCAGCGCCTCGCCGAGGATCGCCGCCTTCGACCCCCACCACCGGTAGATCGTCTGCTTCGAGACCCCCGCCTCGGCGGCCAGCCCCTCGATCGTCACGGCGTCGTAGCCGTCAGCGGCGAGCGCGCCACGCATCGCCGCCAGCACGGACTGGCGGGCGTTCTCACTGCGCGGACGAGGCACCCTCCGAGGGTAGCGAGGTGTACGCTCATGAATAAGTGGACGCACCGTTGCGAAACTCGATCGCAGCCGGACCGACCGGATCCACGAGCGAACGAAGGAGACACCCATGGCCCTGACCGCGAATTCCTCCATCGGCGACTGGTTGGCCGATGCGACCGGCGGTGAACTGATCCGCGGACTGCTGGCGCAGTCCGGTGCGAGCGTCGACTCGCTCACCCCGGTGCTCGGCCTGCCGCTGCAGCAGCTCGTCGTGATGAGCCAGGGCGCCATGCCGCAGTCCGTGGTCGACGATCTCGTGCGCGCGGCGAACGGCGGAGTGATCCCCGAGGACGCCGCCCCGCAGGGCTGGACCGAGCAGGTCACGCCCGGACGCTTCGCCGGAAAGACCGTGATCGTGACGGGCGCCGCATCGGGCATCGGCAAGGCCACCGCCTCACGCATCGCCCGGGAGGGCGGTCGCGTCATCGCCTGCGACATCGCGGCGGACAAGCTCGACGCCCTGAGCGCGGAGCTGCCCGGCATCGTGACCGTGGCGGGGGACCTCACCCAGCAGGACGCGATCGACCGCGTCGTCGCCGCGGCGGGCGACCGCATCGACGGCCTCGCCAACGTCGCCGGCATCAACGACGACTTCTCCCCGGCCGGTGAGACGCCCGACGCCGTCTGGGACCGCGTGATCGCGATCAACCTCACCGCGCCGTTCAAGCTCATGCGCGCGGTGCTGCCCCTCATGGAGGCGGCGGGACGCGGATCCGTCCTCAACGTCTCGAGCGAGGCCGGCCTACGCGGCAACGCGTCGGGCAACGCCTATACGGCCAGCAAGCACGGCATCATCGGCGTGACCAAGTCGGCGGCCTTCATGTACGGCCCCAAGGGGATCCGCGTGAACTCCGTCGCCCCCGGCGGCGTCGCGACCGGGATCCCGATGCCGCCGCACATGTCCGAGTACGGATCCGGCCGGCTCGCGCCGTTCCAGCAGGCGATCCCCACGGTGGCCACGGCCGAGCATCTCGCGGCGTCGATCACGTTCCTGCTCTCGGACGACGCCGTGAACATCAACGGCGCGATCCTCGCCTCGGACGGCGGGTGGTCGGTGCAGTAGTCCGTCGCAGCCGCCGCACGGGCTGGCACCGGGACGCCTGCACGACCCGGGAACGTCTGCACGACGCGATCGCCGGATCCGTCGTGCAGGCGTGCCGAGGTCGTGCAGGTGTGCTGCGCGGAGGGAGCAGCCCTGGCTACTTCCGGCGGCGCACCACGAGCACGATGAACAGCGCGACGAAGACGGCGACGAGCGCTCCTGCGGTGATCCCCATGGTTCCTCCCCCGGCGATGCGGCCCGGCCCGGGCCGCGGCCTTGGATTGTCGCACACGGACTTCGGCGCGAGCACGACCGCGTTCAGTCCGCGAGCCGCGGCGCGTACTGCATCAGCACGTTCGTCGAGCCCGGGATCGGCGCCGCCCCGAGCGGGCGCAACCGCGCCGGGGCGCGGAACGCCGGCACTCCCTCACCGATCGCGTCGGGCCCGACGACGAGATCGAGGCGGTCGACGACCCCTTCGGCCAGCAGGGCATTCCACAGGACCGCGCTCGCGAACACGACGATGTCGCCGCCTTCGCCGGCCTTCTCCGCCGCCAGCACCGCAGGCAGCTCCTCCCCGCTCACGACGCGGCTGCTGTCGTGCCAGGCGTTGTCCTCCGGCACGACGTAGCCGTCGCTCACCACGATCTTCGGGATGTCGCGGTACCGCCGGCTGAACTCCCGGTTGACGGCGCTGAGCGCCGGGTTCGAGGGATCCTCGGGCGCATCCGCGACCATCGGCCAGAACGAGCTGAACAGCTCGAACGAGGCCCGCCCGAGCAGCACGGTCGATGCGCCCCGCATGAGGTCGAGGTTGTGCGCGTCGAACCCCGCGTCGAGGTTCAGGACGAGCGGGTTGCCGCCGAGGCCGGCGAAGAAGCCGTCGACGGTGATGGCGTTGGAGACGATGAGCGAGCGCATGAGCGTTCCTTCCGGGGTGAAGTGAGTGCATACACCGGTGTAGAGACGCGCACCCGGCGGAACTCATCGGTCCGGCGCGAGATTCTTCGAAAAGGGGAGCGTGTCCCCTGTCGAAAGCAGGTGTCGCGGATCCTGCGCCTCGAACGCCTAGCTCGATCTCCGGGCGCCGTCAAGCCCCTTCGCGCCAGGACAGATCCTGATTATCGTCGTCCCTGTCACCGGGAATGGGTACAGGAGAAAAAGATCCCGGCGCATGCGGGGCCTCCCTAGGCTTCCAGTCCCCGCCAAGCCGCGGAACTCCAGGGTCCGGGCCGGATCGCCACCGGCCCGGACCCATCCTTTTCGGTGACGGACGGGTCCCCGAGGACGACGTCGCTTTCCACGGCAGATCCAGGCGAAGGGGCGTAGCGTCCGGAACATGGCCATCCTCTATTACGGCGGCGCCGAGCATCCGATCGAGATCGAGGACATCGCTCTCGCGCACCTCAAGATCGTGATCGCGACGAAGTTCCGGCGCAACGAGAGCTTCACGCTGTCCTGGCGCCATGACGGCGACCAGCCTCGCGGCCGCTCCACGATCTGGCTGCACCCCTCCATCCCGCTGCGATTCGAGTTCGACGACCCGACGCCGCCCGAGATCGACCAGCGGCGCATCCAGGCCTACGCGAACTCCGCCAACACCTCCGGCGGCATCCTGCTCCCCGACGAGTCAACTCTCGACCTCTGAGCCCGCTGCGGCTGGTCAGGACCGGAGCGACGCGGCTCGCGCGAGCAGCTCCGGATCCAGGAACGAGGCGATCCAGGCGATCCGTGATCCGTGGATCCCCAGCGCCATCACCGCACCGGGACGCCAGACGCCGTCCACCTGCTGATCCGCGACGAGTGCGGGCATGCCGTTGACCGCGACCCTCGACCGGACCCGCCAGGGCGTGATCATCGAGCGCTCTGCGAAGAAGGCGGAGACATCGGCGATGCCGTCGAACCAGGCCGGCAGCGGCGGCATGGTGAAGCGGACGTCGTCGGCCAGCAACGCCACGACGCCCGCGACGTCGCCCGCCTCGAACGCGGCCACGAACGCGTCCACAGCGCGCTGCTCCTGCGCGGCGGGCGCCGTGAGGTCGGGGGCTCCGCCGGCATCCGCCCTGCTCGCGCGGGCCCGCTGCAGGGCGCTGTTCACGGCGGCGACGCTCGTCTCGAGCATCTCGGCCGTCTCGGCGGCGGAGAAGTCGAGCACGTCGCGCAGGATCAGCGCCGCGCGCTGGCTCGGCGGCAGCTGCTGCAGCGCGGCGAGGTAGGCGAGCGAGATCGCCTCGCGGCGGGCGGCCGTCTCGGCCGGGTCGTCGACGGACGAGATCCAGGGGTCCAGCCACGCGACGCCGTCGTCCGGAGCGCCGAGATCGCCGAGCGGGTCTCGCGCCGGATGCGCGTCCCAGGAGAGCACGCGCCCGGGGCGTCGCTCCGCCAGGCGCAGGCTCGTGCGGGTGGCGATCGTGTAGAGCCAGGTGCGCACCGAGCTGCGTCCGGCGAACCCTTCGATCCCGCGCCAGGCGGCGAGCAGTGCGTCTTGAGTGGCGTCCTCGGCGTCATCCAGCGATCCCAGGATCCGGTAGCAGTGCCGCTGCAGTTCGCGACGATGCGGGGCGACGAGGTCCGCGAACGCCGGTTGATCGCCGGATCGGGCGCGTTCGAGCAGCTCCGCCGTGTCGTCCGTCTTCCCCGTCATCCGGCACCTCCTCCGTCGTCCGTCGCGAGCGTACCCACCCCCGGGGCGCCCGGGAAGGCCCGCTCGGCGGATCCCGGCCTCGCAGGGCGCGACGATCCGCACACCGTGGCACGATCTGCACACGGTTCGGACGGATCCGTGTGCAGATCGTCGCAATGTGTGCGGATCGTCGCGGCGGACACGAGGACGGTCGGCCCCCGAACGGGCGGCGGACCGACCAGCCCCACCGCACGTAGACTGGATCCTGCCCCGCCTCCCCTCGCTCCAGGAGCCCGCGTGACCTCTCCGAACACCCCCACCGACCACGTCCCCGACTCGGTCGCCAGCGCAGAAGCGACCCCGGAGAAGGAGCAGCCGTACGCGGCGCTCGGCCTCAAGGACGACGAGTACGCGCGGATCCGCGAGATCCTGGGCCGCCGTCCCACGTCGGGCGAGCTGGCGATGTACTCGGTCATGTGGAGCGAGCACTGTTCCTACAAGTCCTCGAAGAACTACCTGCGCCGGTTCGGCCAGAAGGTCTCGGACGAGATGAAGAAGCGCCTCATGGTCGGCATGGGCCAGAACGCGGGCGTCATCGACGTCGGCGAGGGCTGGGCGGTCACGTTCAAGGCCGAGTCGCACAACCACCCGTCCTTCATCGAGCCGTTCCAGGGCGCCGCGACCGGCGTCGGCGGCATCGTCCGCGACATCATCTCGATGGGCGCCCGCCCGGTCGCGGTCATGGATGCGCTGCGCTTCGGCGCGATCGACGACCCCGACACGGCCCGCGTCGTGCACGGCGTCACCGCCGGCATCAGTTTCTACGGCAACTGCCTCGGCCTGCCGAACATCGGCGGCGAGACGGTCTTCGACGCCGTCTACCAGGCGAACCCGCTCGTGAACGCGCTCGCCGTCGGCGTGCTGCGCCACGAGGACCTCAAGCTCGCGAACGCCACCGGCGTCGGCAACAAGGTCGTGCTCTTCGGCGCCCGCACCGGCGGCGACGGCATCGGCGGCGCGTCGATCCTGGCCTCCGACTCGTTCGACTCGACCGGCCCGACCAAGCGCCCCGCCGTGCAGGTCGGGGACCCGTTCGCCGAGAAGGTGCTCATCGAGTGCTGCCTCGAGCTTTACCGCGAGGAGCTCGTCGAGGCGATCCAGGACCTCGGCGCCGCCGGCATCTCCTGTGCAACGAGCGAGCTGGCCGCCAACGGCAACTCCGGCATGCACGTCTCGCTCGACAACGTGCTGCTGCGCGACCCCACGCTGACCGCTGAGGAGATCCTCATGTCGGAGTCGCAGGAGCGCATGATGGCGATCGTCGCCCCCGAGAAGCTCGACGCGTTCCTCGCCGTCGTGAAGAAGTGGGACGTGGAGACCTCTGTCCTCGGCGAGGTCACCGGCGACGGCCGCCTCATCATCGACTGGCAGGGCGAGCGCATCGTCGACGTGGATCCCTCCACCGTCGCCGTCGACGGCCCGGTCTACGACCGCCCCGTCGCGTACCCGACCTGGATCGACGCGCTGCAGGCCGACGCCGCGGAGCTGCTCCCCCGCGACAACGACCCCGAGGCGCTCAAGCAGCAGTTCCTCGCGCTGCTGGAGAGCCCGAACCTCGCCGACACCCGCTGGATCACGAACCAGTACGACTACTACGTGCTCGGCAACACCGCCCTCGCCTTCCCCGATGACGCCGGCATGATCCGCGTCGACGAGGAGTCGGGCCTCGGCTTCTCGATCGCGACCGACGCGAACGGCCGCTACAGCCAGCTCGACCCGTACGCGGGCGCCCAGCTCGCCCTCGCCGAGGCGTACCGCAACGTCGCCGTCACCGGTGCGGAGCCCACGGCCATCACCGACTGCCTGAACTTCGGATCCCCCGAGAACCCCGAGGTCATGTGGCAGTTCGGCCAGACGGTCGACGGCCTCGCGGACGGCTGCTTCGAGCTCGGGACGCCGGTCACCGGCGGCAACGTCTCGTTCTACAACCAGACCGGCGACGTGCCGATCCACCCGACCCCGCTGGTCGGCGTGCTCGGCATCATCGACGACGTCTCGCGCCGGATCCCGTCCGGCTGGCAGGACGAGGGCCAGAACATCTACCTGCTCGGCACCACCTCGACCGAGCTGTCCGGATCCGCCTGGGCCGACGTCGTCCACGGCCACCTCGGCGGTCTGCCGCCCAAGGTCGATCTCGCGGGCGAGAAGCGCCTGGCCGGTCTGATCGGCGCGGCGCGCGACGAGTGGCTGATCTCCTCGGCGCACGACCTGAGCGAGGGCGGCCTCGGCCAGGCGCTCGCGGAGGGCGTCATGCGGTTCGGCGTCGGCGCCCGCGTGTGGCTGACCGAGCTGATGGAGCGCGACGGCGTGGACGCCGCGACGGCGCTCTTCTCCGAGTCGGCCGGCCGCGTGATCGTGACCGTGCCCCGCGAGGACGACGTGAAGTTCCAGGGCCTCTGCGAAGGCCGCGGCTACCCGGTGCTGCGCATCGGCGTGACCGACAACGCTCCGCAGCTCGAGGTGCAGGACGTCTTCACCGTCTCCGTCGACGAGCTGCGCGCGACCGCCCAGGCGACTCTGCCGGCCGCATTCGGCCCGACCGTGGCGGAGCCCGTCGGGGCCTGACCGCTCCGCGAGGAAGCTCATGAACAGCACCCCTGACGAAACCGAGGACCTCTCGATCTACAGCACCCGGCGGCAGCGCCGGATCCGCATCACCGCGTGGGTCGTGATCGTCGCTCTCATCCTGGTGGGCGGCGGATCCACCGTGCTCGCGGTGCTGCTCGGCTGAGACGCCGCCCGTGCAGGGCGCCGGGGTTCACCCCGGGCGCCCTGCGGCGTACCCTCGGGCAGGGAACGGAGGCGCCATGACCGTCCAGCCCATCGACGTCGCCCTCGATGCGAGCATCGAGGGATTCCTCATCGGATCCCCGGTGAGCATCATCCGCGAGTACGCATCGACGCCCGGATCCGGACCGCGACTGCACCGGCATCCCTACGTCGAGACGTTCGTGATCCACCGCGGCCGCGCCCTGTTCACCGTCGGCGAGGAGCAGGTCGTGGGCGCGGGCGGGCAGATCCTCGTGGTGCCGGCGCTCGTCGCGCACCGGTTCGAGGTGCTCGACGGCGGCACCTACGAGGCCACGCACGTGCACGCGAACGACCGGTTCGTGACGGAGTGGCTCGAGTAGCGGTCCGCGGATGTCGGATCCGGCGGCTACTGTGACCGCATGACCGCCGACGCCCGCGCGCTGCTCGAAGAGCTCCGCGTGCGCGCCGCGGCACGGTCGGCCTCCGCCTCGCACGCCCTCGACGAGCTCGTGCACGACCGGGAGGGCTCGAACGATGACGACGAGCACGACCCCGAGGGCGTGACGCTGTCATCCGAGTGGTCGCGGCTGTCCGCGCTGGCGGAGGACGCCGCCGCTCAGCTGCAGCAGGTCGATGACGCTCTCGCCCGTCTGGAGGCGGGCGGCTACGGCGTCTGCACCTCCTGCGGGCGACCGATCCCCCTTGCGCGGCTCGAGGTGCGCCCTTTCGCCGAGCACTGCGTCGCCTGCGCCGAGCGGCTGGGGCGCTGAGGGCGATACCCTGCCGCGCTCTCGCGGGACCCGCCGGCGGGGTTCTCAGCGCTCGCCGTCGTCCAGGAGGCCCTGCGCGCGTCCGACCGCGATCGCGTCCTCCCTGTTCGTCACTCCGAGCTTGCGATAGATGCTTCTGACCTGGGACTTGACGGTGTTGGACGAGACGTAGAGGGTGGACGCCACGGCTCTGATCGATGACGTGCGGACCAGCTCGCCGAGCACGACCGCTTCGCGCTCGGTCAGGTTCGCCGCGGTCTCGCCATGGAGCAGGAGCGATCGCGCCGGAACGCTCTGGGCGATGTCGGCGCGACCGGCGTCCGCAAGCGCCCTCCTGACCCTTTCCAGGTCGGATGACGGGATCAGCACGAGCGCCAGACGTTGACCGCTGTGCTCCAGGACGGCGGCGAGCTGGCGCGCGAGCCCCGCGGTCCGGGCCGACGGCGCGGCGCGGAGAAGAGCGGCCAGCTCGATCGTCAGGCGTTCGGCCTCCGAGCGGGCGGAGAGCCCTGCGCCGACGGCGCGCCTCGATTCGCTGAGAACCGTGTCGATCCGCCCGAGCACCAGAGCCACACGCGCGCGCTGCACGTGCGCGTCGGCGCCGACGCCCAGATCGCGGCGGAGGGCCACCGAGGCGGCGTGAGGATCGCCGAGCGCGAGATGGATCACTCCGCGGATCCCCGCGAGCCGGTGCCGGGCGTCGACGGATCGCCCTTCGGCACCCCGCCTCGCGACGAAGGCGTCGAGCCGCGCGATCGCCTCTCCCGCGCGCCCGTCGACGAGCTCCGTCCACGCTTCGACGATCGCGATCTCCGCCCAGAACTCGATCGTGTCGCGATCGTTGACCATGCTCGCCAGCTGCGCGCGCGCCGCGGCGGTGTCGAAGCGCTCGAGGGCGATCATCGCTTCGGCCAGTCGGTAGAAGGTGCCGGAGTACATCGATCTCTGGACATCCGTCCAGAGACCGTCCCGCGCGAGCTCGGCGTATCGCGCGGCCTGCCCCATCTCGCCGCGGAGGGCATGGATGCCCGCCAGCATCGAGATGTTCCCGAACCCGTTGTGTGGGCGTTCCGGCGCCGCCTCGGCGTAGCCCTTCGCCAGCGTTCCGAGCGCCTCCTCGACGTTCCCGGCGTAGTAGAGCGACGTCCCGATCTGGCTGTAGATCCGCGGGATGTCGCCGACCTCGTCGCGCTGGTCGTCGCTCAGGCGGTCGAGCGCGCGCACCGCCGCTCGCGCGGAGCGGATCCCGAGACGAGGACGGCCGAGGAGGCGATACGCGACCGCTTCACTGGCCCGGATGAGGGCGCGATCGATCGCAGGGAGTTCGCGCTTCTTGCCGTGCGCCGCCCGCAGGACGGAGAGGAGGAGGCGCGCGGACCGGAGGCGGTGGTGCGGGAGGCCGTAGAACGACAGGCCGTACACGAAGCCGAGAAGCGGACGGCTCTGGAGATCGGACGGCGGCAGGTCGCGGAGAAGTTCGCGGAGATCGTCCGAATGGGCGGCGATCAGCGCGAACCATTCGGCGCGGAGCAGCTCCATGACGGCGTCGTAGTCCTCGATCGCGACGGCGTCCGAGATCTCCTGCACGGTCGCCGGCACGGCCAGCTCGGGAGGGTTCCGGAAAGGGGTTCCTCCGCTGTGTGCGTCGGTCTTCTGTCCGTCTCCCAGAGCCGGCATGCTCTCCATATCCGATATTCTGCCGGAGCCGTCACCTCCCGATCGACTGCGGGTACGGCCATGCTCCGGGGAGTCGATGCGCCCGCCCGGTCACCCCGCCGGGAGAAGGCGGGCACTCCGGATGAGAGGCCGTCATGACGCATGTCGCGGGAGACCCGATGCCCCGTGATCGCCAGGACGCCCCCGCCGCCGACACGCGATTTCTGGGCCTGAAGGCGAACCTCGCGAAGTTCTTCCTGCTCGCCGCCCTCGTTCCTCCGGCGACCGTGGCGATCGCCCGACGGGCGTCGGAGGTCGAGGGCGCCGACGCGGCGGCGGGCTGGACCACGGCCGCCATCGCCGTCGGCTCCGGCAGCGCGATCGTGGGCGCCCTGGTGGCGGGGTGGGCCGCCGACCTCGGGACGCGGTCGCTGCGCAGCCGCTGGTGGGTCCTCTTCGGGGGCACCGCACTGGGAGTCCTCGCGCTCGTGTGGATGAGCCTCGCCCGTTCCGGATGGGAGCTCGCCGCGGGCTGGGGCCTGGCACAGGCAGGCATGTCGGGAGCGATCGCCGTGTCCCGGGCCCTGCTGACGCACGTGCCGGCCGTGCGGCGGGAGCGCAGCGCGGTCGTCATGATCGCGGTGTCATCGGTGGGACTGCTGGTGCCCATCGCGATGCTGATGCTGCTTCCCGGATCCGCATGGGGGACGTCGATCTGCCTCGCGCTGTGCGCGGCGGCCGTGCCCGCGATCGCACTCGCGCGCACCTCTCGGCGGGCGGCGGATCCCGGCAGCACACAGACCCCCGAGCCCGCGGCCGAAGCGGACCGCGCGGCGCCGCGGATGTCGTGGGCCGCGGTTCTCGTGCTCGGCTTCAGTTCGCAGGTCGCGCTGTCGGCCTATCTGACGTACCACCCGCTGGATATCGTGGCGCGTCTCGGCCTCGACTGGGATCGGGCGACGCAGGCGGGAACCCTCGTCCTCGCCGTGGCGCTCCTCGGTCTCGTCGGGGCGGCCGCCGTCATGCTGATCCTCCCCCGCCTGCTCGGACGCACGCTTCCCCTTCTCTCCCTCGCGGGCGTGCTGCTGGTGGCGGGCTTGATCCTCCGGGCGACGACGGCCTCCCTCGCGATGCTGGCGGTCGCAGGCCTTCTCAGCGGGATCGCGATCGGCATCAGCACCACCCTGCTCTTCACCGCGGCACTGGCGCTCACGACCTCGGAACGAGCCGGCCGGAGGCTGGGCGCGTACAGCGCCGTCATCGGCATCGGCCAGCTCCTCGGCCCGTCGCTCGTCCTCGGGGCCGTGATCGCGATCAGAGGCGTCCCGGACTACTCCGCACTCTTCCTGCTGCTCGCCCTCATCCCGCTCGGCTGGATCACCATCGCGGTCGTGTCGATGCTCCGTCAGCGCCGCAGGGATGCGCTGCGGTCCTGCTGACCGACCGAGGCTCCCACGCGCGCGTGTCAGTGGCGCGATGTCTCGTTTCACCCCCGTTTCACCCCGGATTCGATCGCATCCTCCCGACCGCTCGGACAGGCTGTTGGGTATCCGATACCTGTCCGGCGCGGAGAGCGGAGCAGCGCTCCGCCGGCGCGGATGCGGGACACCGGACCTGGCTGCGGACGCGACCTTCGCGGCCGTCGCCCGTGTCGTGAGCCCGAATTCCGGAGCGTAGAAATGAAGGGGACCAACTGAGATGGTGCAAGGACGCGCAGGGGGAGAGACTCAGGGGCCGAGCGCGCCGGAGGGCGGACCGTCGGCTGCGGCGGCGAGACGGATCAGCCGGCGCACGATCGTTCGAGGCGCGGCGTGGAGCGTGCCCGTGATCGCGACGGCCGCGGCCATGCCGCTGGCGGCAGCGTCCGTGGGCGCTCCGACGCTGGCGTTCATCAACGGCCCCTACTCCGTGGGCGGCTGCAGCGATCTGACCGGCGTGACTCTCGCCGCGACGACCAACGGCACGACCCCCGCGGCGAGCACGACGGTGAGCGTCGTCCTGCCGAGCGGCCTCACCTGGACGGACGGGTTCACCGGCCCCCGCAGCTTCACCACCGACCCGAACGGCAAGGTCGTCCTGCCCGCGATCACCGCGAAGCCCAACGCGGCCTCCACCCCGTCGATGGGTGCGTCGATGACCGGCGCGAACGCAACGGCACCGGTGGTCGTGACGGCTCAGGTCGGCGCGAAGATCTATGACGTCGTCTCCAGCGGGAACCCGCCCGCGACCGGGATCCCGCTCGGATCGGTCGCCGTCGGCCACGGAACCTTCCTCAACCCCGACGGCAGCCTCGTGTACTTCAACACCGTCGCGGGGAAGGCGATGCCGCTCGCGACGAATGTCACCAGCGGCACCACCGTCCTCATCGGCGGCACCCAGTCGTACTCCACGTACGTGTCGGGCGGGGTCGCCACGGTTCAGGATGTCGCGACGGGCACCACGATCACGGCTGTCGGCGTGCCGAACGGATCCACCGTGGTCGGCCACGCGACCTTCCTCGCACCCAACGGAGACCTGTACTACTTCAACTCGGCGACGAACACGTCCGTCCTCGTCGCCTCCGGGGTGTCGAGCGCGAAGGTGTCGCTCTTCAGCGGCACGCAGCCCGTGCTGACCTTCGTCGCGGGCGGCGTCGCGAGGGCGTACAACGCCGCGACCGGAAGCTACGTCACCGCGACCGGCGTCCCCGCCGGCACCACCGCCGTCGGCCATTCCACGTACCTCGCACCCGACGGGCTCCTGTACTACTACCGGGCCGCGACCGGCACCGCAATCGTGGTCAGCTCCGGGGTGTCCAGCGCGACGACGGCGCTCTACGGCGGCACCGACCCCTACGTGACGTATGTGACCACCGGCATCCCCGCGGTCTACGGCGTCACCAACGGGACCTACCAGACGGCGACCGGCGTTCCGGCGAACTCGGTCGTCGTCGGCCACGCGACCTATCTCGCCCCGGACGGCCGGCTGGTCTACTACAACGCGGGAGCGAACGCCCCGATCGTCCTCGACACGGGCGTGACGAGCGCTGTCGTCCACCTCTACGGCGGCACCGACCCGATCGCGACCTACACGCACAACCTCGTCTGCTGACGCGGCGACGGAATGGCGGCACGCACGCGCACGCCGCCATTCCGTCGGCGTCCGATCGGGCGGCGAGGCGCCTCGCCGACCGTCTGGGGAACGGCCAGCCGTCTGGGGAACGGCCACTGAAGGTCGAGGCGCCCCGCCCGGCCACAGTCCTGCTGGGCCGATCGGAGCCGTGCACTGCTCCGTCCGATGATCATGCAACCGATATACCAGCAGGACAACCCCGTCGCGCCAGATGGTCGCTTCGCGAACGGGCGCCCGAAGCGCCCGGCAGAATGGATCCATGACCGCCGACGCCGACGTCCTCGCCCGCGCCCTCTCCGCCGACGCCCCGCTCACCTGGGTGCTCACGGGGGATTCGATCACTCATGGGCTCGTGCACACGCAGGGCGGGCGCACCTACGCGGAGCACCTGCACGAGATCGTCCGCGGCGAGCTCGGCCGGGTGCACGACGCGGTCATCGACACGGCGATCAGCGGCTGGCGGATCGTGCAGATCCTGGAGGACTTCGACCGGCGGGTCGCGACCTGGCGCCCGCAGGTGGTCACGCTCATGATCGGCACGAACGACTGCTCCGATGGGGGCGTGTTCCCCGTGATCGGCCCGGCGGACTTCGCGCTCTCGCTCAGAGAGTTCGTGCAGCGCGTCCGCGCCCTCGGCGCGATCCCGGTGCTGCAGACGCCGCCCGCGGTGGACGTGCCGAACGCTCCGGAGCGCGGCCGCATCGCCGCCTTCGCCCAGGCCGTCCGCGATGTCGCCGCGGCCGAGGACGCGATCCTCGTCGACCAGTTCGCGCGCTACGACGAGCTCGGGGGCGGCGGGGTGCCGTGGGGGCTCATGAACGACCCGTTCCACCCCAACGCCGCGGGGCACGAGGCCCTCGCCCTCGAACTCGCCACCGTGCTCGGACTGGATCCGGCCGGATCCCGCGTGCTCCCGAAGCTCCGCGCCGACGTCGCCGCCGCGCGACTCGACTGAGCCGCGCAGCACTCGCGGTGCGCTGTCCGATTCCCGCCAGAACCGCGGAGCGGATCCGCGAAGACTGAGGGCATGGACTTCCTCACGGCGCTCGATCCGCACACCACGATCTCCCCGGCGATCCTGTACTTCGGCACCCCCGTGTCGCTGCTGTCGACCGTCGACGATCAGGGGCACGCGAATCTCGCGCCGAACTCGTCGCTGTGGTGGCTCGGCCAGAACGCGGTGATCGGCATCGGATCCCGCAGCCAGACGGCGCAGAACCTGCTCGCGACGGGCGAGGTCTGATCAACCTGCCCTCCGAGCGCGAGGTCGACCACGTGGACCGGCTCGCGCTGACCACCGGACGCCCGGAGGTCTCGGCTCGGCGGCAGGCGGCCAGCTACCGGCACGTGCGCGACAAGTTCACCGAAGCGCGGGTCACGCCGCTCGATTCCGAGACCGTCGCCCCGCCGCGCATCGCGGAGTTCCCGGTGCATGTCGAGGGCGCCGTCGCGAAGGTGCATCCGCTGGGCAGCGCCACGAGTCCCGCCGAGGCCGACCTGCTCGCGGTCGAGATCGCCGTCACGCGCGTGCACGTGCTCGAGTCGCTGCGGCTCGCGGGACATGCCAACCGCATCGATCCGGAGCGGTGGGATCCGCTCATGCTGAGCTTCCAGCGCTTCTTCGGACTGGGCGCCGAGACGCGGCCCTCGCGCCTGGCCACGATCGATGAGGAGTGGTACCGGGGGTCGTCGGCACCGGCGACCGCGAGCTGAGGTGCACGGCGGCGCTGACGAGAGTGCTGTGACTGCATCCCGGCCGATGACGAGGCGGTTCCGACCGGCATAGGCTGAGGGTCATCATGGACGCTCTCAATCAGATCTTCGGGTGGTTCGGTGACCACTGGTGGATCATCTTCCCCCTCATGGGCGTGGGTGGCGCCATCGTCGGGCGACTGCAGGCCCTCTCCCGTCAGCACCACAAGCAGAAGCTGGAGACGCTGCGGTTGAAGGGCGAGATCAAGGCCGCCCAGCTCGCCGCGAGGGGCCAGGTCGCGCCGACGATGTCCCCGCGCGAGGCCGCGCGACAGCAGGCGAACTCCTCCAAGGAGCTGCTCGAGCGCCTGTTCGCCGAGCATGACGAGGTCACCGCCCGCTGGCTCGACTACGAGCTCGACGTGGCGAAGATGATCGCGTTCCCCGCCATGAGCGACGGGCGCCAGCCGCTGACCGCCGCGTTCCTGCGTGCGAAGAAGACCGCCGACGCGCTGCGTCCGAGCACCGCCGACGCGAAGATCACCGAGCAGCAGGTCACCGAGTACCTCGACGCGGTCGGCAACTACGCCGTCGCGTTCGAGATCGCGGAGAAGGACGCCCGCCGCCTGCGCGACTCGACCTTCACGGACGACGAGCGCAAGCGCCTCGAACGCGCGCAGCACATGCTCAAGGTCGCCGTCGACCAGTCCGCCACACCCGCCGAGCGGCAGACCGCGTACCGTCGCGTGCGCGAGGAGCTGGACGGCCTCATCGACCTCTCGGACGCCGCCGTCGAGAACCTCGAGAAGAAGGTCGCCCTGCAGCTCGAACAGGGTCACGCGCCAGAGCCCGCGACGACGACGGATCCGTCTGTCGCTGCGGATCCGGTCGCCGCGACCCCGGCTCCGCAGCCGGTCGCGGATCCGCTCCCGGCGCGGGATCCTCTCGCGAAGGCCGATCCGCTGCGGCAGACCGCGCCGTTGCACAACCCGGAGCGCTGACCGGGCTCAGACCGGCGTCCAGTCACCCCCGGGCGGCTCTCCAACCGCGAGTCGTCCGAACCCGCACCGTCATTCCAGCTGCAGCAGGGCAGCACCGCGCCGCCGCACGTCACCGTCGCCATCGAACTCGACGTGGTTGAACACGATGGCCGACCCATCGGGGACGAAGGACGGATGCGGGTGGTAGGGGTGTGCGATGAACCCCGTCTCGGCCAGCACCCGACGCCGCCCCGTGAGTGCGTCGATGAGTACGAGCGTGCTCGCCCTCCCGGCATCCGACCAACCGCGCCCCGGGGTCAGCGTGGATCCGGTGGTATCGACGACGATGGCGCTGCCATCCCGCGAGATGCCGCAGTGCCAGTCCCTGTCCCCGGGAGACACGAGACGGGGTGCGCGGCCGTCGACGTAGGTCTCGTATACACCGCGCGGGCCCGCCGTCGACTCGCCATAGGCGATCACGACCGCGCCGACATCGTGGAACTTCCAGCGTTCGTGGCCGATCGCGACCGCGACCCCCGCCGTGTCCGACAGCCGATGCTGATCGACGACGGGGCGGCCCGGCGATGCATGCCGCGGGTGCCAGGCCCACATCCGATCGTCGACCGAGGTCGACGCGCCCTCGTGAGAGTAGCCGACCCACGCCTCGTCCGCGGGTGCGAAGTGGAAATGGTTCGCATGCCACGGGTGCCGCAGGATCTCCCGCGTGCCGCCTCCGTCGAGATCGAGCAGGAGCGCACGGTACTCCCCCTCGCGAGACTCGCTGATCAGCGCCGTCCGTCCATCGGCGCTGATGCTCGTCAGGCCGTCGAGCTCCCACCCCTCGGAGACCCGGTAGGCCACCCGAGGCGTGCGCGTCGCCGTGGCGAGCTCGACCTGGAAGAGCGCGCCCCCGCGCGCGCACACCAGGGTCTGCGCCTGCAGGGCGATGTCGAACCAGGGGACGGAACGCTGCGGCGAGTCCGCCGTCCACGGCTCCCTGACCTGATCCGACTCTGACGCGAAGAACCCCGCGGAGAGCAGCACCTCTGGGCCGCCCTCTCCGTCCAGCCGGACTCCGACGATCTCTTCGGTGCCGTCAGCCCGTCCGAGCGCGACGCGTCGTCCCTCATCGAAGTAGCCGTTGCTGTGCGGATAGGTCGCGTACGTGTCCTCGAGCAGCATTCGCGGGATGATCATCGGTTCTCCTTCTGCGTTCGTGCGTCGTCGTGCGGATGTGCCCCTCGATGCGTCACGACTCCTGCGGGCACATCGCGGGAGACGAAGGATTGCGCGCCGATGGTGGCGCCCGCCCCGACGCGGACGGCCCCGGCGACGATGCTCTGCGGGAAGATCCTCACGCGCTCGGCGATCACGGGATAGCGACCCGCTCGATCGGCCCCCAGCGTCACCCCCTGATAGATGGTGACGCGATCGCCGACGACGACGCCGATCCCGATCGTCACACCGTGCGGGTGCGGCAAGTACAGCGACCCCAGGAACCGCGCGCCCGGTGACACATCGCATCCGTGCCAGCTCAGAAGCAGGTTGCGCGCGACCCTCCCCATGGCCCCGCCTCCCGACGCCATCCGAAACAGCCATCCGGCCCGCAAGGACGGATGGGTGAGTCCGCGCAGAAGCGACGGACCACGCGCAGTCCGCCCGCCGGCCAGTTCGCTCAGAAACCGGGCATCGTCATCGAGACCACGCCGCGCATCGCGCAGGCGCCGGCGAATGCCGCGACCCGTCATGGCATCCGGATCTCGAGCGGTCATGTCGTCTCCTTCGGTGGCGGAAAGCGCGTGAGAACCCACACTAGACTAATTCCATTAAATTGAAATAGGCTGATTCCAACACCTGTCGACCGCAGAAGGGGCGAGGACGTGGCACCCATAGCCGTCATCGATGACGGAAGGTTTCGGGCATGACCGGCCGCCTGGCGCTGACCTTCGACGACCGCCACGTCGACAGCTGGGTGTCGGCACGGCCGCTCCTCGATGCCGTCGGCGCACGAGCGACCTTCTTCCTCGTCGAGGCCGACCTGCTCGACCGTCACGAGCGGTCCGGCATCCGTGCGCTCCTCGCCGACGGGCACTCGATCGGCTCGCACGGCGCCCGGCACCGCAACGCCGACGAGACGATCGCCCGCGCCGGCGCGGCCTCCTACCTCGCCGACGAGATCGATCCGAGCCTGCGGGCGCTGCGCGCCCTCGGCGCATCCGCGCAGACGTTCGCCTACCCGAACTCGCGCCGCGACGAGGCGAGCGACGACATCCTGCTCGCACGATTCGACCACTTGCGCACCGGCGGCCCGCGTACCGACGACCCCGCCGCAGCAGCCCGCGCGATCAGCCCGCCCGGTTCATCGGTGCGCGTGCATCCCGGCCGCGGTATCGACACCGCGCGCGGCGAACGCGCACACCCTGCCGACGCCGATGTCCTGAGCGGGATGATGCGTCACCTCGCCGACCACGGGGGGACCCTGGTGCTCTATGCGCACGACATCGCCGCATCATCACCGGCGAATCACATCCATCCCGATCGACTCCGCCGCATCCTGATCGAGGCCTCCGGCCTGGGCCTGGACCTCCTCGGCATGGACGCCCTCCCCGACCCAGAAGGACATCGTGAACCCTGATCCCCTCTCCCTCGATGCCGCCCGACGCGGCGGCGACGCCGGCTACGACCCGGAGCGCGGCCTCCTCCTCGCCGACGCGACCCCGAATCCGATCCACACCAGGATCGTGAGCGGACGCGCGCACCGCATTCGCGACAGCCTCGCCTACGTCCTCGCCCTCTGGGAGCTCCATCGCGCGGGCGACACCGTCATCGACGGCGAGGCCCGCGTCGTGCGCGCCGCGCGCGTGCTCGACGAGGTACTGGCGCTGCAGGACACCGATCCCGCCAGCGCGACATACGGGCTCTGGTCGTACTGGGCCGAGGAGTCGCTGAGCGAGATGTCGCCGCCGGATTGGAACTGGGCGGACTTCCTGGGCGAGTTCCTCGCGCTGCTCCTGCTCCGTCACGGCGACGACCTCGATCCCGCCCTCAGCGGTCGCGCCCGCGCGGCTCTGGGCCATGCCGCCGCCTCGATCGTCCGCCGCGACGTCGACCTCGACTACACGAACATCGCGGTGAAGGGCGCCTTCGTCACGCTCGCGGCGGGGAGCATCCTCGACGACGAGAGCATGACCACGTACGGGCGAGACCGTCTGCGCCGTCTGCACGCCTCGCTCACCGAGAGCCGGAGTCTCGCCGAGTACAACTCCCCCACGTACTGGCACGTCGTGATGGCCGCGTTCACCGGCATCCGGCAATACATCGCCGACGCGGAGCTCGCCGGTCTCGCCGAGGACCTCGAACACGTCGCCTGGGAGCACTTCCTCGCACGCTGGCACCCTCCGACGGGTCAGCTCACAGGCCCCATGGCACGGTGCTACGCCACCGATCTGCACCGGCGGTCCGGTCCCCTCCTGGTCGTCCAGCGCGTGGCCTCCCACACGTGGCGCTTCTTCGATGAGAGCACGCTGCCCGCCGACGTCCACGCTGCCCACGATGCCGTGCTCGACTATCGCATCCCCGACGAGCTCCGGCCTTTCCTGGACCGTCCGGCCGGGGCATCCACCGTGACGGAGACCTTCGCCGAGACCCATTACATCCCCGGACAGGTCGCCGGGATCTCCGCCGCGGCGGCGGCGGGACACCCTCCGATCGCGGTGCCGACCATCGGCACAAGTTGGCGCGAGGGCACCGTCACCCTCGGCAGCGTGAACTTCGGCGACACCTGGGTTCAGCGACGGCCTCTGCTGGGCTACTGGGCAGAGCCGGGCGATGATCCCACGGACGTCGACGCGGTCGCCCGGTACGTGTCGGTCGAGGTGCTGCGCGACGGGCACGGGTTCGCAGGCGGCTCCTTCAGCTCGGCGCAGGAGGGCGGGGACGTCCTCTGGGCCGTCGGCTGCGCGACCCCCTCAGGCGACGAGCACATCCACCTCGACACGATCCCGGCAGGTGCACCCATCCGCACCACGACTCTCATCGCGCGGTTCTCGATCAGGGGGCTCGACGGATCCGAGGTGCTGGTCGACGGTCTTCCGCTGGGCGATGCCCCTCACGACGGCGTGCGCCTCGTCCGCGTGCTGACGCGCTCCGTCCGGCTGGAGTGGCAACTCGCCGCCGCGCGATTCGACGGATCCGAGCGCTCCGCGCGCGTATCGAGGGTCGAGGGAGGGATCGACATCGACATCGCCTGGGTCGACGGCGGCGAACCGCGCGATCTCGTCTTCTCCGACCTCGCCGACGTCTTCGCCTCCGGGCTGCTGCGGCTCCGCGACGGCGCACTGGACGAGGCCCGCGTCAGGGTCGAAGACACCGGCGGCGTCATCCTGCTCCGCAGCTCCACGGATGGCGGGGACCTCGCGCTCCTGGCGCCCGCCGCTGCGGGCTCCCGCCTCGATCACGCACTCATCGCCGCACGCAACCTCTGACGACCCGACCCGACGCCCGAGACCAAGGACAGCACCATGGCACAGTTCGACCTCCCCCTCGATGAGCTCCAGAGCTACCGGCCGCCGCGCGAGGAGCCCGCCGACTTCGACGGCTTCTGGACCGAGACGCTTCGCGCATCGCGTGACCACGGCAGCGCGCAGTTCATCCCTGTGCCGTCGCCACTGCGCAGCATCCTCGTCGAGGACGTCACCTTCCCCGGCTTCGCGGGCCAGCCGATCAAGGGCTGGATGCTGCGGCCTGCGGACGGCGGCATCCGTGCGACCGTGGTGCAGTACATCGGCTATTCCGGAGGACGCGGAGTGCCGGAGCAATGGACGTTGCTGCCGAGCGCCGGATACGCGGTGCTCGTCATGGACAGCAGAGGACAGGGCAGCAGCGGCGCAGTGGGCGACACCGCCGACCCGGTCGGCAGCGGCCCCCAGATCGCCGGCCGGCTCAGTGCAGGCATCGAGGATCCGCACGACTACTACTATCGGCGGATCTTCGCGGATGCCGCGTGCGCGGTCGATGCCGCCCGCAGTCACGCCATGGTCGACCCGGATCGCGTCGTCGTCGCCGGCGGGAGCCAGGGCGGCGGCATCGCTCTCGCGGCTGCCGGGCTCTGCGACGGTCTCGCCGGGGCGATGATTGATGTGCCGTTCCTCAGCCACTTCCGGCGCGCGCTGAGGATCACCGATGCAACCCCCTACAGCGAGCTCACCCTCTACATGCAGACCCGCCGCGGGGAGGAGGAGGACGTCTTCCGCGTGCTGTCCTACTTCGATGGGGTGAATTTCGCCGCGCGCGCCACCGCGAAGGCGCTGTTCTCCGTCGCGCTGTGCGACATGGTGTGCCCGCCCTCCACCGTCTACGCCGCGTTCAACACCTACGCGACCGACGACAAGGAGATGGCCGTGTACCCGTACAACGGCCACGAGGGCGGCCAGTGGAACCAGACTCTCCGCCATCTCGCCTTCCTCGACGATGTCTTCTCCTGAGGGTGCGGTGATCCTGACCTGGACTCCCGGCCGACGGGCTCTCGAGTTCTCCGGAACGTCACCGTCGGCTGCACCGGCCGTGCGCTCACCCTCCACACTCCACCCCTGAAAGCAGAGGCTGACATGTCCCCCTCCCCCTTGCGCGCTGTCCTGGTCGGAGCAGGCGGCATCGCCGATGCCGTGCATATGCCGTCGATCCATGAGATCGGCCCTGAGGAGCTGATCGTGGACTCGGTCGTCGAGATCGACGATGATCGCCGTGCTGCGTTCGCCGCACGCTGGGGGATCCCCCACCACACCGCGTCGCTCGAGGAAGCGCTCGCACGGCGTCCCGACCTCGTGATCCTGTGCACCCCGCCGTCTCTGCACCGCCAACAGGTGATCGCCTGTCTGGAAGCCGGTGTGACCGTCTGGTGCGAGAAGCCGCCGGCGCTGAGTCTCGCCGACTACGACGCGATGACGGCCGGCGAACGCGATGGCGGCCCATGGGCGCCGATCGTGTTCCAGCAGCGCTACGGATCCGGCGCCCGGCATGCCCGCGGACTGCTCGCATCCGGAGCACTCGGGCGACCATTGCTCGCCCACTGCCAGACCACCTGGTTCCGCGGCGAGGATTACTTCGCTCAGCCCTGGCGTGGCAGTTTCTCCGGCGACGGCGGGCTGATCATGGCGCTCGGCATCCACCAGATCGACCTGATGCTCATGCTGCTGGGGGAGTGGGAGGAGATCTCCGCGCAGGTCGCCCGGCGTCTGCGGGACATCGAGACCGACGATGTCGCGACCGCCTGGGTGCGGTTCGCCGACGGAACCCTCGCGACGATCGCGAACAGTGCGGTGTCGCCCGCGCAGACGAGCCGCATCCGGCTCGACACCGAGAAGGCGACCGTCGAGCTCAGCCATCTCTACGGCTATGACAACGACGACTGGCGCTACACCCCCGCGCCCGGCGCGAGCGAAGAGCTGATCGCCTCCTGGGCCAATCACCTGCCGAACGAACGCAGCACGCACACTCCGCAGCTGAGGCGCCTCGTCGCCGATCTGCGCGCCGGCCGGCGCCCCGAGGCCAGCGGCGAAGACGGACGTCACGCTCTGGAGCTCGTCACGGCACTGTACAAATCGGCGCTCACCGGCGAGACCGTCTCCCGCGGGAGCATCGGTCCCGGGGACCCCTTCTACACGGCGCTGAACGGCGGCATCGGCATCGGAACGGAGCACGCATGAACATCGTGGACCACGGAGAGCACGTCGTCGTGGTCCACGACGACGTGGACCTGGCGCGCTACGTCGTGGTGTCGGATGCCCCTGCCTTCGAGGCGCCGAAGCCGTACCTGCATCCGCTGCGCACGCTCGCGGGCGACGTCGTCACGAACTTCCGGCCGCACGACCACCGCTGGCACAAGGGTCTGCAGCTGACGTGCACCGACCTGTCGGGCCACAATCTCTGGGGCGGGCACACCTGGGTCGACGGCACCGGATACACCGCGCTCGACAACCTCGGCCGGATGGATCCCGAGGGGCCCATCACGGTGACATCCGAGACGATCGAGCACGACCTGGTCTGGCGTTCCGCCCGCGACGAGGCCCTCGTCGGCGAGCGCCGATCGCTGCGATTCGAGCTCCTCGACGACAAGACCTGGGCGCTGACGTGGACGGGAGAACTGCGCAACCTCACCGGTGAGCGACTCTCGTTCGGCAGCCCCGCGACCCGTGGACTCGCCGGTTCCGGCTACAGCGGGTTGTGGTGGCGGGGGCCTCGGAGCTTCACGGGCGGCCAAGTGCTGCTGCCGACCGGCCAGATCCCGGCGTCCGAGGCCAGGGGATCGGACGCGGAATGGCTCGCTTTCGTCGGCACGCACGACGGCGTCGACCGCTCGTCGACCCTCGTGTTCGAACAGACCCTGCCGGCCGAGAGATTCCGCACGCACTGGTTCGTCCGCTCGGAGGAATTCGCCGCGGTCAATCCCTCGTGGGCCTTCGAGCGCACCTTTCCGCTCGAGCCCGATGAGACGGTGCGCATCGGCTATCGGGTGACGATCGCCGATGGCGCCCTCTCGATCGAGGACATCGAGCGCCTTCGGAGCCTGCGGTGACCGGCCTGTTCCCCGGTGCGGTCGGCGTCAGCCGGCTGCGGGTGTACACAGACCGCGCGACCGATGGCCTGCGGGGTGGCAGCCCGCACCTGCACACCGTCTGCTCGGAGGGCTATCTCGTCACGCACGGACACGGGCGGGTGCAGACGCTGACCCTCGGCGAGGGTTTTCGTGAGACGGAGCTCGCCCCGGGCGCGCTCCTCTGGTTCGGCCCCGGCACCATCCATCGCCTCGTGAACGACGGCGATCTCGAGCTCGTCGTGATCATGCAGAACTCCGGCCTGCCCGAGGCCGGAGACGCCGTGCTCACCTTTCCCGACGCGCATGTGTCGGCTGCCTCGGCCTACTCGGCCGCCGCGCGCATCGACGGGCCGGATGCCGCTTCCCGCCTCACCGCGGCGATGGTTCGCCGAGACCGCGCCCTCGAGGGCTTTGCGGTGCTGCGGGATGCCGCGACATCCGGTGACCTCGATCCGCTGCGCCGATTCCATGCACGCGCCGCCGCGCTCGTCGCCGATCACGCCGGCACCTGGCGCGAACGCTGGCGCACCGGCGCCTGGACGGCCGCCGCGGCGACCTCCCGCCACCTGGACGCGATCGCGGCCGCCGACACCACCCACTTCGCGGATGCCGCCATGCACCGAGCCGAGCCGGTCGAGCGGTTGGGCATGTGCGGCTGGTTGCGCGCGTACTGAGCCAGGGCCGCGATCCGCCCTGCGCCGCTCAGCCCTTGATGGCGCCGGCCTGTCCCGCACTCTTCAGGAACTGCTTCTGGAAGATGAGGAAGAGCACGATCGGCAGCACCACCGAGATGAACATGCCGGCCATCAGCAGGCTCATCTCCGCGCTCGCGGTCACCTTGTACAGCCCGACGGACAGCGGCTGCAGGTCGGGCTTGGGGAGGACGAGCAACGGCCAGAGGAATTCCTTCCACGCACCGATGATCGTGATCAGCGACGTGACGCCGATGATCGGCTTCGACATCGGCAGCACGATCCGCCAGAAGATCTGGAACGGTCCGGCGCCGTCGATCTTCGCCGCCTCGAAGACGTCCTTGGGCAGGCTGTCGAAGAACCGGGATACCAGGAGCACGTTGAACGCGTTCGCCGCCCCCGGCAGCCAGACCGCCCAGAACGTATTGATGAGGTTCCAGTGCAGCAGCGGCATGTCCAGCACGGTCACGTACTGCGCGATCAGTGAGACGATCCCCGGGATGAACAGCGTCGCCAGCACCGCGCCGTTGATGATCTTCGCGTAGCGAGGCTTGAGGATCGAAAGGCCGTACGCGCCGGTGAGCGCCACCAGCATCCCGAAGAACCAGACCCCGGCAGCGAGGAGCACGGTGTTGATGAGGTACTTGCCGATGTCGATCTTGAACCACGCATCGACCAGGTTGTGCCACTGAACACCGCTCGGCCACCACGCGAAGGGCTCACGCAGGATGTCCTGGGTGGTCGACAGCGCGGCCTTGGCGAGCCAGAGCAGGGGCCCGGCCGTGATCACGATCAGCAGAAGGATCAGGACGGCGTTGAGGATCCAGAGGCCGACGCGCACCCGGCGGCTGCGACGGTCCAGTTCGGAGATGTTGGTGCGATCCTGCGGTTCGGGGGCCCTCCTGCGACGACGCGGCGGGCGGGCGATGACGCCCGACTCGGTGAGCCTGCCGGTGACCACGGCTTCCGTGGTGGGAGCGACGGGGGCGGCGGTCATGACTTGCTCCAGCTCCGAGTGAGACGCAGGTAGATCGCGGAGACGATCGTGAGGACCACGGCGAGCAGCAGGCTGAGCGCCGTCGCCTTGCCGTAGTCGCCCTGCATGAAGGCGTAGTTGTAGATGAGCATCAGCACGGTGGTGGTGCGGTTCACCGGTCCGCCGCCCGTCATGACGAACGGCTCCGTGAAGACCTGCATCGTGCCGATGACCTGCAGCAGCAGCATGAGCAGCATGATGCTGCGCATCTGCGGGAGGGTGATGTGCCAGAACCGGCGGACGACGCGCGCGCCATCCATCTCGGCCGCCTCATAGAGCTCGGACTGGATGGACATCAACGCCGCGAGGTAGATGATCGTGGACTGCCCGAATCCGGCCCAGGTGGCCTGGATCACGATCGACGGCATCGCCATACCGGGGTCCTGCAGCCAGGGAAGCGGTCCGACGCCGATCGTGGCGAGCATCGTGTTGAAGAGACCGTGATCGGAAGGGTCGTAGAACTGCTTCCAGAGCAGGACCGACACGACCGGCGGGATGATGACCGGAAGGTAGACCAGCACGCTCGCGATCTGGCGGCTGCGACGCATCTCGGCCATGAAGGTGGCGAAGAGGATCGGCACGGGGAAGCCGATCGCGAGGGCGAGGCCCGCGAACAACAGGGTGTTGCCCACCGCGGTGCCCAGCAGCGGGTCGGCCAGCACGCGCTCGAAGTTGTTCAGGCCGACCCAGGTGGGTTCGGTGACGAGATTGGTCTTCTGCATCGACAGCACGAGGCTGCGCAGGATCGGCCACCAGGCGAAGTACCCGAACGTGAAGAGCAAGGGCACGAAGAACAGGAACGTACTGATCCCGCCCCCGCGCACCCACGTGGCGAAGCGCGCGCCGAGGGGCTTCGCGCGTCTGCGCTGGGCCGCTGTCGTGACCTCGGACATGGTCGGTCCTCTCTGAAGGATGCGGACGGGGTGCGGGGACAGGAGCCCCCGCACCCGAGGCGGATCAGCCGGCGTCGATGACGGCCTGCACCGACTTCTGCGCGTCGCTGAGAAGTGTCTTGATGTCGGCGTTCTGGTCGGTCAGCACGGCCTGCACGATGGGATCGAGCGCCGCGTAGAGCTCCTGCGCCTTGACGGCGGGCTCGGCGTTGACCGGGAGTTTCGAGGACAGATAGTCGGCGTAGAGCGAACGGTCGACACTGATCGAGTCCTTGATCCAGCCGAGGTAGCTGTCGTACTGTTGCCTGCTCACCAGCGGGATCTCCGGGACGCCGACCGGGACGTTGTCCTTCGCCGCCGCGGATGCCAGGGACACCGCGGTGTCCTTGTTGAAGTACTTGTCGAGCCAGAAGTACTCGGTCCACTTCAGCGCGGCGTCGAGCTGTTCGGGGCTGGACTTCGGGTTGTACCACTGGATCGCGCCGCCGCCGAGCGTGCCGAGGCCCTTGGCCCCCTGAGGCAGGGCCGCGATGCCGATGTCCTCCTTCTTCATCCCGCGGTTGACCACGATGTCCGCGTAGATCGGGCCGTTGATGGTCTGCGCGACGTTGCCGCCGGCGTACTCGTTGCGGATGTCGTCGCCGTTGAGGAGGAAGTTGGCCCCCGCGGCCCCGTCCGTCCACCGCAGGTCGTGGAGGAACTGCAGCGACGACCTCATCGCATCGGTGTCGACCGTGACGGTGGCCTTGCCGTCCTTGCCCGGCTTCTCGACCAGCGCGCCGTTCGAGTACGCCATCGTGGTGAGCAGCCACCCGCCCTGATTGTTGGTCGTGGGGATGATGAAGCCCGTCTTGCCCGTCTTCTCCGTGATGGTCTTCGCGTTCTTGAGCACGTCTTCCCACGTGGCCGGAGGACTGTTCGGATCGAGTCCCGCCTGCGTGTACAGGGCGCGGTTGTACATGAGCGCCATCTCATAGGCCTGTCGCACGATGCCGAACTTCTTGCCGTCGAGCGTGACCGCCTTGTCGAGGTCGGGGTTCAGGCCGGAGAGGACCTTGTCCTTCTTCACGAGTTCGGTGATGTCGGCCGCCTGTCCGCGCTGGATGAGCGACTGCATGTCGGTGAAGGGGATGGCCAGAGTGGTGGGCGCCGTGCCGCCGACCAGCAGGGCGTTGAAGCTCTTCGGGTCGTAGCGCGTCTCCTCACCGGTGACGGTGATGTTCGGGTATTTCTTCTCGAACTCGGCGACCCGCTCCTTGAACGCCTTGAGCGAGGCCGCCTGATCCGCCGTGGGCATCTCGCCGACCGTGATGGTCACCTTGGCGGTCGGATCCGGTTCCGCGGCTTTGTCAGAGGGCGCCGAGCAACCGGCGAGGGCGACGCCGGCGATCGCGGCGACCACGGCGAAGCCGAGGGCGCGCTGGGAACGTACCTGCATTGCTGCTACTCCTTCGTAGTGGGCGAGGGACCGCCCGGGTGGTGCATCTGTGGGTAGGCTCCGCGACGTGCCAGCCTGGGGCACGGTGCGGTTCTCACTGGCCCTGCGGCGACTCCTTCGAGACGCGCAGAGTGAGGAGCTGGAAGGGACGGAGGGTCGTCCTGATCCCAGACGTCAGGGGGGTCGTGCCGGCCGGAGGATCGAGCTCCCGCTCGAGCAGGTCGACGAAGCGGATATCGGCGGCTCCGCCGGCGTCGATCGTGACATCGGTGGCCGCACGCGCGCCCTCCGACTCGTAGAGCCGCACGATCAGGTCGCCGCTGCGATCCTCGGCGAGCTTGATCGACTCGATGCGCACCGCGGGATGCGAGACCCGCACGAGAGGTGCGATCTCGTGCGCGCCCGCGACCGTGCGCACGGGGATGTTCACCCGGTACCCCTCGTCGACGGCCTCGCGGATGCCTGCGCCCGGACGGATCGACACCTGCAGACGCTGACGTCCGCGGTCGGCATCGGGATCGGGGAAGACGGGCGCGCGCAGCAGCGACAAGCGGACCGTCGTCGTGGTGCCGCCGTCGGCTCGCGTGCGACGGGAGACATCGTGCCCGTAGGTGGACTCGTTGGCGATCGCCACGCCGTATCCGGGCTCGGCGACGTGGATCCAGCGGTGCGCGCAGATCTCGAAGCGTGCGGCGTCCCATGACGTGTTCGTGTGGGTGGGCCGGAACACGTGTCCGAACTGCGTCTCCGCGGCGGAGCGGTCGGCGTGCACGTCGAGCGGGAAGGCGAGCTTCAGCAGATGCCGGGTCTCCTGCCAGTCGATGTCGAAGTCGAGATCGAGGGAAGCGGATCCGGAGCGCAGTCGCAGCGTCTCGATGAGGCGGGAGCGGCCGAAGGAGCGCTCGACCACCACCGCCGCCCCCTCGTCGTCGACGACGGAACGCACCGCGATCGCGTCGGTCAGGTCCTCCTGGACGCGTCGATAGTGCTCGTCGACGTCCCACGCGTCCCACTTGTTCGGGATGTCGCGGAACAGCTGGAGGAGGTTGCCTGCGGCCCCGGGGGCGATCGCGTCCCGTCCGCTCGCGTAGTCGACCAGTGAGATGACCAGGCCGTCGGCGTCGATCACCGCCCGCACCAGCCCGTTGTCGAGCACGAGCTCCTCACCGACCGCGACGACCGTCGGCGATGTCACGGCCTCGCCCTGGACGGAAGCGCCGAGCGCCGGTACGCCGTCGGCGGCCTGCGGCCGGGCGTTGACGCGCAGCACCCGGTCGCCCTCGCCGACGAGGGCGCTCAGCGAGGCGGCGACGATCTCCTCCGCGGTCTCCTCGAGTCCGGCGTACATCCGCGCGACGTCGTCGTACACCCACGCGATCGAGCACCCGGGCAGCACATCGTGGAACTGATTGAGCAGCAGATCGCGCCAGATCCGCTCGAGCGCGTCGTACGGATACTCGAGACCCGCCCGCCAGCTCGCAGTCGCGGCCCACAATTCGGCCTCGCGCATCAGATGCTCGCTGCGACGGTTGCCCTGCTTGGTGTGATGCTGCGACGTCAGCGATCCCCGGTGCAGCTCGAGGTACAGCTCCCCCGACCAGACAGGAGGGTCGGGGTACTCCTGCTCGACGCGCTCGAAGAACGCCTGCGGAGAGTCGATCTCCACTCGGGGCGACCCCTCCAGCGAGCGCACCCGCGCCGCGGCGGCGATCATCTCGCGCGTCGGCCCGCCTCCGCCGTCGCCCCAGCCGAAGGGGACGAGCGACACGGTCGACCGTCCGGCCTCGCGGAAGCCGCGCTCCGCGTGCGCGAGCTCCGCGCCTGACAGTTCGGAGATGTAGGTGTCCGCGGAGGGGAAGTGGGTGAGGACGCGGGTGCCGTCGATGCCCTACCAGAGGAAGGTGTGGTGCGGCATCTGATTGGTCTGGTTCCACGAGATCTTCTGCGTCACGAACCATTTCGACCCACTGGCCGCGATGATCTGCGGCAGCGCCGCCGAGTACCCGAAGGTGTCGGGGACCCAGACCTCGAGCGTGTCCACGCCGAGCTCCTCGAGGAAGAAGCGCTTCCCTGCCACGAACTGCCGTGCCATGGCCTCGCCCCCGGGCATGTTGATGTCGGGTTCGACCCACATGCCGCCGACGGGGATGAACTGCCCCGTCGCGACCTTCTCCTTGATGCGGGCGAACAGGTCGGGATAGAAGTCCTTGACCCACTTCAGCTGCTGCGCCGAGGAGCAGGCGAACCGGAACTCCGGGTGCTCGTCCATCAGGGCGACGACGTTGGAGAAGGTTCGCGCGCATTTGCGGATCGTCTCGCGGAACGGCCAGAGCCACGCCGAGTCGATGTGCGCGTGACCGATCGCGACGATGTCGTGGCTCGAGGGATGCGCCGGACTGGTCAGCACGTGGGCGATCTCCGCGCGCGCGGCCGCAGCGGTGCCGGCGATGTCCTGAGGGTCGGCGATGTCCATCATGCGCTCGAGGGCGCGCAGGATGTGGTGCCGCCGTGGGTTGTCGGCGCCGAGCTCGCGCATCAGGCCGTCGAGAGTCCAGACGTCCCTGGTCAGCTCCCACACCGTCTCGTCCAGCAGCGCGACCGAGAAGGCACGCATCGTGTAGAGAGGAGCATCCGGAGCGGTCTCGCGCGCGCCGAACGGCGTCGGCAGGAAGTCGTACTCGCCGGCGACGTCGGGGTTGGCCGCGGCTTCGACGTAGACATCGATCGGGCTCCCCGCGGCCCCCTGCCAGGGCAGGTAGGAGGCTCGAGGCGAGACGGCCTTGAGGATGGTGCCATCCGGCAGATAGCCCAGACCCTCGGCCTGGAAGCCGGGCCGGTCGCCGAAGAAGCCGAGGTCGACGACGAGCTCGATGCGCGTGCCGTCGGGCAGGCTGCCCGAGGTGTCGAACCACTCGGCCGGCACGAATCCCGATCCCCGGAACCACACCGTCGACCAGGGACGACCCCAACGGTGCGGCAGAGCGATCGGGTGATAGTCGGCGCCGATCGCCGCGGCGGCGGGGATGGGTTCCCCGTCCACCTCGAAGGCGGACACGTCGAGCGCGCTCACCCTGCGATACAGCGCGGGCGAGAGGAACTCCGCCACGAACCGGTCGAGACGCGCCTCGGTGATCAGCCTGTTGTCGTGCACGGATGTCCTCTTCGTCATACCTGCGTCAGCCTCCGGACCGGCTTCGATCCGTCGGCTGTTCTTGTTCTGGAGCTTAATTCAACTTGATGGACTTTGTCAATCGAAGAGCCCTCACGACCGTGCCCCTCGATCGGAAGGACGCCGGCCGCCAGGAAAAGCCCACCCATCACTCCGGGCCGCGGCGGCGACTCGAGCGAGTCCGCCGCCGACAGCGTCGGCGTGATGGGTGAGCCGGTGAGGATGCGCCTCCTACTCGGCGCCGACCAGCTGCACCGACTTGAACAGCGCCGGGTTCTTCGGCGCCGCACCGACGCCGGATCCCCACTCCAGGTATCCGGAGCGCGAGTCGGCGCCCGCGACATCACCGTCGGCGTCGTTCACCAGGAACGACAACCCCCACACGCCGGTCGGCGCGGCGGCGTAGCCCAGCGATGACCAGGGGACGGAGACCTCATAGGTGGTCGTCCCTGCCGCGTCGTCACGAACGATCGTCGCATCCGCGCCGGGCGTCAGACCGGGCGCCTGTCCGGCGGGCGGTGTGAAGGTGTAGACCACGGGCCCGGTCTTCAGCAGTGCGGCCGCGATCTCCACCCGCTCGCCGCCGAGGACGGTCGGGAACTGGTTGTAGGTGTTGAACTGGATCGAGTCCGCCTGCCAGCTCAGCGCCGGATCCGAGCGATCCGCGAGGTGGACGTCATCGGTGATGACCGCCCTGAGCTTGAGCGCATCCGCACTGGCCGTGTACTGCAGAGTGCCACCGAGGTCGGCCGGACCGGTGCGCGTTCCGCCACGGATCGGAACCCACTTGCCGAGAGCGTTGAGATCGATCGGCGCGAGTGTCGCCTGGCCGTCCGGCTCGATCGGCGAGAAGCTCAGCGGGCCGCTCGAGGATCGGGACAGGTCCCCGGACCGCGCCGTCACCGTGTAGTTCTGCGTCGCGTACGTCTTCGGGTCGGCGATCGGCACTGAGACCGTCGCCGTGCCGCCCCCCGCCACCGTGAACGCGTCCGTCAGAGTTCCGGAGGCCGCACCGACCTTCCAGTCCACGTGGTCGATGTCGACCGCGAGATCCGGCGCGTTGTTCTGCACCGTCACGTCGACGGAGTAGGCGTAGTCACCGGCGGCTCCGGTGATGTGGGGTCTCGCGGAGACGACGTAGGGGTCGACGACGCTGCTCGCTCCGCGCACCTGCCCGAGCAGGTTCCCTTTCTTGTCGTCGACGCTGACCGTGACCTGGCGCTGACCCAGACGGGTGACGCCGGGAAGATCCAGCGCGACCGAGCCGTCCTTCTTGAGTGCGACCTTCTTGGTGACGCCGTCGGCCGAGACGGTGAGCTCGGTGCCGTTCAGCTTCGCCCCGGGCGCCGTCTTCAGCGTCACCGGCAGCGAGTGCGTGAGCACGGAGGACGCCGGCACGTCGAGGACGAAGAGCGGATCCGCCGCCTGCACGTCGACCTCGCCGCGGACGAAGACCGGCGATCCGGTCAGCTCGAGAATGGTGGCGCCCTTGGCGATCCGGCGCTCACGACCGAACTCGTCGGTCAGGGTGAAGCCGTTCTTCGAGCTCACGGAGACGGTGTCCGTGCCCGTGCTCCACATCGCCCTGGTGGTCTGATCCGCGGCGGATCCGGTGTACTTCAGGCTGTACAGCGAGTCGCCGCCGATGCTCTCTCGCCCGGCGAGCGCGAGCCCCGTCGTCTTGCGGATCGCGACGGCCTGGGTCACGAAGCCCGGCTTCGGCGAGATGCCGTGCACGGCCCCATAGGTGTAGTCCGCCGTCGGGCACACCCACAGCCAGCAGGCGGTGTCGTCCGCGCGATTGATCAGGCCGAACCGGTTCTCCCGTTCGCCGCGACTGAAGCCGTCGTCGTACAGGTCGTACCAGAGGTACTGGTCGACGCCGGCGAGCTGCGCGAGCAGCGGACCACGGATCGCATAGTCGGCCTGGTCCGCCTGCGAGACGCCGGCGTCATGCGTCGCCCAGCCGCTCTCCGTCACACGCAGAGGGATGTCGCGGTTCCCCTGCGATTGCGCGATCAGCTTCGACAGTTCGCCGAGGTCGACGAGCCCCTGGGACTGTTCCGGCGGCAGGGGCTGCCCTGTCGCCGAGGCCGAGTAATAGTTCGCCGCGTAGGTGTCGATGTGGGTGAGGCCGCCCTGGGCGATGAAGTCCTGTGCCCAGGGAGGCTGCACGCCCGCCGTGATCGGGCCGATCACGTTGGCCTTCGGGTCAGCCGCATGTGCCGCCTGATAAGCCGGGGCGAGCACGGCCAGATAACAGGCCGGGGTCAGGCCACAGGTCCCGTTGTTGAAGCCGGGGGTGTTGTACTCGTTCAGGATCCCGATGTCGTGGGAGACCCCCTGCGCGCCGTAGTGCGCGGCAGTCGCCCCCACGTACGCGGCGAACGCCGCGATGGCCTCGGGACTTGCGGGGGTGTGGTTGTCGTCGTACAGAGTGTTGGTGAGGCCCGCGTTCCACATGACGTCGACGCCGCGACCGGCGAGCTCGGTCACTACCCGTGCGCCCTCCCCCGAGTAGTCGTAGACGCCCTTCTGCGCCTCGACCTCACCCCAGGTCGTCTCGTTGCGCGTCGTGCCGTAGCCGGCGAGCGTGATCGCGTCGATCAGCGCCGCAGTCTGCGCCGGTGGCTGCCACCCGCGGTGCATCTGCGTGCCGAAGAGTGCGTCCTTCGCGTTCCAACCGGCAGGTGGCGGATCGAGCACGGCCAGCGACGTCGTCCTCGTCACAGGATCGGGCACATCGGCGGTGACGCTCAGCGTGTAGTAGCCGAACGGCAGATCCTTCAGATCGATGTCGCCGCGGCCTGCGGCGACGGCCGTCGTCCCGGTGCGCAATTGCACATCGTCGGCGTCACCGAGGCGCCACGAGACGTGATCAGCCGGAGTCGCGACGTCGACCGAGGTCTCGCCCTCCTTGAAGATCAGCGAAGGACTCATGATCGCAAGCGAGTCGAGCGCGGCGACCGGCAGGTCGGTGAAGGCGACAGACACCTTCGAGAAGCACACGGGTGGCATCTCCCCCTGATTGGCCTTGACGTCCAGCCGGAAGTCGTAACCGTTCTCGCGGTTGGCGAAGTTGATGTCGGTGAGTTCGAAGGTCGTGTGCTTCCAGGTGTCCGTGCCCGTCAGCTGCTGATTACGCGACCCCGTCCACGGGCCGGACTTCGCGTCGTAGTGGATGTCGAAGCCCTTGTCACCGGCGTCGAAGTAGTCGACGGTCACGAGCGCGCGCGTTGCGCCCTGCGGGATCCGGCTCTGATCGACGTCCACGTACAGGTAGCGCACGTACGGGTCGTTCTTCATCTGCCAGCACTGCACGCCGTCGACCGTGGTGGAGACAGCGGCCGGATCGGTGGCGCGGTCACCGGGTCGGGCTTTCACGACACCGTCGAGCTGCGGCGTCGCGGTGAACACCGCGGTCGCGGCAGGGCCTCCGGCGGCTGCGCTGGTCACAGCCCCTCCGGCGACGAGGGCGGTGGCGATCAGGCCGACTGCCGCGACAGCGCCGATCGATCGTGATCTGAGAGGGGATTTCGAGGGCATAACTCCTGCTCCGGTTCAGCGGACATCATCGTCATGACTTACTAACTCAAATGTATGAAATAACTGGATGCGTGCGCAAGACTATGAGGAAGATCGATTCCCGCCCGCTTCTTCAAGACGCGGGATAAAGTATCCAGTCAGGGTCGAACAATATGAACGAGGAGGATGCGTGGCACAGGCGCCGCCGGAACATCCGAGCCAGCATCGCGGCACCAACATGCCGCGCGTCGCCGACTTCAACGAAGGCGTGGTGCTCAACTCGATCCGCCGCTCGACAGGCGGTCGCAGCCGCGTCGAGCTGACGACGGAGACCGGGCTCTCTGCGCAGACGGTCTCCAACATCTGCCGCCGCCTGTTGGATCAGGGGCTGATCCTCGAGACGGGCAAGCAGGCCGTCGCCTTCGGCAAGCCGAGGACCATGCTGGAACTCAACCCGGCCGGCAGCTATGCGGTCGGCGTGCACATCGATCCAGCGGCGATCACCTACGTGCTCCTGGATTTCACCGGAGCCGTCGTCGTCGACGCGTCCCACCCGACACCCGCGGCGCAGGACCCCGACCCGCTCCTGGCCTTGATGAGCGAGCAGATCGAGGCGTTGATCAGCCGGGCGCCCATCGACCGCAACCGGATCCTCGGCGTCGGGATCGCCTCGCCCGGCCCGGTCGATGTCGAGCGAGGCCTGGTCCTCGACCCGCCCCACCTGCCGAACTGGCACCGCGTGCCGCTGTGCGACCACCTGCGGGAGGCCACCGGGCTGCCCGTGCTGCTCGACAAGGACGTGATCGCCGGCGCCGTCGCCGAGCTGTGGGCCGGCGGCGGCGAGGGCCCGAGCGACTTCCTGTTCCTCTACTTCGGCACCGGAGTGGGCGCCGGAATCGTGATGGACGACGTCGTGGTGCGCGGAATCTCGAGCAATGCGGGGGATGTCGGTCTCCTCCCGGTGACGGCTGTGGAGTTCGGCGACCACTACCGGCATCCGTTCCGCGCCTTCTGGGAGACGGGGTCTCCGCACATGCTCGCTGCCGAGGCCGTGTCGACCGGCGTGCTCCCTCCCGATACGGATCTGGAGACGCCGGCTGCCGTGGTCACGGCGTTCGAACGTCTGAGCGCCCTCGCCGATGACGGCGACGAAGGAGCGGTGACCATCGTCGAGAGGGCGGCCCGTTTCACGGCGTCCGCGATCCTCACCGTGACGAATCTGCTCGATGTCGGCAATGTCATCATCGGCGGCGCGACGTGGGAGGCCATCGCCCCTCACTTCCTGAGAGTGATACCCCCGATCGTCTCCGGCGGCTCGATCTCGCACCAGCTTCATGGGATCACGATCACCGGTACGACCCTCGGCTCCGACGTGGCCGCGATCGGCGCGGCCTGCCTGGTGCTCGACGATCGGTTCTCCCCTCGCCCCTCCACCCTGCAGGTCGGGCGCTGACCCGGACTCCCGGGAAGGATGTGTTCGGCCCATGAACCCCCACGAGCCCGCACCCCCTGGGCGGATGCCGCGCGTCGGGCTGATCGGCGCGGGCGCCATCGCCGCCGCGCACCTCGACGCCTGGCAGGCGCTCGGCGCGGAGTGCGTGATCTCGTCGCGCACCCGCCCGACCGCGCTCGCCGAGCGGTTCGGCGTGGAGATCGCGGACGACGCGGACGCGCTCATCGACCGGGTCGACATCGTGGGCATCCTCGCTCCCACGCCGACGCACCTCGACCTCGCTCTGCGCGCGATGGCCCGCGGACGCCACGTCGTGTGCGAGAAGCCGCTCGCCCTGACCTCGGCCGAGGCGCAGCGCCTGGCTGGAGCTGCGGATGCGGCGGGCGTGCGGCTGCTCCCCGCGCACGTGGTGCGGTACTTCGCGGCCTACCGGCGGATCCAGCAGGCCGTGGCCGCCGGCGGGATCGGGGCGCTGCAGACGCTGCGCCTGAGCCGTGCCGGCGCAGGTCCGACGACCGCGTGGTTCTACGACGAGAACGCCGGCGGCGGGCTCATCCGCGACCTGCTCATCCATGACATCGACCAGGCGCTCTGGCTCGCCGGGCCCGTGACCGCGGTGAGCGCGAGACAGGATCCGCCCAGCATCGGCGGGCGACTGTCCGCCCCCGTGACGGCGGCCGTCGAGCTGACCCATGCGAGCGGCGTCACCTCCCGGATCGACGGCGGCTGGCTGGGCGAGGGCGTGCCGTTCCGCACCACGATCGAGGCGGTCGGCACCGCCGGCGCACTCGCGCACGACAGCCTCGCGCACGACAGCGCAGACGGAGCCGGCGCCGTTCCCGCCGCCCCCGGTCATCTCCCACCGCAGACCGACGACCATCCCTACCGCGCTCAGATCGCCGACTTCGCGGACGCGATCCGCACGGGGAGGGACGCACGGGTGACGCCCGCCGACGGCGTCGCCGCGGTCGCCGTCGTGGACGCCGCCTACGCCTCGCTCGCGGCGGACGGAGCACCCGTCTCCGTCTAGGGCACCGCGATCGCGCCGTCGGGGCCCACGCGCACCGCGGCCTCGCGGAAGTCACGGTGCCCGCGCTGATCCATGAGCCGCGCGGCGGCGCCCTCGGGATCCGGCATCGGAATCCCCTCGGGATCGTCGAATCGCACAGACTGCACCCTGCCCGCGACCACGGTCCCGTCGGCGCGCAGCCGCACCGAGAGGTAGGCGCCGTAGCGCGTGGCCGGATCCTTGCCGAAGACGCCCCCACCGCCGAAGTTGCCCAGGCTGTAGGCGATCAGCCGGCCGTGGTACCACTCCATCCCGCGCAGCAGGTGCGGCCCGTGGCCGAGCACCAGATCCGCCCCGGCATCGATCGCCGCGTGGGAGAACGCGACGGGATCCCCGCGGTCCTCGCCGTACATGGTCTCGGTGCCGGGGGCGACCGCATCGGCGTTCGGCCCCTCCGCGCCCATGTGCGCCTGCACGATCACGACATCGGCGTGCGCCGCGGCCGTCCGCACGATCGCGCGCACGCGCCGCAGGTCGGTGACCCGGTTGAACTCGCCGTAGGGCGCGAAGCCGATCATCGCCACGGTGATCCCGCCGATCCGCGTGTAGACGATCTCGTCTCGCCCGCCCACCGCGCGGATCCCCGCCCCGGCGAGCGCGGCCCTGGTCTCGTCATAGCCGGCCTGTCCGAAGTCGCGGCTGTGGTTGTTCGCGAGGTTGAGGATGTCGAACCCCGCGAGACCCGCGACGGAGTCGGGATCGCTGCGGAAGGCGAGGCACTCGGCGTCCTTGCCGCATTTGTCGTGTCCGGTGTCGGGCGAGATCGCCTGCTCGAGGTTGCCGGTGACGAGATCCTGCGTGAACCAGGGGCGCACCCGGTCGAAGTGTCCTGCGGCGTGGTCCGCGGGCACCGTCCGGCTCGCGTCGTAGAGCAGGATGTCGCCGGTCGCGCCGATGCTGACCTCCCCGGCGTGCTGCGCGGACTGCTGCGGGATCCGCGCCGGCGTCGCGGGGAGCGCCGCGGCCCCGGTCGCGGCGAGGCCGACCGCCGCGAGCGTGACGACCGCAACCGGGGTGCGCCAGGGGATGCGACGACGGGCGCCGACGGGCGTGCGCCGACGCGGCAGATCGAACAGCCAGGACAGCCGGTCGCGCGTGATGAGTTCGCCGATCGCCAGGCTCACCGCGATCACGATGGCCGTGAGGACGAGCGGGAGTACCACGGCGGCGACCAGCTGCACCGCCCTCCCGGCGTCCGACACCCACCCCGCCACGAGGGCGTCGGCGAGCGCGAGCACCGGCATGTGGATCACGTAGATCTGCAGCGTGCGCGCACCGAGCCGGCTCAGACCGGTGCCGACCCGCGGCGTCCTCGCCAGCAGTGGCGCCACGGCGATCCCCGCCCCGAGCCCGGTCAGGGCGAGG
>JAITLM010000169.1 GCA_031277885.1 Microbacterium sp.
AAGCTCCGCAAGGAGGCGATCTCGCTCGCCATCGACCGCGCGGCGATCACGAAGACGATCTTCAACAACACCCGCACCCCGGCCAGCGACTTCACCTCGCCGGTCATCGCGGGCTGGTCGGACTCCCTCAAGGGCGCCGACGTGCTGAAGTTCGACGCGAAGAAGGCGAAGGAGCTGTGGGCCGAGGCCGACAAGATCTCGCCGTGGTCCGGTAAGTTCCAGATCGCGTACAACTCCGACTCCTCGCACCAGGCGTGGGTCGACGCGGTCTCGAACCAGCTGAAGAACAACCTCGGCATCGACGCCTCGGGCAACCCGTACGTCGACTTCGCCTCGCTCCGCAAGGACGTGAACGCACGCACCATCCAGACCGCGTTCCGCACCGGCTGGCAGGCCGACTACCCGGCGCAGTACAACTTCCTGCAGCCGCTCTACGGCACCAAGGCCTCGTCGAACGACAGCGACTACTCGAACCCGCAGTTCGACGCGCTGCTCGCGAAGGGCGCCTCGGCATCCGACCAGTCCGAGGCCACGAAGGACTACTCGCAGGCGCAGGAGATCCTTCTCCAGGACCTCCCGGCGATTCCGCTGTGGTACTCCAACGTGAACGGCGGCTTCGCCAAGGGCGTGAACAACGTCCAGTTCGGTTGGAACTCGGTTCCGCTGTACTACGAGATCACCAAGGGCTGACCGGCCCGAGGGATCACAACCGCGAGGCGGTGACGACCACGTCACCGCCTCGCGCGCTGTCAAAACAGCGTGAATCAAAAGTGTCGTGCGCGTCGAACACGTGACACGATTCTCTCAGCGAGGCGTCGCACCCGCACAGATCGTGCCGGAGACCCGAGGCGCCTCCTCATCTGGAGGGAGGGCGAATGTTCGGATACATCCTCAAACGCCTCTTGCAGGTCATCCCCGTGTTCCTCGGGGCCACCCTGCTCATCTACTTTCTGGTGTTCGCCATGCCTGGCGACCCCATCGCTGCGCTCTTCGGTGACAAGCAGCCGAGTCCCCAGCTGCATGCGGCTCTCACGGCCCAGTACCACCTGGACCAGCCGTTCATCGTGCAGTACGGGTACTACCTGGCCGGTATCTTCCAAGGGAACATGGGCACCACGTTCTCTGGCCGCTCCGTCAACGACGTGCTCGCGGCGACGCTGCCGGTCACGGGCCGTCTGGCGGTGATGGCGATCGCGCTTGAGTTCGTGCTCGCGATTATCATCGGAACCTTCTCTGCGCTGCGGAAGGGCAAGATCTTCGACAACTCGATGCTCGTGTTGTCGCTGATCTTCATCTCGATCCCGATCTTCGTCATCGCGTTCCTCGCGCAGTATTTCCTCGCGGTGAAGCTGCAGTGGTTCAGCCCAACCGTGGGCGCCGACAACGACTGGGGTGACCTCTGGCTGCCGGCGATCGTGCTGGGCGTCAGCCTGTATGCGACGAGCATGCGGCTGATGCGCGGGTCGGTCATCGACACGCTCAACCAGGACTGGGTGCGCACCGCCTACAGCAAGGGTCTGCCGCGACGACGCGTCATCCCCGTGCACGTGCTGCGCAACTCGCTGATCCCGGTCATCACGAACTCGGCGACCAACTTCGGTGTGCTGCTGGTCGGCGCGACCGTGACCGAGGGCATCTTCAACGTCCCCGGCGTCGGCAACACCCTGTTCCACGCGATCCAACAGCACGAGGGGCCGACAGTGGTGTCCTTCGTGACCGTGTTCGTGATCATCTACGTGCTCGTCAACCTGCTCGTGGATCTGCTGTACGGCCTGCTCGACCCGAGGATCCGCTATGTCTGACACCAGCGCGACGCACTACGTCGCTCCCATTCCCGAAGGCACCGTCGCGGTCGATGCGATCAAGATCGCGGACAAGCCGTCCAATCTCTGGCGCGACGCCTGGTCCGATATCCGCAAGCGTCCGATGTTCTGGATCTCGCTCGTGATCGTGTTGATCGTGCTGCTCATGGCGATCTGGCCGACGCTTTTCACGCAGACGCCGCCGAACAACAACTGTCAGCTGTCGAACTCCAACGGCGGTCCTGCCGCCGGGCATCCGCTCGGCTTCACCTTCCAGGGCTGCGACATCTACGCGCGCACCGTCTGGGGAGCGAGGACGTCACTGTCCGTCGGTATCATCGCTACGCTCATCGGCTCGATCATCGGCCTTGTCATGGGCGCTCTGGCCGGCTTTTACGGAGGCTGGCTGGATGGGGTGCTGTCCCGCGTGGGAGACATCTTCTTCTCGATCCCCTACATCCTCGCGGCCGTCGTCGTGATGAGCGTGTTCGCGCAGTTCCGCAACGTGTTCACACTCGCCTTCGCGATCGGCGGGTTCGCCTGGGCGTCCACTGCCCGGGTTGTCCGCGCCGAGGTGCTGAGAGTGCGCCAGGCTGACTTCGTGATGGCGTCGCGTGCTCTCGGCAAGTCGCGTTTCGGCACGCTCATCTCACACGTCATCCCGAACGCGATCGCACCCTTGCTCGTGATCACCACGCTGAGCCTTGCCGCCGCGATCGTCGCCGAGGCGACGCTGTCGTATCTCGGTGTGGGACTCGGATCCGACACGATGAGCTGGGGCAACGATATCGGCCAGGCTCAGGCCTCGCTGCGCGTTGCACCGATGGCGCTCATCTACCCCTCGATCGCGCTGACCATCACGGTGCTCGCGTTCATCATGCTGGGCGAGCTCGTGCGAGACGCCCTCGACCCGAGAGCGAGGGCCCGTCGATGACTGCGATGACCGACACACCGCTTCTTCAGATCCGCGATCTGAGGATCGCCTTCGACACGCAGAAGAGCTCGCGCGAGGTCGTGCACGGCGTCAACCTCGAGCTGTTCGCGGGTGAGACGCTGGCCATCGTGGGCGAGTCCGGTTCCGGCAAGTCCACGACGGCCTCCGCGATCATCAATCTGCTGCCCGGAACCGGGCACGTGACCGCGGGCAGCATCATGCTGGACGGACAGGAACTGACCGGGCTCACCGAGGGGCCGATGGAGAAGATCCGCGGACGCGAGATCGGCTACGTGCCCCAGGACCCGATGTCCAACCTCAACCCCGTGTGGTCGATCGGCTTCCAGGTCAAGGAGGCGATCCGTGCGAACGGACTGGCCACCGGACGCAAGGAGATCGAGGCCCGCGCGATCGAGGTGCTGCAGCAGGCCGGTCTCGCCGATGCGGCCAAGCGGCTGCACCAGTATCCGCACCAGTTCTCCGGCGGCATGCGCCAGCGCGCGCTGATCGGCATCGGACTGGCGGCCGACCCGAAGCTGCTGATCGCGGACGAGCCCACGTCGGCGCTCGACGTGACCGTGCAGCGCGTGATCCTCGATCACCTGGCATCGCTGACGAAGGAGAAGGGCACCTCGGTGCTCCTGATCACGCACGACCTGGGACTCGCGGCCGAGCGCGCCGAGAAGATCATCGTCATGCAGAACGGCGAGATCGTCGAGGCGGGGCCCAGTCGGGAGATCCTGGAGAACCCGCTGCACCCGTACACGAAGAAGCTCGTGGCCGCGGCCCCGAGCATCGCGTCGCAGCGCATCCAGGCCGTGGCCGAGAAGCGGGGGATCGAGACGAGCGAGGATGTCGCCGACATCCCGCCGACGGTTTCCGTGCGGGATCTGACCAAGGACTACAAGATTCGTCAGGGGTCGTTCCGCAGCGTCCCGTTCCGCGCCGTCGACAACGTGTCGTTCGACATCCCGAAGGGCAAGACGCTGGCGCTGGTCGGCGAGTCCGGATCGGGCAAGTCGACCGTCGCGAAGATGGTGCTGAAGCTCGAGGAGCAGACCTCCGGATCCATCCACATCGACGGATCGGACATCTCCGGTCTGTCCGGTCGGGAGACGCTCGCGCTGCGCCGCAGGATGCAGCCGGTCTTCCAGGACCCGTACGGGTCCATGGATCCGCTGCGCAATATCGGCAACACGATCTCGGAGCCGCTGGACATCCACGGCGTCGGCGACAAGGCGTCGCGGCATGATCGCGTGCTGGAGCTGCTCGACCAGGTCTCGCTGCCGCGGGAGCTGGCCACGCGGTATCCGAACGAGCTGTCCGGCGGTCAGCGCCAGCGCGTCGCGATCGCGCGTGCTCTGGCGCTCAAGCCCGACATCGTCGTCCTCGACGAGGCGGTCTCCGCGCTCGACGTGCTCGTTCAGGACCAGATCCTGAAGCTGCTCGCCGAGCTGCAGAACGAGCTGGACCTCACGTACCTGTTCATCACGCACGACCTCGCCGTCGTGCGGGTCGCGGCCGACATGGTCTGCGTGATGGAGAAGGGCAAGCTGGTCGAGCACGGCACGGTGGACGAGATCTTCGCCAACCCTCAGGAGGAGTACACGGAGCGTCTGCTCCAGGCCATCCCGGGCGTCTCGATCACCCTGGGTGGTCGCGGCGCGTGAGTTCGATGGACCAGATGCCCGTGGGCGCGCGGACGTACCGCGCGCCCACGGGCATCGCCGTACTGGTAGTGTGCGCGGTCCTGGCGGTGTTCCTGCTCGGTGACGCGGTCGTGCGCGGCAGTTGGGCGCAGATGCTGCTGTACGCCCCGTGGGTGCTGCTCGTCCTGTGGCTGATCTACGCGATCAGCGTCGTCTCCATGGTGCGGGTCGACGAGGAGGGCGCGAACGTGCAGAACGTCCTGCGCCGCACCGCGTTCGGCTGGCGCCGCGTGGCAGAGCTCGACCTGCGCTGGCAGCTGGACTTCACGCTCGACGACGGCAAGAAGCTCGCGTGCTGGGGCGGGCCGGGCCGGGCGCAGTCGCCGCGACTGAGCAGGCGCTCGGGCGAGCTCAAGGTGCCGCAGAGCCTGCAGGCGCTCACCGAGGTGCGCACCCGCTGGGAGAACGCGGCCGAGCAGCCCGTCCGCACCGCGGGGGAGGGCGTCGACGCCCCGATCCGCCGCAGCTGGGACTGGCCTGCGATCGGCGCCCTCGTCGTGATCGTCGCCTGGGCCGCGATCGCCGTCGCCGTCACCCGCTGACGCCGTCGCTGTCACCCGCTGACGCCCCCGTCTCCGGCCTTCTTGACCGCGAGACTCCATCTCCGCGACGAGACTGCGTTGTTTGAGCGCAGTCTCGTCGCCCGGTTGGAGTCTCGCGGTCAGAATCAGTGCAGGGCGTCGCGGAGGGAGGCCAGCAGGAACGGGTCGGCGGGGAGCGGGCGCGGCACACGCGCGGTGCGGAGGATGTCGATGAGCGGATCCAGCTCTCGCAACTCGGGCCAACCCCACCGGATCCGGCGCGACGCGCGGCGCAGCAGCCGGGCTTCGCGACGCTTCTCCTCCAGGATCGCCTTCGTCGGGTCGCCGAGCTCGCCGGCGTACTTGACGGCGCCGTCCGCCTCCCCGATGAGGTCCCGCGAACGCCAGAAGAAGTCGACGCAGTCCTCGGCGCCGTCGATGAGGAACGTCACCTGCGTCTTCGGCAGCTCGAAGCCCGCGAACTCCATCGCGGCGAGGCTGAGAGACTCGAGCACGCTCTCGGGGACGCCGCTCGCCCGGTCGAGGGCCCATCGGGCCCTGCGCCGGTTGCGTGAGGAGAGGCGCGTCTCGTTGATCGCGCGAAGCTGGGCGGTCGAGAGCCGGGGCGTGCGGCGGATCAGCGCATCGGCGTAGGCGAGTCCCGCGCCGGGAGACGAGGCGCGGGCGACATCGACGGCGGTGTCGGCGCCCGACGTCAGCCGGATCCCGTCGATCTCGTCGATCGTGCGCCGGTCGGCGGAGGTGAGCACGCGCACGACGCCCGAGACGCGGCTGGTGCGATCGGGATCCAGGATGAGCACGGGATCGCTCTGCCGCCCGAGGAAGACGCCGCGAAGAGCGGCCGCGGTGGCGCCGCAGAACACGAACCCGGGATGGGCGAGGTTCACGGCATGCACGCGCGCCAGATAGCGGTCCCAGGGCGCCGAGGCCTCCCACTGCGCGACCGGTGCGTAGACGCCGGGGACGACGCGGACGAGATCGCCCCGCCGCCAGGCCCGGTCGAGGACGGTGGTGTTCGCCGCGCCGTGCGAGCGCATCAGTTCGATCGGAGTCGGTGCGAGTCCGGGCGCGAGAGTCGAGTTCGGCATCCGCTGATCCTCCGGGACCCGCGCGCTGCCCGGTTCCCGCGTCACGAGATCCGTGCAGAACTCCCGCCGCCGGTCGCCGGTGCGGACCGAAGCGCTCCCCGCCACCGTGTCCGCCCCCAGCCCGCGCCCGCACCTGACCGCGAGACTCCAACTCCGCGACGAGACTGCGGCTGATCAGCGCAGTCTCGTCGCCCAGTTGGAGTCTCGCGGGCAAGGAGGGAGCGCGTCAGTGCGCGGGGAGGCCGAACAGGGCGGGCCACATCGAGGCGGCCCAGGGGTAGCCGACGAAGACCGCGGCGTCGATCAGGAAGTGCGCGACGAGGAACGGCAGCAGCCGTCCCGTGCGCAGGAACAGGAAGCCGAACAGCAGCCCCATGCCGAGGTTGCCGATGAACGCGCCCGGTCCCTGGTACAAGTGGTAGCTCGCGCGCAGCACCGACGTGGCGAGGATGATCGTCCACGGACCCCAGCCGAGCTGACGGAGCCGGGCGAAGAGGTATCCGAGCACCACGAACTCCTCTTGCACGGAGGCGCGGGCGGCGGACAGCAGCAGTACCGGGATCGTCCACCAGTATCCGCTCTGCGGGCCGGGATCCACCGCGACGAACAGGCCCGTCGCGCGCCCCGCGAGATAGAGCGCGAGGCCGGGGATCCCGATCGCGAGCACGAGCGCCAGGCCCCGACCGGCGTCGCGTCCGACGCGTGCGCCGTCGAGGCCCAGCGCGCCGAGATGCGGGCGCGACGGCCGCCAGAGCAGGAAGCACACCAGCAGGACGGGGACCACGGAGAACCCGATCCCGAGCACCTGATACAGGAAGTCGAACAGCTCGCGGCTGGACTGCGAGGGATTCAGCGTCGCCGTCTGGTCCGCGAGAGGCGTCGAGAGCGTCAGGCGATCCAGGAGCTGCACGATCGCGTACACCGCGGACTGCCCGAGCCCGAGGCCGAGCACGATCGCGATCTCCCCGCCGAGACGCTTCCGGGACGGGGCATCCGGCGGGTCGAGCGGCAGGGCGATCCTCATGCGATGAGCGTACGCGTCGCCCTGCAGAGGACGTCCAGGAGCGGTGATGTATCCTGAAGAGTCCGGAATCCCGGGCGAAACCCCAGCTGCATTGGATTCCTTCATGGCGCACGCCCTCCGTTCCGATCTCCGCAACGTCGCCATCGTCGCGCACGTCGACCACGGCAAGACCACGCTCGTGGACGCGATGCTCCGCCAGACCGGTTCCTTCGGCGAGCACGCGCACGTCGAAGAGCGCGCGATGGACTCGAACGACCTGGAGCGTGAGAAGGGCATCACGATCCTCGCCAAGAACACGGCGATCACGTACAACGGCATCCACACCGAGACCCCGATCACGATCAACGTGATCGACACCCCCGGCCACGCCGACTTCGGCGGCGAGGTCGAGCGCGGCCTCTCCATGGTCGACGGCGTGGTGCTGCTGGTGGACGCGAGCGAGGGCCCGCTTCCGCAGACCCGCTTCGTGCTGCGCAAGGCGCTCGAGGCCAAGCTCCCGGTGATCCTGCTGGTGAACAAGACCGACCGTCCCGACGCGCGCATCGCCGAGGTCGAGGAGGAGGCGCACGACCTCCTGCTGGGCCTCGCGTCCGACCTCGTCGACGATGTGCCCGACCTCGACGTCGACGCCCTGCTCGACGTCCCCGTCGTCTACGCCTCCGGTCGCGCCGGCGCCGCATCGCGCACGCGCCCCGAGAACGGCTCGCTGCCCGACAACGACGACCTCGAGCCGCTGTTCGAGGCGATCCTCGAGCACGTCCCCGCCCCGGCCTACGACGACGAGGCCCCGCTGCAGGCCTGGGTCACGAACCTCGACTCCTCGCCGTTCCTCGGCCGCCTCGCGCTGCTGCGCGTCTTCAACGGCACCCTGAAGAAGGGCCAGACCGTGGCCTGGGTGCGCGGCGACGGATCCACCAGCAACGCGCGCATCACCGAGCTGCTCAAGACCAAGGCGCTCGAGCGCTTCCCGGCCGAGTCCGCCGGCCCCGGCGACATCGTCGCGATCGCGGGCATCGACGAGATCACGATCGGCGAGACGATCGCCGACCCCGAGGACGTGCGTCCGCTCCCGGCCATCACGGTCGACGACCCCGCGATCTCGATGACGATCGGCACCAACACCTCGCCGCTCATGGGCAAGGTCAAGGGCCACAAGCTCACCGCGCGCATGGTCAAGGACCGCCTGGACCGCGAGCTCATCGGAAACGTCTCGCTCAAGGTCGAGGACATCGGCCGCCCGGACGCCTGGGAGGTGCAGGGCCGCGGCGAGCTCGCGCTCGCGATTCTCGTCGAGAACATGCGCCGCGAGGGCTTCGAGCTCACGGTCGGCAAGCCGCAGGTGGTCACGAAGAAGATCGACGGCAAGACCTACGAGCCGTTCGAGCACCTCACGATCGACACCCCCGAGGAGCACCTCGGCGCCATCACCCAGCTCCTGGCGAACCGCAAGGGCCGCATGGACAACATGACCAACCACGGCACCGGCTGGGTGCGCATGGAGTTCATCGTCCCGTCGCGCGGACTCATCGGCTTCCGCAGCGAGTTCCTCACCACGACGCGCGGCACGGGCATCGCCAACGCCATCTCGCACGGCTACGAGCCCTGGGCGGGCCAGATCACGACCCGTCAGAACGGATCCATCGTCGCCGACCGCTCCGGTGTGGTCACGCCGTTCGCGATGATCGCACTGCAGGAGCGCATGTCCTTCTTCGTGCAGCCCACCGAAGAGGTCTACGAGGGCATGGTCATCGGCGAGAACTCGCGCGCCGACGACATGGACGTGAACATCACCAAGGAGAAGAAGCTCACCAACATGCGCTCCTCCACGGCCGACAACTTCGAGTCGATGACGCCGCCGCGCCTGCTGACGCTCGAGGAGAGCCTCGAGTTCGCGCGCGACGACGAATGCGTCGAGGTCACGCCCGAGAAGGTGCGCATCCGCAAGGTGATCCTGGACGCGACCACCCGCGGTCGCGAGGCCTCGCGCCAGAAGCGCCAGGACGCCAACGCCTGACCCGCGTCTCGTCCGTTCGCTGAGACCCCCTGCCGCGTGTGCGACAGGGGGTCTCCTGCATCAGCGCGGCCGGACGCCCGCCGGACGGACGTGCTCCGGACGCACGCCCAGACCGATGAGCCGTCCCGTGAGGTGACGAAGGAAGGCGAGGCGGCGCACGATCCGGAGCGGGCGCGGCAGGCGGATCGGGGCTGCGGCATCCGCGGGCGCGGAGAAGCCGCGCAGGATCCGGTCCTGGAACCTCTGCGTGACCCGCGCGGGGAAGAGGCGGCGTCGGCGCACGGCGTCCAGCTCCCGGTCCGAGGGCAGCCGCTCGGCGAGGATCGGTCCGAGCAGATTCGCCGTCGCGACGGCGTCCTGGATCGCCAGGTTGATGCCGACGCCGCCCGCGGGCGACATGGCGTGCGCGGCATCGCCGATGCAGAGCAGGCCCGGCGCGCTCCAGCGGCGCAGGTGATCCACGCGGACCTTGAGCTCGTGCACGTCGTCCCAGCCGGTCAGGGCGGAGGTCGCGTCGGCGAGCTCGGGGCGCAGGGCCGCGATCCGGGAGCGCAGCGCGTCCAGCCCTGCCCTCCGCAGCCGGTCGGCGGTGCCAGGGGAAAAGGCGTAGGCGAGCTGCCAGTACGCGCCGCGATCGATGCAGATCAATGCCCCGCCTCCGCCCGTGAAGAGCGGAAGATGCTCTCCCTGACGGCGTGGCACGCGCATCCAGAACACGTCGATCGGCGTGGTGTCCGCGGTCACCGCGAGTCCGGCGAGCGTGCGGACCACGGAGTTCCGTCCATCCGCGCCGATCACGAGGTCGGCATCGAAGCGCACGTCCTGGCCGTCCTGCATGCCCGTGACGCCCGTGACGCGCCCCCGTTCCCGGACCAGCCCCGTGACCTCGACGCCGTGCCGCAGGGCGAAGTCCGGCAGCGCGGCGCCTCTTTCGGCGAGGAAGGTGAGGAAGTCCCACTGCGGGACGAACGCGACGAACGGCGACGCGACGCGCAGACGCGAGAAGTCGGCGACGAGCACCCGTTCGTCGCCGAATGCGATCTCGACCGAGGACATGGCGTCGTGGGGGAGGCGCAGAAAGTCGTCCCTCCAGCCGAGTTCGTCCAGAATCTCGAGCGTGGACGGGTGGATGGTGTCGCCGCGGAAGTCGCGGTGGAAGTCGGCGTGCTTCTCGAGAACGGTCACCGGCACGCCCTGACGTGCCAGGAGGACCCCCGCCATCACGCCGGCGGGTCCTCCGCCCACGATGCAGACCCGCGGACGGGTCCCGCCGTCGTGATCGGTCATGTCGGCTCCTTTCCTCCTCGCCCTTCCAGGAGACGGCGATGAGGGCGACAATGCAAGCATGGTGAATTCGCGGCGGGGTCGCCCTGCCGGCGGATCGGATGCGCGGGAACGGCTGCTCTCGGCCGCGGCGACGCTGTTCGAGACGGAGGGCTACACCGCCGCGACGGTTCGTCGGATCGCCGCGCACGCCGGTGTCGATCATGCTCTGGTGAATTATCATTTCGGCGGCAAAGAGGGCCTCTTCGCGGAGGTCTTCGCGCTCGAGACCGCACCGGGCGCAATGCTCGCGCGAGTTCTCGAGGCGGATCCCGCCCTGCGCGCCGAGCACGTGCTCGACACCGTCCTGCGCGTCTGGGATGCACCGGGCGCGGCCGAGCGGATGCGGGCGCTGCTCGCGGATGTGGCGGCGGATGAGGGGGCGCGGCGGGCGTTCGAGGAGTACGTGCGCACGCGCATCATCGCCCGGTTCGCGGAGGCGGACACCGGCGCGGGCGCCTCGGCGCGTGCGAGCGCGGCGGCGGTCGTGATCCTGGGACTGCTCGTCACGCGGTACGTCGCACGGATCGGACCGCTGGCCCAGGCCTCGCGGCCCGAGGTGGTCGCGATCCTCGCGCCTGTGCTCCGCTCCGCGCTGGACGGCGGCCGCGGGCGGGGCGTCAGCGCAGTTCGGAGATGAGCACCGCGGAGGTGCCCGGCTCGAGTGCCTCGAACACGTGCGACGCGTCGCCGGGATAGGAGAGGTAGTCGCCGGGGCGGAGTTCTTCCGCGGTGTCCGGCGGGCCGATGAGGGCCCGCCCGCTGATCAACACCACGTGCTCGGTGGTGCCCACATGGTGCGGGTGCGAGCGGCGCGGCTCGCCGGGTTCCGCCTGGATGATGTAGAGGTCGCGGCGGGCGCCCGGGGGACAGGCCGCGATGAGGGTCGCCAGATACGGGGCGGCGGCCGAGGGCACGCCGGCATGCTCGCCCGCGCGGATCAGCGTCGGAGCGTTGGAGCGCTCCTCGACGAACGCCGCGAACGGCACCCCCAGCGCGTCCGCGATCGCCCACAGCGTCTCGACGCTGGGACCGGAGGATCCGTTCTCCAGCTGAGACACCGTCGCCTTGGAGACGCCGGCGCGCCGGGCGAGCTCGGAGACCGAGATTCCGGCGGCCTCGCGCTCTCGTCGCAGGGACCGGGAGATGCGCTCGCGGAGATCATCCATGCGGTCAGTATTCCAAACGATCGTTCGCCTTGACAAACGAATCGCCCCTGTTCAGAATGATCGTCATGCGTTCAGAGGAACGAACGATCGATCGCGGCGCCGAGGACGACGCCGCCGCCGAGGTGCGCGTCGCGCGCCGGGAGGCGTTCGGCGTCGCCCTCGCCACGAGTGCGTACGGGATCTCCTTCGGCGCGCTCGCGGTCGCGAGCGGCTTCGACGTCTGGCAGACGTGCGTGCTGAGCCTGCTGATGTTCACCGGAGGATCGCAGTTCGCCTTCGTCGGGGTGATCGGCGCCGGCGGGCTCGCGGCCGCCCCCGCCGCGATCGCCTCCGCCCTGCTGCTGGGCGTGCGCAACGTCGCCTACGGCATGCGGATGTCATCGGTGATCGGCAGAGGAGCGGTCCGGCGCAGCCTCGCCGCTCCCTTCACGATCGACGAGTCCACGGCCGTGTCGCTCGCGCAGCGCTCGCTCCGGGCGCGCCGTGTCGGCTTCTGGATCACGGGTGTCGGGATCTACCTCGGCTGGAACCTGACCACCCTGCTCGGTGCGCTCCTGGGCGACGTGCTGGGGGATCCGAAGACCTATGGACTGGATGCGGCCGCCGCCGCGGCCTTCCTCGCCCTGCTCTGGCCTCGTCTGCGCAGACGGCAGGCCATCGCGGTCGGGATCGCCGCGGCCGCCGTCGCCACGGTGCTCACTCCCGTGCTGATCCCCGGCCTTCCGGTGCTCGTCGCGGCGTTCGTCGCGATCGTCGTCGGCTGGTTCAACTGGTTCGCGCCGAAGGACGCCGCGCACCCGGCGGGGGAGGGAGCGGCATGACCCTGTGGAACGCCGTGCTGCTGGCCGCCATCGGCTGCCTGGCGCTCAAGGGTGCCGGGTATCTCGTGCCCGCGTCGGTGCTCGAGGCGCCGCGGCCCGCGCGGATCACCGACCTGCTTACGGTGGCCCTGCTGGCGGCCCTCGTGGCGGTGCAGACGCTTGCGGCGGGCCCGCACATCATCGTGGACGCCAGGGTGCCCGCGGTGCTCGTCGCGGCGGGGCTCCTGCTGCTCCGGCAGTCGTTCCTCGTCGTCGTGATCGCCGCCGCCGCGGTGGCCGCTCTCCTGCGGCTCCTAGGGTGGGCCGCGTAAGCTCGGACCGTGCGTGGATCCTGGCTCGGCAGAGCGCTGTCGTGGGTGGCCCTGTTCGTGGTGGGGGCGGTGTTCGGCCTCGCGACGACGGTCACGCACGCGACCTCGGTCTGGGGACTGCCCTGGGTCGGTCTGGTGCTCGGCGCCGTCGCGTGCGGCGGGATGCTCCTCGCCGTCCGGCTGCTGCTGCACGACCGCTGGGGCGCGCTCGCGACCGGTCTCGGGATGCTCCTGGGCATGGTCGTGATCTCGGGTCGCGGACCCGGCGGCTCGGTCATCGTCCCGAACGATCTGCTGGGCGTGACCTGGACGTGGACGGTGGCCGTGATGGTGCTCCTGGTCGCGGCCTGGCCCGACTTCTCGAGGATCCGTCGCCTCCAGCAGGAGCAGGCGGCCCGAGGCCGGGTGGCGGGAGAAGCCTCGGCCGACGGGTCTTAGACTGGATCCGTGACCTATGTGATCGCCCTTCCCTGCGTCGACGTGAAGGATCGTGCCTGCGTCGATGAGTGCCCCGTGGACTGCATCTACGAGGGCGAGCGATCGTTGTACATCCACCCCGACGAATGCGTCGACTGCGGCGCCTGCGAGCCCGTCTGCCCGGTCGAGGCGATCTACTACGAGGACGACCTCCCCGAGGAGTGGGCGGACTACTACAAGGCGAACGTCGAGTTCTTCGACGAGATCGGATCCCCGGGCGGCGCCGCCAAGGTCGGCGTGATCCACCACGATCACCCCGTCATCGCCGTGCTCCCGCCGCAGGGCGAGTAGTCGCCGCCATGTCCGTCCGCGATCTCGCCGACTACCCCTGGGACGCGGTCACCCCGTTCCGCGAGCGTGCGGCCGCGCACCCCGACGGCATCGTCGATCTCGCGATCGGATCCCCGGTGGATCCGACGCCCGACATCATCCGCCACGCGCTCGCCGAGGCGACCGATGCGCACTCCTATCCGCAGACGGTCGGCACCCCGGCCGTGCGCGAGGCCATCGTGGACTGGTACGCGCGGCGTCGTGGCGTGCCCGACCTGCGGGTGGACAACGTGATGCCCACGATCGGCTCCAAGGAGCTCGTGGCTCTGCTGCCGACCCTGCTCGGGCTCGGCGCCGGTGACATCGTGGTGCAGCCGCGCGTCGCCTACCCGACGTATGCGGTCGGTGCCCAGGTGGCGGGTGCGACGGTCGTGAGCGAGGACGATCCCGCGCTCTGGCCGGAGGGCGCCAGGCTCATCTGGATCAACACCCCCGGAAACCCGGACGGGCGCACCTGGACCGTCGACGAGCTCGCCGCGGCCGTGCGCCGAGCACGCGAGCTCGGTGCGATCCTCGCGAGCGACGAGTGCTACGCCGAGCTCGGCTGGGACGGTCCATGGGCGAGTGAGCCGGTGCCCTCGGTGCTGGATCCGCGTGTCACGGGAGGGACCAGGGCGGGCCTGCTCAGCGTGTACTCGCTCAGCAAGCAGTCCAACCTGGCCGGCTACCGGGCCGCGTTCGTCGCCGGCTGCGCCCGCGTGGTGGGGGAGATCCTCACCGCCCGCAAGCACCTCGGCCTCATGCCGCCCGCGCCCGTGCAGCACGCCATGGCGGTCGCCCTGCGGGACGACGAGCACGTGGCGGTGCAGAAGGAGCGCTACCGGCAGCGGCGCGATGTGCTGCGACCGGCGCTCCTCGACGCGGGATTCCGGATCGACGGGTCCGAGGCGGGCCTGTACCTGTGGGCCACCCAGGGCCGTGACGCCTGGGATTCCATGGGGGTGCTCGCCGACCTCGGGATCCTGGCGGGGCCCGGACCGTTCTACGGCGAGAACTCCCCGCAGCACGTGCGCCTCTCGCTCACGGCGCCTCTCGAGCGGATCGAGGCGGCCGCGGCGCGCCTGCGCGGAATGGCTTCGTAGCTTTCCACAGCGTCGCGGCGGTCACTCTTGGTCGTTTTCACAGTAGGTCTGCGCGCGGACTAGGCTGTATGAGCGACGCGATCGCGGGCCCACCGGCACGGATCGCGCATCCCCCACACGAGACAGACGCATGAGGAGGTCTGCGTGAGCGCAGCGGGCGAGCGGCCTACGAAGGCGACGCTGACAGTAGGCGACAAGACCGCGGAGTTCCCGATCCTGCAGGGCACCGACGGGCACGCCAGCATCGACTTCTCCACCCTGACCAGGCAGACCGGCCACACCGGTCTCGACTACGGCTTCGTGAACACGGCCTCCACCAAATCGGAGATCACGTTCATCGACGGCGACAAGGGGATCCTGCGCTACCGCGGCTACCCGATCGAGCAGATCGCCAACTCCTGCTCCTACCTCGAGGTCGCCTGGCTGCTCATCTACGGCGAGCTGCCGAGCGCCTCGGAGCTGGCGGAGTTCGACGAGAAGATCCGTCGGCACACCCTGCTGCACGAGGACCTCAAGCATTTCTTCTCCGCCCTGCCGCACACGGCGCACCCCATGTCGGTGCTGTCGAGCGCGGTCGCGGCCCTCTCGACCTACTACGAGGGCGAGACGGACGTGAACAACCCGGAGCACGTCGAGCTGAACATGGTGCGCATGCTCGCCAAGCTCCCCGTGATCGCGGCGTATGCGCACAAGAAGAGCGTCGGCCAGGCGTTCCTCTACCCGGACAACTCGCTGAGCTTCGTGGACAACTTCCTCAAGCTCAACTTCGGCGTGCACAGCGAGCCCTACGAGATCAACCCCGTCATGTCGCGGGCGCTCGAGCTGCTGCTGATCCTGCACGAGGACCACGAGCAGAACGCGTCCACCTCGACGGTGCGCCTGGTGGGATCCACCGGGGCCAACCAGTTCGCGTCGATCTCCGCCGGGATCCAGGCGCTCTCCGGGCCGCTGCACGGCGGCGCGAACGAGGCCGTGCTGACGATGCTCGGCCAGATCCGCGACTCGGGTCAGAGCGTGCAGCGCTTCGTGGAGCGGGTGAAGAACAAGGAAGACGGCGTGAAGCTCATGGGCTTCGGGCACCGGGTCTACAAGAACTACGACCCGCGTGCGAAGCTCGTCAAGGCCGCCGCGGACGAGGTGCTCACCGAGCTCGGCGTCACGGATCCGCTCCTCGACCTCGCGAAGGAGCTCGAGGAGATCGCCCTCGCGGACGACTACTTCCAGGAGCGTCGCCTGTACCCGAACGTCGACTTCTACACCGGCGTGATCTACAAGGCGATGGGCTTCCCGACCCGCATGTTCACGGTGCTGTTCGCGATCGGCCGCCTGCCCGGCTGGCTGGCGCAGTGGCGCGAGCTGAACCTCGACCCGCAGACCAAGATCGGCCGCCCGCAGCAGCTGTACACGGGTTCGCACGAACGCGAGTTCCGCCGCGGCTGAACCGTAGGTACGCGAAGGGGGAGGATCCGATTCGGATCCTCCCCCTTCGTCGTCACCGGCCGCTTCCGGGCTGCCTCCGTCCTGCACGAAGTCCGCGAGACTCCATCTGGGCGACGAGACTGCGGAGTCTTACTGCAGTCTCGTCGCGGAGATGGAGTCTCGCGGTCAGGGAGGCGGCCGCTGGGGGCGGTCAGCGAGCGGTCGGGGTGCCCTGGGGGCGCGAGGAACGGCGACGGCGGCGGCGGGCGGGAGCGGCGGGAGCCACATCGCCGGCCGCGGAACCGACGACGGATCCGGCCGCGCGGCGCTGGCCCTGGCCCTGGCCCGGGGCCTGGCCCTGGCGACCCTGGCCGGGACGACCCTCGCCCTGGCCCTGACGACCCTGGGGCTGCCGGCCCTGGCCCTGCGGGGCGGGCTTCTTCTTCGCCGGCTGGCGCTGCTGCTGGACCGGCTTCGGCGCGGGCTTGACGTACGCGGCGGTCTCGCCGACGAGCTCGGTCACGACCGGGGAGGACGCGGAGACCGGCTCGATCGCGGCGGTGATCTTCGCCTTGCGCAGCAGGTCCTTCACGTCACGGCGCTGCTCGGGGAGCAGCACGGTGACGACCGTGCCCGCGGCGCCCGCGCGCGCGGTGCGACCGGAGCGGTGCAGGTACGCCTTGTGCTCGGCGGGCGGATCCACGTGCACGACCAGGTCGACATCGTCGACGTGCACGCCGCGGGCGGCCACGTCGGTGGCCACGAGCACGCGCACGCCGCCGTCGGCGGGATCCCCGGCGAAGGCGGCGAGGTTGCGCTCGCGGGCGCCCTGGGAGAGGTTGCCGTGCAGGTCGACCGAGGGGATGCCGGCCGTGGTGAGCACCTTGGCGAGCTTCTTCGCCTGGTGCTTCGTCCGGGTGAACAGGATGCGGCGGCCCGCGCCGGAGGCGAGCGTCTGCACGAGCACCTTCTTGACGTCGGCGTCGGCGACCTCGAGCACGCGGTGGGTCATCTCGCCCACCGGCACGCTGGACTCGTCGACCTCGTGACTGACCGGGTTCGCCAGGAAGCGACGGGCGAGCACGTCGATGCCGTTGTCGAGGGTGGCGCTGAAGAGCAGGCGCTGGCCGTCCTTCGGCGTCGCGTTCAGGATCCGGGTGACGCCGGGGAGGAAGCCGAGGTCGGCCATGTGGTCGGCCTCGTCGAGGACGGTGATCCGCACCTCGTCCAGGCGCACGACGCCCTGCTTCATGAGGTCTTCGAGGCGGCCGGGGCAGGCCACCACGATGTCGACGCCGCGACGCAGCGCCTCCTCCTGGGGGCGCTGGCTCACGCCGCCGAAGACCGTGGTGACGCGGAGGTTCGCGGCCTTGGCCAGCGGCGCGATGGTCGCGGCGATCTGCGAGGCGAGCTCGCGGGTCGGCGCGAGCACGAGGCCGCGCGGGTGCTGCGGCCGGGCCTTGGCGCCGGTCAGGCGCGCCACGAGCGGGATCGCGAAGGCGAGGGTCTTGCCGCTGCCGGTGCGGCCCCGGCCGAGCAGGTCGCGGCCGGCGAGGGAGTCGGGCAGGGTGCCCTGCTGGATCGGGAACGCTTCGGTCTTGCCGTCGGCTTCGAGCACGGCGGCGAGCCCGGCGGGCACGCCGAGATCGAGGAAGGTAGGCATGGATATCTCCTGGACCGGATCGTCCGGCCGCATACGGGCGTCTGTGCGACGCGAGAGGTCGCCGCTCGAGAACCGGATCGCGAGGGGGAGCAGGGCTCCGCTTCCAGGGATCGAATCCAGGGGATCCGGGATGGCGACGAGATGCCGGAAGATCCGACATCCCGTCCATTCTATCCCGGATCCCCCGATCCTCGGTTCAGGCCTCGACGAGCTCCGGGAGCGGGGTCGCCGAGGTGGCGACCGCGGGGCGGGTGCGCACCACCCAGACGATCGCCCCCGCCAACAGCGTGGCGATCGCGACGAGCCCCCACGCGGTGGCGAAGCCGGAGCCGGTGCCGTGCGGGGCCGTGCCGAACACGATCGCGCCGGTCGCGGCCGAGCCGATCGCGGATCCGATCGTGCGGAGGTTCGCGTTCACGCCGGTCGCGACGCCGGTGACCGCGGCGGGCACGCTCTGTACGACGATTCCCGCCGATGCCGCATAGGCGAGGCCGCAGCCGATCCCGAAGCCGGCGCCCGCCAGGGCGAGCTGCCACGGCGCCGAGTGCGCGAGCGCCGCGGACGCGCCGGAGAGTGCCATGAGCAGCGAGCCGGTCACCAGCAGGGTGCGCAGCGACAGGATGCGGTTCAGCGCACCGGTGGCGAAGCCGACGCCGCTCATGCCGATGAGCATCGGCACGAGCATGAGCCCGGCGTCGCGCACCGTGAGGCCGCCGCCGCCGGCGGACGCGGACAGCTCGAGGAACTGCGGCAGGTAGCCCCAGAAAGCGAAGACTCCGGCGCCGATCAGGAGCGATGCGGCGTTCACCGGCCAGATCGCAGGGGACGCCAGGAGGCGCAGATCCACGAGCGGCTCCTTGGCGCGGAGCTCGGAGGCGATCCAGGCGGCGAAGGCGAGGACCGCGAAGCCGAAGAGCGCGAGCACGGCCGGCGACGTCCAGCCCCAGCGCGAGCCGGTGCTGAGCGGCACGAGCAGGGCCACGAGCCACGCGGAGAGCAGCACCGAGGAGAGCGTGTTGACCCGGCCCTGTGCGCGGACGCCGCTGTCGCGGACCGCGGCGAGCGTGAGGAACGCGCCGAGCGCCGCGACCAGGAACGGCACGGCGAACGTGCCGCGCCAGCCGACGAGGTCCGCCAGCGGACCGGCGAGCACCGTGCCCGCGGCACCGCCGATGCCGATGACGGCGCTCACCACGCCGATGGCCCCGGTCACGCGCTCACGGGGCAGGGCATCGCGGAGGAGGCCGTAGGCGAGGGGGAACAGCGCCCCGCCCACGCCCTGCAGCACGCGGGCGACGATGAGCACCTCGAGGGTCGGGGCGATCGCGGCGAGGACGTCGCCGGCCGCCGTGACGCCGAGGGTGATCAGGAAGGTCGTGCGCCGGCCGCGCAGGTCGCCCACGCGTCCGAGCGTCGGCGTCGCGACCGCGGCCGCGATGAGCCAGGCGGTCATGGTCCAGCTGGCCGCATCCGCGGTGACGCCGAACTCCGCCTGGATGAGCGGCACGAGCGGGATGACGAGGTTCTGCAGAAGTGCGATGGAGGAGACCGCCACGGCGATCGCGACCAGGATCGAGGTGGATGAGCGGGACATGAGTTCCCTTCCGGAGCCTGGAGAAGAGGAGTAAAGTGGAGGGAGACCTCCGAACGGAGGATGCCTCCGGATTGAGATTACCGGAGGGTCCCTCCGGTTTGCAAGAGGTCCTCCGAGACTTTTTGGAAGGACGGCACGATGGGCGGCCAGAACCGGGCGACGACGACGCTGGAGGAGCGGCGACCGCGCCGCGCCGACGCCGCGCGGAACTTCGACGCCCTCGTCGCCGCAGGGCGCGACGCCTTCGCCGAGGACGGCTCCGGCGCCTCGCTCGAGGACATCGCGCGCCGGGCGGGGGTGGGCATCGGCACCCTCTACCGCAACTTCCCGACCAGGGACGACCTGATCGAGACGCTCTACCTCCGCGAGGTCGCCGCGCTCGCCGACGCCGCCGATGAGGTGGCGGACCTGCCGCCGCGGGAGGCCTTCGAGGCCTGGCTCGACCGCTTCGTCGAGTACGTCGGCACCAAGCACGTGCTCCTCGACGGCCTGAACCGGGAGTCGACGGTGTTCGCGGAGTGCCGCGGCGTGATGCTGGGCGCGGGGGAGCCGCTGCTGCGGCGTGCGCAGGAGGACGGCGCGGTCAAGGCGGACGTCGCGATCGCGGACGTCGTCAAGCTCATCGCCGGAGTGAGCGCGGTCGCCTACGACGACGAGGAGCAGCGCCGCCGCGTGCTCGGGCTCGCGATCGGGTCGCTGCGCTCCTAGACGCGCCGCCGTGCCGCCGGTCGGGGACGCGCGGGCTCAGGCGTGCAGCGCCTCGTTGAGCGTGACACCCACGCCGGCCCGGCGCACGGCCTCGACGGCGCCGGAGAGCGAGTTGCGGCGGAACAGGATCCCGTTCTCGCCGCTCAGCTCGGCGCCCTTGACGACGGGGCGGCCGCCGTCGGCGAGCGGGGCGCCGTCGGCGAGCACGATCTTCGTGCCGGCCGTGACGTAGAGCCCCGCCTCGACGATGCAGTCGTCGCCGAGGGAGATGCCGATCCCGGCGTTCGCGCCGAGCAGGGTGCGGGCGCCGATCGACACGCGGTGCGTGCCGCCGCCGGAGAGCGTGCCCATGATCGAGGAGCCGCCGCCGATGTCGGATCCGTCGCCGACGACGACGCCCTGCGAGATCCGGCCCTCGACCATGGAGGCGCCGAGCGTTCCCGCGTTGAAGTTCACGAAGCCCTCGTGCATGACCGTGGTGCCGGGGGCCAGGTGGGCACCCAGGCGCACCCGGGAGGCGTCAGCGATGCGCACGCCTTCGGGAAGCACGTAGTCGGTGAGCCGCGGGAACTTGTCCACACCGGAGATCTGGATCCCGGCGCGCTGCAGCAGCGGGCGCAGCCGTGCGGCGTCGGCGGGGAGCATCGGGCCGGCGCTGGTCCAGGCGACGTTGGGCAGATGGCCGAAGATGCCGTCGAGGTTCAGCTCGTTGGGGCGCACCAGCAGGTGGGAGAGGGCCTGGAGGCGCAGATAGGCGTCGGCCGTGGAGGCCGGGGCGGCGTCCAGGTCGATCGACAGCTGGACCGCCTCGACGGTGACGTTGCGGCGCTCATCCGGACCGGCGAGCGCTTCGAAGGTCATGGCGGAGGCGGCGAGGTCTCCCGCGGACGGCTCGACCGTGCCGATCTCGGCGAACCAGGCGTCCAGCACGGTGCCGTCGCCGGCGATGGTGGTCAGTCCGGAACCGTGGATCATGCGCGCGTCGGTCATGCCTCCACGCTACCGAACGCCGGCCCCCAGCTCGCCCTTCATGACACGGCGCTAGGGTGGGGTCCATGCCGCTCGATCTCACCGCCTCTGCGGCGGACATCACCCGCGCGATCTGCGACATCCCCAGCGTCTCGGGGGAGGAGAAGCCCCTCGCCGACCTGATCGAGGAGGCCGTGCGCGCGCTCGGCCATCTCGAGGTGCTCCGCGACGGCAACACGATCGTCGCCAGGACGAACCTGGGCCGCGCGCAGCGCGTCGCGATCGCCGGACACATCGACACGGTGCCGATCAACGCCAACGTGCCGACGCGCGACGTCGAGATCGACGGCGAGGCGCTGATCTGGGGGCGCGGCACGGTCGACATGAAGGCGGGGGTTGCGGTGCAGCTCAAGCTCGCCGCCGAGCTCACCGCGCCCGTGGTCGACATCACCTGGATGTGGTACGACAACGAGGAGGTCGAGGCCGCCCGCAACGGCCTCAAGCTGCTCGCCGAGCACCGGCCGGATCTGTTCGAGGCCGACTTCGCGATCCTCGGCGAGCCCTCGAACGGCGAGGTCGAAGGCGGCTGCAACGGCACCCTGCGCGCGGTCGTGCGCACGACCGGGGTGCGCGCGCACTCGGCGCGCGCCTGGATCGGCGAGAACGCGATCCACCGTGCGGCGCCGATCCTGACCCGCCTGGCCGAGTACCGTCCGCGCGAGGTCGCCGTCGACGGGCTGGAGTACCGCGAGGGGCTGAACGCGGTGCGGATCAGCGGCGGCATCGCGGGCAACGTGATCCCCGACGCCTGCGAGATCGAGGTGAACTACCGGTTCGCCCCGAACAAGTCCGCCGCCGATGCCGAGGCGCACGTGCGCAACGTGTTCGCCGGGTTCGCCGTCGAGATCACCGACGTCGCCGAAGGCGCCCGCCCCGGCCTGGACGCCCCGATCGCGCAGGAGTTCGTCGCCGCGGTCGGCGCGACGCCGAAGCCGAAGTACGGGTGGACCGACGTGGCGCGGTTCTCCGCGCTGGGCATCCCCGCGGTCAACTACGGACCGGGGGATCCGCACCTCGCGCACCACGACGAGGAGCGGGTGCCGCTCTCGCAGATCACGGCCACCGAGCGGGGCCTGCGCTCCTGGCTCAGCGGTGTCTGAGGTCGCAGCCACGGCGGCCCCTCGCCGACGCAACGCCGCCGCGCCGCGATGGGCCGCCCGGTTCTACGCGCGCACACCCGCGTGGGCGGGAATACTCGCGGTCTACCTCGGCGCCCGCCTGATCACCACGGGCTTGATGTTCTGGGCCACCACGTTGTCCAGCGCGCCGGGCTCGCGGTTCGGCCATGGCACATCCATCGCCTCGTTCGTGACCGGGTGGGACGCGCAGTGGTACTGGTACATCGTCGTCTACGGCTATCCGACCGTGCTGCCGCTCGGCCCCGACGGGCACATCACCCAGAACTCGTGGGCGTTCCTGCCGGTATACCCGTGGATCTCGCAGGTCTTCGCCCTGCCGTTCGGCAGCGGCGGCTGGGGCGTGGGGGCAGTGATCGTCTCCCTGGTGGCGGGATACCTCTGCTGCCTCGTGCTGTTCCGGATGATGCGCGGGCGGATCGGACGGATGGCGGCCGTGTGGACGGTCGTCTTCTTCGCCTCCGGCCCCCTGGGCGCCCTGTTCCAGGTGGGCTACGCCGAGGTCCTGAACATGCTGTTCCTGCTGCTCGCGCTGGACGGCCTGATCCGCCGCCGCTACGTGCGGCTGTATCCGCTGATCCTGCTGATGGGCTTCACCCGGCCCGGCGTGCTGGCGTTCGCGCTCATGCTGGGCCTCATGCTCGTGGTGCGCTGGGTGCGACGGAAGGCCGTTCCTCTCGCCGGCCGTGAGATCGCGCACTACCTCGCCCTCGGCGCGCTCGGGGTCGTCGTGGGCTTCTCGTGGCAGGTGATCGCGGGGATCGTGACGGGTGTGCCGAACGCCTACCTGGAGACCGAGCTGAGCTGGCGCGGATTCTGGATGCCGCAGGACGGGCACACCGTGTTCTCCCCGTTCGAGGGGTGGTTGACCGCGGTGCCGTACTGGGCGCAGCTGATGGGGCTGCCGGGCTGGCTCGGGCTCGTGGTGCTGGCTCTGCTCATCCTGCTGTTCGCCGCGTCCCTGATCTTCGGCCCGGGCGTGCGACGTCTCGGTCCGGAGATCCGGCTCTTCGCCGCGAGCTACGCGCTGTACCTGCTGGCCGTGTTCTTCCCGCAGTCCAGCACGCTGCGGCTCCTCTTCCCGCTCGCGCCGCTCTGGGGCGCGGTCGGCTGGCGCCGCTCCTGGTGGCTGCGCGTCGGAGTCCTGCTGGTCTGCATCGGCCTGCAGGCGCTGTGGATCGCGAACGTCTACGGCTTCGCGAACACCTTCTGGCGCGTGCCCTGACCGGTCCGGACGACGCCGCACCGGGCCGTGCCGCGGTAAGCGGTGTCCCAGCACCCACTAATATGGGAGCTGTAGACCACCGAGGAAAGGGAGCACCGCGATGGCAGCGATGAAGCCGAGGACTGGCGACGGACCCATGGAGGCCGTGAAGGAGGGCCGGCTGATCATCGTGCGCGTCCCGCTCGAAGGCGGCGGGCGCCTGGTCGTCTCCGTCAATGACGCAGAGGCGAAGGAGCTTCACGACGTGCTGAGCAGCGTCGTGGCAGCCGCCTGAGCGATCCGCACGATTGCACAGATCCAGATCTTCTCAGATCTTCGAAAGGCCCGCTTCCGGCGGGCCTTTCGTCATTCCGCGATGCCGGTCAGCTGCAGCAGGCCCTCGCCGACCGTGCTCAGCGCGGCGAGCACGGCGGGGGACTGCTGGGTCTCCTGGATGAGCGAGCGGTAGGCGACCGTCACCTCGTCGCGCTGCACCGGATCCGCGACCTTTCCGCCGGCCAGCACGCGCGGCACGAGCACGGTCCCTCCGGCGCGCACGAGCCGCAGACCGTGTTCGACGTACTCGATCACGTTCTCGGGATCCGCGTCCACGAGGACGATGTCGTAGGCGGCCTCGTTCATGCGGGGCAGCACATCGGCGGCCCTGCCGGCGATGAAGCGGGCGCGCGTCGGAGCGATCCGCGCATCCTGGAAGGCGCTGCGGGCCGCGGCGAGGTGCTCCGGCTCGTTGTCGATCGAGGTCAGCACGGCCCTGGGGGCGCCGCGCAGCAGCCACAGTCCGGAGACGCCGGCACCGGTGCCGATCTCGACGATCGAGCGCGCTCCGGTGGCCGCGGCGAGCACGGCGATCTGGGCTCCGACGGCGGCACTGATGGGCTGCGCGCCGAGCTCGACCGCGTGGGCGCGCGCCCGCGCGATCTCATCCGGTTCGATGATGGCTTCGCGCACGTACCGTGCGTTGGCGTCCTGCTCGCTCACGTCGACTCCCTGGCGGTCGCCCAGTGCACCGCATGTTCCCTCAGCGTAGGCGTCCTGCGTGTCCGCGCGGGCGAGGCGCGGCGGTACCCTTGTGACATGTTCTTCGGCATCACCATCGAGAAGCTGCTCGTGATCGGCGTGATCGCTGCCTTTCTCGTGGGCCCCGAGCGCCTCCCTCGGTACGCGGAGTCGTTCGCACGCCTGGTCAAGAAGGCCGGCGACTACCTGCGCGGCGCCAAGGATCGCATGCGCGAGGAGGTCGGGCCGGAGATCGATGAGCTCGACTGGCGCAAGCTCGACCCGCGGCAGTACGACCCGCGGCGCATCATCCGAGACGCGCTTCTCGACGACACCCCTGCCGCGACGCCTGCCGCCCCGGCAGCGGTCGAAGCCGCCCCGGCGCCCGCGGCCGCGGGTTCCGCCGCAGCGCTGCTGGCGACCGCGACCGCGATGAACGCGGCCTCCGCCTCGGGCGAGACCGTTCCCGCGACGAAGGCGCCGAAGGTGTTCTCCGCCGAGGAGCTTCCCCCCTACGACAGCGAAGCCACCTGATCCACGTCGGCGAAGCCGCCCGCGACCCTCAGCGCGGGCTGATCGTCAGGCGCCGCCCGGCGAGGCCGCGGCCCGCCTGATCGACGGCGTCCGCGACCGCGAGGATCGCGCGCGCCGCAGGATCCTGCGGGTTCCCGAGCACGACCGGCAGACCGGCATCGCCACCGGTGCGCAGCGCAGGACTCAGCGGCACGGAGGCGAGCAGCGGGACGGGATCGGCGTCCTGCGAGAGCGCATCCGCCACGGCCTGCCCGCCACCCGAGCCGAACAGATCCAGCACGGTCCCGTCGGGCAGCGTCAGGGCGGCCATGTTCTCGACGACCCCGATCACGCGCTGCCCGGTCTGCCGGGCCACGAGCCCGCTGCGGATCGCCACCTCGGAGGCGGCCTCCTGCGGCGTGGTCACGACGAGCACCTCGGCGTGCGGCAGGAGCTGGCCGAGCGTGATCGCGATGTCGCCGGTGCCGGGCGGCATGTCGATGAGCAGCACATCCAGGTCGCCGAAGAACACGTCGGTGAGGAACTGCTGCACGGTGCGGTGCAGCATGGGCCCGCGCCAGGCGACGACGGACTCGCCCTCGCGAAGGAACATCCCGATCGAGATCGCCTTCACATCGTGCGCGACCGGGGGCAGCATGAGGTCGTCGATCCGGGTGGGCTGGGTGCCGGGCGCGATTCCGAGCAGGCCGGGGATCGAGAAGCCGTGGACGTCGGCGTCGATCAACCCGACGCGGCGGCCGCGGGCTGCCAGTGCGACCGCGAGGTTGGCGGTGAGCGAGGACTTGCCGACCCCGCCCTTGCCGCTCGTGACGGCGATCACCCGGGTGAGCGAATCCGGACCGAACGGCATCTGCCTGGGGGCCCTGCCGTCGCGCAGGCGCTCGGTGAGCGCGCGACGCTCCTCGGGCGTCATCACGCCCACGGCGACCTCGACGGACTCGATCCCGGCCACCGCGGCGGCGGCCGCGTGCACGTCGGACTCGATCCGCGCGGCCGCGGGGCAGCCCACGATGGTCAGGGCGATCCCGACATGCGCGACCGCGCCGTCCACAGTGATGTCGCGGAGCATGTCGAGGTCGGCGAGCGGACGACGCAGCTCGGGGTCGGTGACGGCACCGACGGCCCGGCGGACCGCGTCGGCGAGGTCGACGGTCACGGAGCCTGCTCCGCCGGATCCTCATCGCGCAGCTCGGCGAGCATCGCCCTGAGCTCGGCGCGCAGCACCTCGCGGGTGACGCCCTGGGCGGAGCGCTCCTCGAGGGCCATGCGCAGCGCGACGATCTCCCGGGCCAGGTACTCGGTGTCGGCGAGATTGCGTTCGGCGCGCTGACGGTCCTGCTCGATCTGCACGCGGTCGCGGTCGTCCTGCCGGTTCTGCGCGAGCAGGATCAGGGGGGCGGCGTACGAGGCCTGCAGCGAGAGGATCAGCGTGAGCAGGGTGAAGTTGGTCGCGGCAGGGTCGAACTGCCACTCCTTCGGCATCGCGATGTTCCACCACAGCCAGACCGCGACGAACACCGACATCCCGATGAGGAAGCCGGAGGTGCCCATGGCGCGGGCGAACGCCTCGGAGAACCGCCCGAAGGTGTCGCTCGACGGCGTCGAGGAGGAGCCGCGACCCAGCATGCCGGAGCGGCCGCGGGGAAGGTCCAGTCCGCGACGGTCCGACTTCGCCATCATCCCGCCGCTCCCGGCGTCGGGACGGACCGCGCGGATCCGCTGTGGTCATCGGCGTCGTGCGAGCGCCAGTCGTCGGGGAGCAGGTAGTCCAGCACGTCGTCGACGCTGATCGCGCCGACCAGGCGGTGCGCCTGGTCCACGACGGGGAGCGAGACGAGGTCGTAGCTGGCGAGCATGCGCGCCACCTCGGCCGCGGACGCGGTCGCGGGCACGGGTTCCAGGGTGTCGTCGACGATCGCGCCCAGCCGTTCGTGCGGGGGGTAGCGCAGCATGCGCTGGAAGTGCACGACGCCCAGCAGGCGCCCGGTGGGGGTCTCGAACGGCGGCAGCGTGATGAACACGGCGGCGGCCAGGGCGGGGTGCAGCTCGTGCCGGCGGATCAGGGCCAGCGCCTCGGCGACCGTGGCGTCGGCGGAGAGGATGATCGGCTCCGGGGTCATCAGCCCGCCCGCCGTGTCGGGGCTGTAGCGGAGCAGCATGCGCACGTCCTCGGCCTCCTCGGGCTCCATGAGCTCGAGGAGGTGCTCCAGACGGCCCTGCGGGAGCTGCGCGAGCAGGTCCGCCGCGTCGTCCGGTTCCATCTGGTCCAGGATGTCCGCGGCGCGCTCATCGCCGAGGCGATCCAGGATGTCCATCTGGTCGTCCTCGGGCATCTCCTCGAGGGCGTCGGCGAGCCGCTCGTCCGGCAGCTCCTCCGCGACCTCGATCCGGCGCTGCTGCGGCAGGTCCAGCAGGGTGTTCGCGAGGTCGGCGGGGTGCATCTCGGAATAGGTGGCGACGAGCTGCTCCGCCGACTGCGCCTCGCCGGGACGGTTGTGCTCGTGCACCTGGTTCCAGGTCGCGAACGTGGTGGGTCCCTTCGCGAACGGAGAGGCGCTGGTCTTGGGCTTGCGCAGGAAGAGCTGGCTCACGGACCATTCGCCGAGCCGGTTCGGCTCGATCGCGACGTCCTCGATCACCGCGGTGCCGGAGGCGTCGGAGAAGTCGACCCGTCGGCCGACGAGTTCGGCCATGATGCGGACCTCGCCGTTGCGCGGCTTGAACCGGCGCACGTTCATCAGACCGGACGTGATGACCTGTCCGGTGCTGATCGATCCGACCCGTCCGATCGAGAGGAACACCTGCCGGCGGCCGGGGATCTCGCACACCAGGCCGATCACACGCGGGGCCGCGCTACTTCGGTACACGACGACGACATCTCGGACTTTCCCGATCCGGTCGCCGGCGGGGTCGAACACGGCGCACCCGGCCAGGCGCGCGACGAAAACCCGCTGTGTGCTCATGGTTCCAGCGTACTGTCCGAAACCCTGGGATCCGGGGCGGGTGACGGCATCCGGCGGCCATGACGCGGCCGCGTGGAACAATGGACCGATGAGCATGCTCAACACGTCAGGACCCGCGGGCGAGATCGGCGAGACGGTCGCCACTGTGACCGAGTACGAGGCCGCGCAGAAGCTCGTCTCGCAGCTGATCGCGGGGGAGATCCCGGCCAGGGCGATCGCGATCGTCGGGGTCGGGGTGCAGACCGTCGAGCGGGTCACCGGCCGCCTCGGCTACGCCAACGCCGCGCGCTCCGGCGCGGTCAACGGCGTGCTCATCGGACTCTTCCTCTCGGCGATCTTCGTGCTGGGCAACCCCTCCGTGCCGATGCAGGCCTTCATCGGGATCCTCTTCGTCGGCGTCGCGATCGGCATGATCCTGAGCCTCATCACGTACTCGATCGTGCGCCGTCGTCGCGACTACGCGAGCGTCATGCAGCTCAAGGCGGATCACTACGAGGTCACGGTGCTGCCGGACTCCGTCGGCAAGGCGCGTCAGGTGCTCGGCCGCGCCGTGACGCCCATCCCGCAGCCCGGTCCCGCCGCCGGCGCTGCCACCGGCCCTGCCGTCGGTTCCGCGGCCGGCCCCGCGGCCGCACCCCCGCAGTACGGCGAGCGGATCGAAGAGCCGCCGCGCTACGGGGAGCGCATCGCGCCGCAGCGTCCGCCGATGCCGCCGGCCCCGCCGGTCGCCCCTGTGCCGCCTGTCGAAGGCGCGCCGGTCGAAGGCGCGCCCGCCTCGGGGGAGCCCGCAGCGGGCGAGCCTGCAGAGGGAGCGAACCCCGCCGAGGGAGCGAACCCCGCCGAGGGGGAGAACCCGGCGGGCGACGGCGCCGCGCGATGACAGCGCTCCCCGAGGAGCGCTTCCGCATCCCGGTTCCGCTCCCGGCCGGGACGGTCGAGGTCTCGGCGGCGTTCGGCCGCGCGAGCGACGACAGCGGCGGGGACGCTGCTCCGGTCGTGGCGATCGCGCACGGCGCGGGGGCCGGCATGGACCATCCGTTCCTCCTCGGCTTCTCCGCCGCGCTGCAGGCCGAGGGCCTGCACACGCTGCGTTTCACCTTCCCGTACCTCGAGGCGGGGCGGCGCATGCCGGGCCCCGCCGCGCACGCGATCCTCGCCTGGCGCGCCGTGATCGCGGCGGCGCGGGAGCGCGGATCCGGCTCCGTCGTCGCGTGCGGCAAGTCCTATGGCGGACGGATGGCGTCGATGGCCGCGGCCGAGGAGGCCGGCCTCGACGCCGACGCGCTCGTCTACCTGGGCTACCCGCTGCATCAGCCCGGCAAGCCGGAGAAGCCCCGGATCGAGCACCTGCCGGCCGTGACGCAGCCTCAGCTCTTCGTGGAGGGCACGAACGATCCGTTCGTGCAGCCGGTGTCGCAGCTCGAGGACGACGTCGCATCCTGTCAGGACGCGGCGATCGTCTGGATCGACGGCGGCGGGCACTCGTTCGAGGTGAAGGGCCGCAAGCGCCCGGCCGACGCGATCGGGGCGGATCTCGCTCCGCTCGTCGCGGAGTTCGCCCGATCGGGATTCGTGATCGATGCGTCCGCACCGGGCGCACCGCGGAAGGACGCAGAGGGAGAAGCATGAGCACGGCGGAGGAGCTGGACGCGATCGGGATCGACAGGCTGCGTGAGATCGGCAGTCTGAAGTGGTCGGTGTTCCCCGAGGCGATCGGCGCGTTCGTCGCCGAGATGGACTTCCCGCCCGCCCCGGCGATCGCCGCCGCCATGAAGAACGCGATCGACGACGGCCTGACCGGATATCTGCCGGCGGCGGTGCGGACGCGCATGACCGAGGCGACCGCGCGGTGGCAGCAGGACCGCTACGGCTGGGAGGTGCCGGCGGAGCGGATCCGCCCCGTGCCCGACGTGCTCACCGCGCTGCGCGCGACGATCGACTTCTTCACCGCACCTGGATCGAAGATCGTGCTGCCGACGCCCGCCTACATGCCGTTCCTGACGATCCCGGCGATGCACGATCGCGAGATCATCGAGGTGCCGATGCTCGTCGAGGACGGGCGCCACGTCTACGACCTGGAGGGCATCGACCGGGCGTTCGCGGACGGCGGCGGCCTGCTGATCCTGTGCAACCCGTACAACCCGCTGGGGCGCGTTTTCGAGCGGGCGGAGCTCGAGGCGGTCGCCGAGGTCGTCGCACGGCACGGCGCCCGCGTGTTCTCGGACGAGATCCACGCGCCGCTCGTCTTCGCCCCGCACCGCCACGTGCCCTATGCGAGCATCAGCGCCGTGACCGCAGGACACACGATCACCGCCGCGAGCGCCTCGAAGGCGTTCAACCTGCCGGGCCTGAAGGCGGCGCAGGTGATCCTGACGAATGACGCCGATGCCGAGACCTGGGCGCGGCCGGAGGTCGCCTGGGCCGAGCACGGCACCGCGAACCTCGGCGTCATCGCGACCACGGCGGCCTTCGACGACAGCCGGGAGTGGCTGGACGGCACGCTCGACTACCTCGACGGCAATCGCCGGATCCTGGGGGATCTCCTCGCGGAGCACATCCCGGACATGGGCTACCGCGCTCCGGAGGGCACCTACATCGCATGGCTGGACGCGCGAGGGCTCGGCATCGACGGCTCGCCCGCCGCGTTCTTCCGTGAGCACGCGGGGGTCGCGATGACGGACGGCGTCGCCTGCGGCGCCGCGGGGGAGGGCTACCTGCGGTTCATCCTCGCGACGCCCCGTCCCGTGATCGAGCAGGCCGTGCGCCAGATGGCCGCCGCGCTCCGCGAGCACGCCGCCCGCTGAGCGCCGCCCGCTGAGCGCGCCGCCCGCTGAGCGCGCGCTCCCACTTCCGTCGACGCCCCCTCGCAGCACCGAAGCCCCCTCGCAGTTACGCAACTGCGAGGGGGCTTCGACACTCAGAGGGGGCCTCGACGGAGATGGGCCGGCGTCAGCGCGGCTCGGTCAGGACGCGGATCCCTGCACGCGCGCGATCCAGGCCTCGACCTCGGCGGAGGTGCGGGGGATCGCGGAGGAGAGGTTCACGGGACCGTCGGCGGTGATGAGGATGTCGTCCTCGATGCGCACGCCGATGCCGCGGTACTCCTCGGGCACCGTCAGGTCGTCGATCTGGAAGTACAGGCCCGGCTCGATCGTGAACACCATGCCGGGCTCGATCCGGCCGTCGTAGTACATCTCGCGACGGGCCTGGGCGCAGTCGTGCACGTCGATGCCGAGGTGGTGGCTCGTGCCGTGCACCATGTACCGCCGATGCTGACCGCCCTTGTCGGCGTCGAGCGCCTGCTCCGCGGTGACGGGCAGCAGGCCCCACTCGGCGGTACGGCGCGCGATCACGTCCATTGCGGCGGCGTGCACCTCGCGGAACAGCACGCCCACCTTCGCAGCGGCGAAGGCGGCGTCCGCGGCCTCGACCACGGTGTCGTAGATGCGGCGCTGCACGTCGCTGAACGTGCCGTTCACCGGCAGGGTGCGGGTGATGTCGGCGGTGTAGAGGCTGTCCGCCTCGGTTCCGGCATCAACGAGGATCAGGTCGCCCGGCAGTACGGCGCCGTCGTTGCGGGTCCAGTGCAGGTAGCAGGCGTGCGGACCGGATGCGGCGATCGTGTCGTAGCCCTCCCAGCTGCCGTCGCTGCGGGCGCGCTGGTGGAAGACGCCCTCGACGATGCGCTCGCCGCGCGGGTGCGCGATCGCGCGGGGGAGGTCGCGGATGATGTCGTCGAAGCCGTTCGCGGTGATCTCGACGGCGCGGCGCATCTCGGCCACCTCGTAGGCGTCCTTGACGAGGCGCAGCTCGGACACGAACTGGGTGAGCTCGCCGTCCTCGTCGACCACGAGGTCGTGCTCGCCCGCGGCGAAGTCGTCCAGGTGCGCGGTGGCCACGCCCAGGTCGGCGGCGACGCCCGCGAGCGCGGGACGCGGACCGATCCAGAACTCGCCGATCGTGGCGTCGGAGTAGAACTCGCTCGTGGTGCGGTCGGCGCGCTCGCGGAAGTACAGGGTCACGTCGTGGCCGTCCGCGGTGGGCTCGAAGACGAGCAGGGAGTCGGGCTCGGAGTCGGCGGCCCACCCGGTGAGGTGCGCGAACGCCGAGTGCGCGCGGAACGGGTAGTCGGTGTCGTTGCTGCGCTGCTTGAGGGATCCGGCGGGGATCACGAGGCGCTTGCCGGGGAAGGCCGCGGAGACCGCCGCCCGCCGGGCCTCGGCGTACGGCGCCTGCGCGCGCGGGGCGGGCAGGGACTCGGGGCGCTCGGCCCAGCCGGTGGAGATGGTGTCGAGGAAGCCCTGGGGGAAGGGCTGGCGGCGGTTGGTGTTCGTCGAGGTGGTCGCGGCGGCGGCATCGCCCTGCTGCTCGATCGTGTCGTGCTCGGAGGTCATGGATCCATCCTCTCACCGGCGGGTGGGAGAAGGATCCGGGCAGGAGGCGACGGAGGGGCCCGGCCCGCCGGTGTCGGCGATCCGGGCCCCTCCTGTCGAACCGGTCAGATCACTGCACGGCCTTGAGCGCGTTCACGATGCCGTGGCCGTAGTAGCTGTTCAGCTCGGGGGTGCCCACGCACGCGGCGCCCTCGTCGTACTGCGGAGCCGAGCACGCGGTCGGCGTCGCATCGTCCTCGAGCTTCTGCACCATCTGCGCAGGGGTCAGCTCGGGGTGCGCGGACTTCATCAGCGCGAGCACGCCGGCGACGTGCGGGGACGCCATCGAGGTGCCGCTCTTGAGCCCGTACTTGCCACCCGGGATCGTGGAGAGGATCCGGGATCCGGGCGCCGCCACGTCGATCTCGCCGAGACCGCGGTTGGAGAAGTACGACAGCTGGCCGGTCTGGGTGAGCGAGGAGACGGTCACGACGCCGGGGATCTGCGCGGGGATGTCCTTGCAGCCCTGGTTGATCGTGCGCGGCGTCGGCTGGGCGGCGTCGTCCGGGCTGCCCTCGTCCCGCGTGTTCACCGTCAGGTCGAGACCGGAGTTGCCGGCCGCGGCGGCGCTCACGACGCCCCGGGAGTTGGACCAGTTCACCGCGCGGGCCACGGCCTCGCGGACCGCCGCCTGGTCGGGCTGGTCGTCGCACCAGAACTCGAACGGGTCGACGTAGTAGCTGTTGTTGGTCACGTCCATCCCGCGCTGCGCGGCCCACATGAATCCGCAGACCGCGTACTCGGGGTAGATGAACCCGTCGTCGTTGACGACCTTGACCGACGCCAGGCGCACGTTCGGCGCGACGCCGACGATGCCCACGCCGTTGCGCGCCGCCGCGATCGTGCCGGCGACGTGCGTGCCGTGGTCGGAGGTGGTCGGGTACCAGCCGCCCGCGGTCTGGTCGGGGCGTCCGCCGGTGGTGCAGTTGACGGAGTCCGCGACGTCGATGTTGGCCTGCAGGTCGGGATGCGTCGGGTCGATGCCCGAGTCCAGCACGCCCACGAGGACGTTGCGGCTGCCATCGGTGACCTGATGCGCCTGATCCGCCTGGATCATCGTCATGTCCCACTGCTGTCCCTCGAGGGAGTCCGAACCGGTCGCGGGCACCGGCTCGGTGGGCTCGTCGCCGTTGACGGGCTTGTTCTTGCCCTGCTTCCAGCCCGAGGAGCCGGGACCCCACGGCGCCTGCGGGCCGGAGACCTTGTCCTTGACCTCGACGGTGCGGGTCGCGCCGACCGAAGCGACGACGTTCTTGCCCTTGACCTTCACGGTGTCGCGGAACGCGGCGCGGTCGGACTGCGCGATCACGACGCCGATCTCGGGCCAGCTCTGCACGACGACGCCACCGGCCTCGGCGATGGCCTTCTCGGCCTTGCGGGTCTGGCCGGGGTTCGCCTGGCCGATGTTGACGACGTAGCTCATGACGGTGCCGTCCGGCGGGGTGATCGGCACGGGCGTCGACGGCTCGTTCGTCGCCGCGGTGGCGCTGACGGAGCCCGCCAGGACCAGTCCCAGCGCCGCGACGGTGCAGGCGATGGTGCGGAACGAGCGGTGGGGGTTTGGCATCCTCATCGGTGAGGGTCCTCTCGTGGGGGTGGGTGCCGACCAGGTCGGCGCGGGCGGATGGCCCTGCATCGTTTCTAGCCGCCTCTCCCAGCCATTTCAATGCTTGCTGATAGCCGGGTATCAGGGTAGAAGCGGTGCGGATCCGGATCCTCCTGCGCCTCGGCGCATAGCCCACCGGGCTAGCGTGGAGGCATGACCGAAGCCGCCTCCGCCCGCCGATCCGCCCTGTCCTGGCCATGGGCGGTGGGGATCGACGCCGTGCTCGTGATCGTGTTCGCCGCGATCGGACGCGCGAGCCACGAGCACAGCGTCGACGCGCTGGGCGTGCTGGAGACGGCCTGGCCGTTCCTCGCGGGGCTCGCGGTCGGCTGGCTCGTGCTGCGGGCCTGGAAGGCGCCCGCCGCGCCACTGCGCACCGGAGCGCCGCTCGTCGTCATCACGGTGGTGCTCGGGATGATCCTGCGGGTCGTCAGCGGCGGCACGACCGCGGTGGCGTTCATCATCGTCGCCACCGTGACGCTGCTCGTGTTCCTCCTGGGCTGGCGCGGGATCGCGGCACTCGTGGTCCGGGCGCGCGTTCGGAGCTGACCGAGGCCGGATCCGCGCTCGCCGCTGAGCGGGGCCCGGATCCGCGCGTGGTCGTGCGGGCGTTACGGCGTCACGCGCTCGAGTTGCGTGATGAGGGCGCGGTGGTCGCTGCCGCCGGAGCCGGCAGGGAGGACCGCGGATCCGGTCGCGCGCCAGTGATCCGTGGCCATGACGTGGTCGATCGGGGCGCCGAGGAGCACCGGCACCGACGTCGGCCAGGTGCCGACGCCGCCGGAGCCGGAGCGCGATGCCGCATCGCGGCAGGCGCCGAGGTCCCCGCCGGCCGTGCCGAGCCCGCCCATGTGGTCGAGGGTGGCGTTGAAGTCGCCGGCGAGGATGACGTTCTTCCCGGCGGGGCACTGGTCGGCGACCCAGCGCAGATCCCGCGTCCAGTCCGCCATCTCGTCCTGGCGCGGGGCGACCGTGTGCACCGCGACGACCGTCGGCCCGTGGCCGTCGACCGGCATCACGACGGCGCTCGGCACCGAGGACGTGTTGCTGGTCCCGTCGGCGGAGGACGGGATCACCGAGTAGTCGCCGAGCGCGGGCGAGATGAGCACCGTGGTCTGCCACGAGTCCGGTCCCTGGGTGACCTCGGGGCGGTACTGCACGTGATGCACCCACATCGGGTGCCCTGCCTCGCGCAGCGTGAGCGCGATCTCCTCGCCCACGGCCTCGGTGGTCTCCGGCAGTGCCACGATGTCGGCCTTCTGGGCGACGATCGTGTTCGCGATCTCGCTCGCCGACACCGCCTCTCCCGCGGTGTTCCAGGCGAGCACGCGCACGCTCGTCGCGGTCTTCTCCGGAAGCGCGTCGGCGGTGTCGACGCCGCGCAGGGCCAGGATGGCCGCCGAGGCGCCGCCGCCGAGCAGCGCCACGAGCGCGATCGACGCCGCGAAGCCGCGCAGCGGACGGGCGATGAGGAGCAGCAGCGCCAGCACCAGGATCGCGCCGAACACGAGCACGAGCACCGCGCGCGAGGCCACGATCTGCGTGATCGGGAACGTCTGCTCGAGGTGGAAGAACTGCGGCCAGGTCACGACCGCCGTGGCGATCGCGAAGAGGACGGTGAGGAGGATCCCGATCAGTCGAAACATCGCCTCCGAGCCTAGGCGAGCGGATCTGTGAGGGTTCTGGTGTGCGGCCCTGGATCCGCAGAGGGGCGCCCGGCGGTGCGGAGGCTCTCTCCGGCGGCGCGGCGCGGGGCGGGGCGGTCCACGGGCGCGGGGATCGCTACGCTCGGAGGATGACCGATGCCGATCCGACGTCTCGCCCCGCCCTCTTCGACGGGCCGATCGATCTGCATCTGCACTCGAACCGCTCCGACGGCACGGAGGATCCGGCGACGCTCGTCGAGCGTGCCGCGCAGGAGGGGCTGCGCACGATCGCGCTCACCGACCACGACACGACGGTCGGATGGGTCGATGCGGCGGCGGCCGCGACCGCGCACGGCATGACGTTCATCCCCGGCATGGAGCTGTCCGCCAAGGACGGCTGGCGGAGCGTGCACGTGCTGGCCTACCTGTTCGACCCGGAGGATCCGGATCTGGCCGCCGAGACCGCCCGGATCCGCGAGGACCGCATCGGCAGGGCCGAGCGCATCGTGCGCGGCATCGCGCGCGACTATCCGCTGCGCTGGGAGGACGTCCTCGAGCAGACGGATCCGGGGGCGACGGTGGGGCGGCCGCACATCGCGGACGCGCTCGTCGCACGCGGCATCGTGCGCGACCGCGGAGAGGCGTTCGACGGGATCCTGCACCCGCGTCAGGGATATTACGAGGCGCACTACGCGCCGGATCCGCTCACCGCGATCGAACTCGTCGTCGGGGCGGGGGGAGTGCCGGTGATCGCCCACCCCGCGGGGCGCGAGCGCATGACCGATGCGACGCTGCGGCGCCTGATCGACGCCGGCCTGGCCGGGCTCGAGATCGAGCATCGTGAGAACACGGCCGAGGGTCGCGCCTGGCTGCGCGGCATCGCCGCCGAGAACGACCTCATCGTGACCGGATCCAGCGACTACCACGGTGCCGGCAAGCCGAACGTCCCCGGCGAGAACACCACGGATCCGGCGATGCTGCAGCGCATCATCGACAGCGGCTTCGGCTCGTCCCCGGTCTACCCGGTCCGCTCCCGGTAGCTGTCCGCGCCCGGCAACGGCAACTGTCCGCGAGACTGCAAATGGGCGACGAGACTGCACTTCAGAGGTGCAGTCTCGTCGCCCAGATGGAGTCTCGCGGTCAGAGAGGAGCCTGACGCGGGGCAGGGACGAGCGCGGGCGGGTCAGGCGCCGGGCTGGGGGGCGCTGCCCGCGGCGGCACCGCCGGAGGGGCGGCGACGACGGCGGCGACGGCGCTGGGCGGCCGGCTTGCCGTCGTGGTGCTCCGCGCCCTGGCCGTCGTGCGTTCCGGATCCTTCGGCGGCGCGATCGGCGTCACCGGATCCCGAGGCCTTGGCGGCGGGAGCCTCGGCACCCTCGGCGAAGGTCGATCCGACCTCGCCCTCCGCGTTGCGGCGGCGACGGCGGCGGCGCGTGCTGCCGTCGCTCGTGCCCTCGGCCGCCGCGTCGGAGGCGCGCTGCGGCTCGCGCTGCTTGCGCGCGGGCTTCTCGGACACCGGTGCGGTGACCAGACGGCCCTTGGTGCCGGCCGGGATGTTCAGGTCCTCGTAGAGGTGCGGGCTCGACGAGTAGGTCTCGATCGGCTCGGGCTGGCCGAACTCGAGTGCACGGTTGATGAGGGCCCACTTGTGCAGGTCCTCCCAGTCCACGAACGTGACGGCGATGCCGGTCTTGCCCGCGCGGCCGGTGCGGCCCGCGCGGTGCAGGTACGTCTTGTCCTCGTCCGGGATCGTGTGGTTGATCACGTGCGTGACGTCGTCCACGTCGATGCCGCGGGCGGCGACGTCGGTCGCGACGAGCACGTCCTTCTTGCCCGCCTTGAACGCGGCCATCGAGCGCTCGCGCTGATCCTGGCCCATGTCGCCGTGCACGCCGCCGACGTTGAAGCCGCGGTCGTTGAGCTCATCGACGAGACGCTGCGCCGCGCGCTTGGTGCGCGTGAAGATCACGGTCTTGCCGCGGCCCTCGGCCTGGAGGATGCGGGCGATGACCTCGTCCTTGTCGAGCGAGTGCGCCCGGTAGACGAGGTGCTTGATGTTCGCCTGGGTGAGGCCCTCGTCGGGGTCGTTCGCGCGGATGTGGATCGGGTTCGTCATGAACCGGCGCGCGAGCGCCACGATCGGTCCCGGCATGGTCGCGGAGAACAGCTGCGTGTGACGCACCGCGGGGACCTTGGAGAAGATCTTCTCGATGTCGGCGAGGAAGCCGAGGTCGAGCATCTTGTCGGCCTCGTCGAGCACGACCTCGGTCGCGTGCGAGAGGTCGAGCAGACGCTGGTTGGCGAGGTCGATGAGACGGCCGGGGGTGCCGACGACGATCTGCGCGCCGGCCTTGAGCTGATCGATCTGGCCTTCGTACGCCTTGCCGCCGTAGATCGCGACCACGCTGGTCGAGCGGTTGCCGGTCAGCAGATCCATGTCCTCGTACACCTGCACCGCGAGCTCGCGGGTGGGGACGACGATGAGGGCCTTGACGCCGGGCTCGGGGTCGAGGCCCAGGCGCTGCACCACGGGGATGCCGAAGCCGAAGGTCTTTCCCGTGCCGGTCTTGGCCTGTCCGATGATGTCCTGGCCGGGCAGCCCCAGGGGGATGGTCTGCTCCTGGATCGGGAAGGCGTCGACGATGCCCTTCGCCGCGAGGGCGTCCACGATGTCCTGGTCGATGCCGAGATCGGCGAAAGAAGTCACAGTCTTTGATTGCCTGTCCGGCGGGCCTTGCGATCGCGGCGCCGCCTCGTTGATGGGGTCCACGCCGAATCCGTATGCACAGGCGCGGGGCTCCGATCCGTCGCCGGAGCGGGATCCAGCCTACCGGAGCGGGCTCTTCTCGCCGGGATCGGATCGCTCAGGGTGCGCGCCGCCCCCGATCCGGCGGATCCGCTCCACTAGGCTGGGCGCGTGGTGAGGTGGTTCTGGCAGCGCGACAAGGCGCCGCGACGCACCCTGGTGCTCCGCTCCCGAGGCGACCTGGGCGACGCGACCCGCGTCGACTTCGCCGAGCTGGCGCCCGAGCTGAACACCTTCCTCGGCCAGGCCGCGTATCTGCAGCTGGGCTACTTCGAGACGCTCACCCGCCTCATCCGTGCGACGGACGATCTCGCCGAGAAGGAGATCCTGTCCCGCGCCGCCGGCGCCGCCCTCGCCAAGCACCACGCGATCGTCGCGATCATCGCCGCGCACGGCGACCGGCCGACCGAGGTGATGCTCCCGTTCCGTGAGCAGCTGGACGCGTTCCGGCGGAAGACCCTCGGGCCGCGCATCGCGGAGACCATGCTCGCGGTGTACCTGACCGCCGGCATGCTCGACGACTTCTACATCGCGCTCGCATCCAGCTACGGCGAGACCGGGGCGGAGGTCGCCAGGATCCTCTCCGAGGCGGACGACCGGCACGAGATCATCGGGATCGTGCAGGCGACGATCGCGAGCGACGAGCAGTGGCGCTCGCTGCTGTCGATGTGGGGACGCCGGCTCGTCGGCGACACGATCCTGGTGGCACGCGCCGCCCTGCGCCCGCACCTCCCCGGCGCCGAGAACGACCGCCTCGAGCCCGTGTTCACCGAGCTGATGGGCGCGCACGCCCGACGCATGGATGCGATGGGCCTCGCGTCCTAGCGAC
>JAITLM010000189.1 GCA_031277885.1 Microbacterium sp.
CCGATGGCGGGCGCTCTCGTCCTCTTCGTCGTGTTCCTCGGCGTCGAAAGCCGCGCGGCGCAGCCGCTGATCGCGCCGAGTCTGCTCTCGCGCCGCAGCATCGCCTGGGGCAACGCAGCCGGACTCCTCGCGTTCGCGACGTTCACCTCGCTCGTCTTCCTGCTCACCCTCTACCTCCAGGAGGTGCTGGGCTACACCGCCGTCGCCGCCGGTCTCTTCCTCGGCGTCCTCGGTGTCGGCACCGTCCTCGGAGGACTCATCGCTCCGAAGATCATCGGAAGGACGGGCCCGAAGACGGCGATCGTCGGCGGCCTCCTGGTGCAGGCGGCCGCCGTCGCACCCCTCGCCTTCGCCGGCACCCCGCGCACCTGGCTGGCCCCGGTGCTCATCCTGACCTTCGTCGGCGGGATCGCGAACCTCGTCGCGATCGTCGGCTACGCGGTCGCTTCGACCGCGGGCGTGCCCGCCGACCAGCAGGGACTCGCGACCGGCCTGGTCACGATGAGTCAGCAGGTGGGCATCACCCTGGGCACACCCGTGATGTCCGCCATCGCGACCGGCGTCGCAGCTTCGACGCTTCTCCCGGGCCTGCACCTCGCGATCGGCATCAACGCCGGCATCGCGCTTCTCGCAGCCGTCCTCGTCGCGGTCTTCCTGGGGCGGACGGGCGCAACGGCCCGCCCACCGGGAGGACTCACTCCTCGTCGAGAGGGTGCCGCACGGTCGGGATCGACCCGGTGAGCGGGCGGCCGGCCCTGATCAGCTGTCTCTTGCGGATCTGCCAGAACACCGTGAGCAGGAGGAACCACACCGGTGTCGCGAGCGTCGCGTACCGGGTGCCCTCGCTGTACAGCAGAGCGACCACGATGAACACGAAGAACCCGAGGATCGCCCATGGGGTGACGGCGGCGAAAGGCAGACGGAACTTCGATGCGGCATGGCGATCGGGATGGCGACGACGGTAGACGATGTAACTGACCACGACGGAACCCCAGGTGAAGATCACGAGGGACGCGCACATCGTCGAGACGAAGTCGAAGGCGGCGACGACGCCGTCTCCCGCGTACAGCAGCGGGATGGCCGTGAACAGCAGTACGGCGGTGGTGAAGACCGCGCGCGTGGGAACCCCGCGGCTGTCGGTGAGCGCCAGTCCCCTGGGGGCATGCCCGTCCTTCGAGAGCCCGAACAGCATGCGCGTACCGGAATAGACGCCCGAGTTGGCGCTGGAGGCCGCCGACGTCAGCACGACGAGGTTCATCACCAGCGCCGCAGGCACGAAGCCGGCGAGCAGGAACGTCTGCACGAAAGGGCTCTCGCCGGCCTTGAGCTCCGACCAGGGCGTGATGCTCATGATCACGGTGAGGGATCCGACGTAGAAGATCAGGATCCGCACGACGATCGAGTTGATCGCCTTGGGCAGGGTCCTGCGCGGGTTCTCCGTCTCGGCCGCCGTGGTGCCCACCAGCTCGACCCCGATGAAGGAGAAGACGCCCATCTGGAATCCGAGCACGAATCCGCTGAACCCCATCGGGAACATGCCGCCCAGATCCCACACATGGGTGATCGATGCCTGCACCCCGTTGTGGGTGAACCCGGTGAGCAGCAGCAGGATGCCGGTCGTGATGAGAGCCAGGATGGCGACGATCTTGATGATCGCGAACCAGAACTCCATCTCGCCGAACCACTTCACCGGCTGGAGGTTGAGGAGCAGCAGGATCAGGGCCGCGGCACCGGCGGGGACCCACAACGAGACGTCGGGCCAGAAGAACCTGGTGTAGCCGACGATCGCGGTGATGTCCGCGACGCACGCGATGACCCAGCTGAACCAGTAGTTCCAGGAGACGAAGAACCCGGCCCACGGACCGAGCATGTCCTTCGCGATGTCGCCGAACGTCTTGTAGTGCAGGTTCGAGAGGAGAAGCTCCCCGAGCGCGCGCATGATGAAGAAGACGAAGAACCCGATGATCGCGTAGACGAACAGGATCGACGGGCCGGAGACGGACACGAGGCGCCCGGAACCCATGAACAGACCGGTTCCGATCGCGCCGCCGATGGCGATGAGCTGGAGATGACGGTTCTTGAGCCCGCGCTTCATCTCCTCGGGCGGCGCGGCCTTTTCGGTGAGGGACATGACACTCCTTCGTATCGGTCGGGGATGAGAGCAGGAACGGGTGAGCGCGAGTGAGCCGCGGCGGCGCTCACGCGACCAGCGGTCGAGGATCCAGGTGGATGCCGGCGATCATGCACCGCACCGACCCGCCCGCGAGCTCGATGGTGGGTACGGGGACGGCGACGATCCGGGCGCTGCGCTCGATCGCCGCGACCTGATCCGCGCGAAGCGCTGCACGGGCGCGTGCCGACATGACGAGGATCCGGCCGGACGCTCCCTGCAGTTCGATCGCATTGCCGGCGAACTCCGCGATCTGCGCGCGGGTCAGCGCGATCACCTCGTGCCGCGCCGAGAGCCGCGCGGAGACCTCGGCGCGACGCCGGTCGTCGGTGATCATGTCGAGCGCGATGAGCGCGAGCTCGGTGCCGACGGCCATCATCACGTTCGTGTGATAGATCGGCGCCCCGGTGTCGTCGACGGCGTCGAAGGCCATCGGCTCGAACCCGAAGTTCGTGCAGAACCGCTCCAGTGCCACGGGATCGGCCCGGTGGGAGCGGGCCACATAGGCGATCCGCGCCTCGTGGTCGAGCACCATGGCTCCCGTGCCCTCGAGGAACACGTCGTCCGGCTCGAGCCCGGAGTAGTCGATCACGTCCTGCACCCGGTACTGCGACTTCAGCATCTCGACGATGTCGGCGCGGCGCTCCCCCCTCCGATTCGATGCATACATCGGGAAGAGCGCGACGTGTCCGCCGGCGTGCGTGGAGATCCAGTTGTTGGGGAACACGCTGTCGGGGCGGTCCGCGCCCTGATCGTCGAAGAGGTGCACGGTCACGCCCTCCGCCCTGAGGGCCTCGGCGAGCGCGGCCACCTCGTCGAAGGCGCGGCGCGCGATCTCCTCCGCCGAGGCGTCGGACGTCGACTGGAAGGCGTTGTCGGCCGCGGTCTGCGCATTGGGCGAGAAACCCGAAGGGCGCACGAGGATGACGGCTGAGGGTGCATGCGACATCTCAGACGACCGCCCCGTCCGACGACGGCGTCTCGACCCGCAGGTCGACGATCCTCTGGGCCAACGGCGCATCATCCAGGAACGGAGGCCGTTCCGTCTCGCTCTGCTTCATGCAGTAAACCGTAGGATCCGGCACTATTCATGCGCGATACACAGAGGAACCGACAATCTGTCTAATTCTCGTCATATTGCTACCCCTGGAGATACAGTTTGCTCATGGGCACTCTGACCGAGCTCGATCGCCAACTCATCGCCGCACTCCGGGAGGATGGTCGGATGCCGATCGCCACGCTGGCGCGACGTCTGGGCGCGGCTCGTGCGACGGTCACCTCCCGGCTGGATCGGCTCGTCGCAGAGGGCGTCATCATCGGCTTCAGCGTGCGCGTGCGCGATGAAGCCGCCGTCGACAGGATCCGCGCGGTGTCCCTGATCGCGGTCGAAGGGCGCGCGACCAGTGCGGTGCTCAGCAGGCTTCGGGGCTTCCCCGAGATCACCGCTCTGCATACGACGAACGGGGGCTGGGATCTCGTGGCGGAGCTCTCGGTGGACAGCCTCGCGGAGTTCGATCAGCTCCTCGGTCGCATCCGCGGGATCTCAGGCATCGTCAACAGCGAGACGAGCCTGCTGCTCAGCTCCGTGCTGCGCTGACGCGAAGACGGAGTCGTCTCCGGCTGCGGGCGTCGCCGTCAGCGCGCCGCCGCGACATAGCCGTTGGCGGCGCGCGCGACATCGGCGACGTACTGGTCCAGATCGTTGTAGCGGAGGATCGCCCGCCGCCACCCCTCGGGCGTCGCGACGGATCCGGAGGCGCACAAGTATCGCGCTGCGGCGAGGGCCGCGTCATCGATCTGGTTCGGATCGGCCACGCCATCGCCATCGCCGTCCGCACCCCAGGTGCGCCATGTCTCGGGGATGAACTGCATGGGTCCGACGGCCCGATCCCAGACGGTGTCGCCGTCCCAGGCGCCGCCGTCGGTGTCGGGGATCGCCATGACCCCGTTCCCGTCGAGCGCGGCGCCCCGGATCGGCGGCTCCGGACGCCCGTCCGCACCCAGGACGGCGCCGCCGTGCCGGCCGTGATCGGTCTCGATCAGGCCGATCCCCGCGAGCGTGTTCCATCCGATTCCGCAGGAGGGATCCTCGGCGGAGACGATGAGATCCGCGGAGGCATAGGCCGCCAGCGCCCGCTCCGGGATGCCGGTCGACGCCGCGGTGCGCGTCAGCCAGCCGGCGTCGACGGCGCGCCGGGTTTCGCCCTCCGCGTCCGTCGTCGCCCCCGAGCGCGGCGCCTGCCCGACCCCTGGTGCCGGCGCTCGCGTGGCCGTGGTCGCCTCGGCCGGGGTCTCCGCGCCGACGAGCTGCAGTAGGATCACGGCGGCTGCGGCGATCACCAGGACGCCGAGCACCACCGCGAGCCTCGTGACCACCTGTGCCGCGCGGGTCACGAGCCGGCCCCGTCGGTCGAGGCGGGATGCGGCGTGGCCGGCGCGGAGCGCTCGAGCCGGAGGATGACGGCGGATCCGACCGGCAGCGTCACACCGGGGCCGGGATCGCTGCCGAGCACCCGCGCCGCATCCGCCGCATCGCGAGGATCCGCAGTGGGGCGGAAGCCTGCGGCCTCGATCGCAGCTCTGGCCTCGGCGAGGGTCAGTCCCGCGGTGTCCGGCATGCTGCTGCGTCCGCTGGCGATCACGAGATCCACGGTATCCCCCGGCCTCGCCTCGGCACCGGGCCGCGGGGACTGTGCCAGCACGCGGTCGGC
>JAITLM010000147.1 GCA_031277885.1 Microbacterium sp.
GGCGCGCGCCGGGCCCCGCCCCGGCGGGGCTGGCGGCCGAGGCGCAGCGCGAGGTGGGGCCGGGTCACCAGCAGCGATTGGCGCAGCACCCGTCGCTTCGCGCCGGCGCCGACCGCCGAGCGGAACCGTGCCGACCACTCGTCCAGCCGGTCGCCGTCGCGGCGGGACCAGAACGTCCACAGGGCGAAGTCCGGCGCATCGCGGTGCTGTTCCAGCTCGCCGATCCCCGCCGCCAGCGCCGTGGTCGCCTGCAGCTCCGCCGCCAGCGCCCGCACCTCCCGCTGCACGTCCTCCCCGCAGCGAGCCCAGGCGTCGGCGCGTTCGGAGCCCTGCGAGCGCGCGGCGTGCGTGGTCTGCACGAGCACCTGACCCGCGGGGGAGAGCACGGTGCACGGCCGGTGCGCGATGGGCGCCGTGCCGCGGTCGCGCCACAGCCGCTCGAACACGGCCTCCGGATCGGCGCGCGGCCCGGGAAGGGCGCGGTGCACATCGACGAAGCTCCAGGTCGGGTGCCGGAAGTTCGCCGCGTGCTCGAAGGGTGAGCCCTCCTCGAACCCCGTGTACAGCGACCAGCCCTGCGCCTCGAGAGCGGCGGTGAAGCGGTCCAGGTGCGCCGGGCGCACGAGCACGTCCACATCCCCGGAGCGATGCATCGCAGGGCGGAGCGCGGCGTCGGTGGCCGGACCCTTGATGTGCAGCAGATCCACACCCGCGCCGTCGGCCACGCGCTGCACCATCGCGTGCGACAGATGCACGTTCGCCCACGCCGGCACGCGCGGCGTCACAGCGGTCAGCGTCTCCACCACGGCGGATCCTGTCCGACCGGACCGAGCAGGCGGGCCAGTCCCACGCCGAGCACCAGGAATCCGATCGGCGTGAAGAACACCTCGCCCAGACGCACGGCGCACAGGAACACGACCAGGGTCGCGGCGGTGACGACGCGGGCGTCGAAGCGGGTGGCGTCGACGACGACCTTGGTGCCGACGCCCAGCCCGACGACGGCGTACAGCGCGACCATCACCACGATCAGCACGATCCCGCCCTCGACGATGAGCGCCTGATACGAGTTGTGGAAGAACCAGGTGCCGGAATCGAGCTGCACGGTCGCCTGGCCGAGACCGCTTCCGTACCAGGGGGCGGCGAGAGCCTTCTGCGCCGAGGCGAAGTCGATGCGCATCCGGAAGGCGTCGGATCCCTTGCGGTCGAACGCGTAGTCGCCGAGGGTCGTGAGGTTGTTGTCGGCCCAGAGGAACGCCAGCACCGCACCGCCGAGCGCGACGAGCTGGAAGCCGCGGTCCACCCACGTCGACACCAGCAGGTACAGCAGCGCGACCGCGTAGGCGGCCATCGTGGTGCGCGAGTCGGTGAGCACGACGGCCACGGCGCCCGCGGCCAGCAGGAGCACCCTCCAGAGGAGCCGTCGTGTGGCGAGGGTGAGCAGGATCGCCCCGATCGCGTAGACGAGGGCCGCCGCGTTCTTGTCCTCGAGGAAGCCCGTCAGCTTGCCCTCGTAGTTGTTCGGCGCGACCCGGGCGTAGAACAGGACCGCGTTGAGCAGCAGGCCGACGCCGAGGCCCTTCAGCACCGAGCCGATGTCGATCCGCCCGGACGCGAGGAAGGCCGCGAACAGCATGAGCGCGGCGATGTTCCCGGCGCGGCGGGTCGGGTCGATGCCGTTCAGCACGGTCTCGGCGAGGAGGAACGCCATGAGCGCCGCCATCGCCGACGGATACCACCACGCGCCGCGGAACGACCGCGTGGGGTGCCGGAACAGGGCGAGGACGAGGAAGGCGACGATGGCGAGCTGGGCGACCGGCAGCGGGATCCCGGGCAGATTCGTGCGGACCACGAGCAGCATGCCCACGAGCCCGTCGAGGATCCGGGCGGAGTGGCCCGGTGGCACGAGCGGGGCATCGCGGAGGTGCGCCAGGGGGCCGGAACCCCGCGGCGCCATCGACGCCCCAGTGCTCGCGACGGCCACGCGCCGATTCTAGATCGCCCGGCGTTCACCGCGACAGGGAACCGATATTTTGGTCCTGGCCGATTCGGGGCGGGCGTGGCTAGAATACCGGCAAGCGCCGCTGGGGAGTCGGCGCCGGGGCACTTGGGACTTCTCCCCAAGAAGCTTGTGGGGAGCCTTCCGTGACTGTGCTCGACCTCTTCACCCTCCTCCGCCGGGGCTGGTTCTATCTGGCGGCGGGACTGCTGCTCGGCGCGCTCGTCGGCTTCGGCTACGCCCAGACGCTGACCCCGGTCTACACCTCGCAGGCGACCGGATTCATCGCCGCGACCGGCACCGCGGTCATCGCGGGTTCGGACGAGGCCGTCGCCCGCGCGGGCGCCTACATGCCGCTCATCAACACCTCGCAGGTGCGCGACGAGATCGCGAAGGAGGCCGGCGTCAAGACCTCGGACCTGCACGGTTCGCTGAGCGCCCGCGTCGTGCCGGGGAGCACGCTCGTCGAGGTGACCGCCGATGCCGCGGATCCGAAGAGCGCGCTGAAGCTCGCGAACGGCGCCCTGCACGCCCTGGCCAAGGTCGTGGCGCACATCGAGGACGTGGCGCAGTCGGCCGCTCCGGCCGATCCCTCCGCGCCGCCGAAGCCGGGCTCGTCCGCGAACACGGCGCTCGGCGGGATCGCGATCGTGCCGATGGACGAGGCCGTGGCGCCCACCCGTCCGTCGGCGCCGAACAAGCCGCTCATCGCGGGGATCGGTGCCGGGGCGGGACTCGTGCTCGGCCTCATCGTGCTGCTGCTGCGGCGGGCGATGGACGTCCGCGTGCGTGCGCACACCGACGTCGCGACGCTGCTCGGCGCGGGCGTGCTGGGCCGGGTCCCGCGGATGCGGAAGAACGGCCAGGGCCGCACCGCCGAGCTCGCGCGTGCGGTCGCGCACGAGGCGTACCGGCAGATCCGCACCGGCCTGCGCTTCGCGAGCGTGGATCAGGAGGTCAGGGTCGTGATGGTCACCAGCGCGAACCTCGGCGAGGGCAAGTCGGAGACGACCCGCGCACTGGCACGCGTGCTGGCCGAGTCCGGGCAGCGCACGCTGGTGATCGACGGCGACCTGCGGCGCCCGACCATCGCGAAGGGCTTCGACATCGACGAGGCCATCGGACTCAGCGAGGTGCTCAGCGGGCAGGTGCCGATCGGATCCGCGATCCGTCGCACCGAGGATCCGAACCTGTTCGTGCTGCCGGCGGGCGGGATCCCGCCGAACCCGTCCGAGATGCTCGGATCCGCGGCGTTCCAGCAGCTTCTCGCCCGGCTGCGTCAGGACTTCTTCATCGTGGTGGACGCACCGCCCGTGCTGGCGGTCACCGATGCGAGCGTGCTCAGCAGCGTCGTGGACGGCCTGGTGTTCGTGGTCGCGATGGGACGCACCCGCCGGGCGGAGCTCGTCGAGGCGCGCACGCAGCTCGAGCAGGTGCGCGCGCGGATCCTGGGCGTCGTGCTCAACCTGGTCTCGCTCCGCGGCGGCGACAACGGCTACGGGTACTACCGCAAGAACAGCCGCTACTACATGAAGTCGCACCGCGGCGCATCTGCAGCGGACGAGGACGACGCGGTCGATGCCCTCGCCGCGATGGCGAACCTCAGCCCCGCACCCCTGGGCGATGCGGCGGCGACGACCGATCCGCCGCGCGACGACGACGCCGCGGTCGAGGAGGGGACGTTCACGACCGCGGCGGCACCGGACGACATCACTGCGAACGGCTCCCGCGAGGCATCCTCGCGCGACGTCGAGTCCTCCGTGGCCGAACGGCCGCACGGCTCGAACGGCTCGAACGGGCGCGCCGCGACCGCCCGCGCGCGCCGGTCGGTGCCTCCGCTGGACACGACGGAGCCCGTCGGAGAGCGGGCGGACGGAGAGGATGACGACCCCGCCGCCGCGAAGCCGCGCTACGCCCGCAGGAACGCACGGCCGTGAACGCCATCCGCTCGGCATCGGGCGGGGGAGATCTCGGCGCACGGCAGGACGGCGGCGTCTCGGTCGTGGTGCCGCACCACGGGGATCCGGCTCCGACGCTCGCCCTGCTCGACGCGCTGCGGACGCAGGTCGGCGCGCCCCCGCTGCAGCTCATCGTCGTGGACGACGCGTCGCCCGAGCCGTTCCCCGATGCGGCCGGGGTGATCGTGCTGCGCCGCGAGAGCAACGGCGGCTTCGGCGCGGCCGTCAACACGGGGGCCGCCGCCGCCTCTCAGGAGCGCCTGCTCGTGCTGAACAGCGACCTGCAGCTGGACCCGGCCTTCGTGTCGTCGCTGATCGCGGCGGCCTCGCCCTGGCCGCGGACCGTGGCGGCGCCGATGGTGGTCGGCCTCGACGGCGCGACCCAGTGGGCCGGCCGCCGCTGGCCGCGCACCCGGCACCACGTCGTGGAATGGCTGACGCCGCTCGCCCGATTCCGGCCGCGCCTGCAGGAGGCCGTCGGGCACGACACCCGATGCGTCGCCGGCGCGGTGCTGCCGGTGGACTGGGTGCTGGGCGCCGCGCTGCTCATGCCGGCCGATGCGTTCCGGGCGGCCGGCGGCTTCGATGAGAGCTACTTCATGAACGTGGAGGAGGTCGACCTGCAGCGGCGGCTGACCGCGGCGGGGGTGCCCTCGGTGTTCCTCGGCACGGTGCAGGTGCGGCACGAGGGCGGCGGCTCGTCGGACTCCGCCCGGCGCGTGCGCTGGGTGACCCAGGCGCGGATCCGCTACGCGGAGAAATGGGGCGAGCCCCCCGGTCTGCTGCGGTTCGGACTGCGCGGGGCGAGCGCGGTGAACCTCGCCTTCAACACCGGCAGGCGGATCCTCGGGCGGGACGTGCGGCCCGTCCAGACGTACCGGCGGGAACTGGCTGCGATCCGGCCGGGAGGTGCGCGATGAGGGTGCTCCTGGTCAGCCCGGTGTTCCACGGATACTGGAGCGCCTTCGCCGCGGCGCTCGAGGCGCTCGAGCTCGACGTGACGGTGCACTGCTACGACGCCGGCGGGATCGGCAACGCCCTGGCGCATCGCGCACCGGGATCCGCGTTCGCCGCGCGCGTGCGCGGCGCCGCGACCGCGGCCGCGATCCGCGCACTGACGGAGACGGATCCCGATGCCGTCCTCGTCGTGAAAGGCGACGCCCTCGAGGCGGACTGGTGGCATGCGCTCGCCGCCTCGGGCGCGCAGAGCGCCCTGTGGCTCTACGACGAGCTCGCACGGATGCGATACGACGACGAGACTCTGGGCACGGTCGACCGCGTGTTCAGCTACAGCCCCGACGACACCCGCACGCTGCAGGGCCGGGGCATCGATGCCGCGGTGCTGCCGGACGGCTTCGACGCGCTCACCGCGTTCACCCCGCGGCCCAGCCACCGCACGAGCTTCATCGGCGCGCGCTACCCGGAGCGGGAGCGCCTGCTGCGGGTGCTCGCCGAGGCCGGCGAGGCCGTCGAGGCGTACGGGCGGGAATGGTCGAGGAGCCCCTGGGACGTGCTGCGGACCGCGCGCTGGCGCGGGGCGGGCGTGCCCGCGCACGGCGACGTCGACCGGGCGACGTACTTCGGCGTCATGGCGGGGAGCGCCGCCACCCTCAACGTCCACGGCGACGGACACGACGGCTTCTCGATGCGCACCTACGAGGCGCCGGGCGTCGGCGCCCTGCAGCTCATCGACCGGCCCGACGTCGCCCGGCACTACGAGGTCGGATCCGAGACGCTCGTCTTCCGCAGCGACGACGAGCTGATCGACCAGGTGCGCCGCGCGAGGCGGGACGAGAGCTGGGCGCAGCGGATCCGGGAGGCCGGACGCCGGCGCACGCTCGCCGAGCACACGCTCGTGCACCGCATGAGAGAGGTGCGTGCGGCATGGACGTGAGCGGAGTCCCGGCGTCCGCGGGCCTGCGGTTCCCGGCGGATCTGGATGCATGGCGGCGCTGGCAGCGCGGACGCCATGCGGTGCGGCGCGTGCGGGACGCGGTGCGCCGCCCGGCCGCGCCGTCCTCGTTCGCGCTGCACGTGCGCGGAGCGGATCCGGCCGTCCTGTTCGCCCTCGACGCGGTGACCCCGACCGCCCTCGCCTCGGTCCTGGAACCGCTCGCGCACCTGGAGGACGCCCCGGTGGCGGTCATCGCGCCGGCGGACGTCTCGGCGCGGCTGCCCGGCGCGTGGCGGGTGGAGCGGGTGGATCCCGGCGAGGCGCCCGCGGCGCTGCGGGGGGTGCGCGCGGTCGTCTCCGCAGGGCACTTCCTGCCGGTGGGAGCGGCGGCGTTCACGTGGGCGCGGGCGCAGGGCTGGCGCTCCCTCGTGGTGCAGCACGGACTCCTCACCCCGTTCATGGCGCCGCTGCCGGAGGGAGCGCACCTGCTCGCGTTCTCCGCGCGCGACGCCGAGTACTGGCGCTCGGGCCGTGCCGACGTGACGAGCGAGGTGGTCGGCAGCCAGTTGCTGTGGGCCGCCTCCGGCGCCGCACCCGGAGCCGCACCCGGAGTCGCACCCGGGGCCGCACCGGAGGGGCGCTCCTCGACGGACGGGCCGCCGGTCTTCCTCGGGCAGCTGCACGGCGCGGAGCTTCCTCGGCGCATCAGCGCGGCGACCGCGACGGCCTTCTGCCGCGCGCACGGGGCGCTGTACCGTCCGCACCCCGCCGAGGTGGACCGCCTGTCCCGGTGGCAGCATGCGCGGTGGCGGCGCCAGGGGATCCGCTTCGCCGAGTCCGGCCCGCTGTCGGCATCGCAGGGGCCGGTCGTGTCGATCTTCTCGACGGGCGTGCTCGAGGCCGCGGCCGCGGGACGGGACGCCTGGGTCACCTGCGTGCGCCCGCCCGACTGGGTGCGGGAGTTCTGGGACCGGTACGAGCTGAGCGTGTGGGGCGGATCCGCCACGGCCGCCCCGGCGCGCCCCGCCGTCGAGCCCGCGAGGGCGATCGCCGGCGCGGTGCTCGCCATCGCTGAAGGAGGACGACGATGAGCATCCTGTGCGTGATCCCCGTGCGCGGCGGATCCAAGGGCGTCCCGGGCAAGAACGCCAGGGTCGTCGCCGGCAAGCCGCTCGTGGTGTGGAGCATCGAGCAGGCGCTCGCCGCGTCGCTCGACGTGCTCGTGTCGACCGACGATTCGGAGCTCGCCGCGATCGCCCGGGCGGCCGGCGCCGACGTGCCGTTCCTGCGACCGGCGGAGCTCGCGCAGGACACGACGCCCACGGAGCCGGTGATCCTGCACGCGATCCGGCACCGCGCTGCCGAGGGGCGCCGCCCCGATGCGGTCATGCTGCTGCAGGCGACCTCGCCCGTGCGGCTGCCCGGCACGCTGGCCCGCGCGGTGCGCGAGTTCGCCGAGACCGGGGTGGACAGCCTCGTCGGCGTCGTGCCGCAGACCCCGTTCTTCTGGCACCCGGCCGCCGACGGCGGCAGCGCGACGGCCGAGTACGACCCCGCCGCGCGCCCGCGCCGTCAGGACCTGCGCGCCGAGGACTACTTCTACAAGGAGACCGGATCCCTCTACCTCTCCCGCACCGAGCTGTACGAGCGTGAGGACAACCGGATCGGCGGCCGCGTGGGGCTTTTCGTCATGGACGAGGCCGAGGGCGTGGACATCGACACGCTCGTCGACCTGCGGATCGCGGAGCAGGTGCTCGGCGACCTCGCCGCCGCGGGGGCGGGATCCGGCGAGAAACCGGATCCGGCGCGAGACGCCCGTTCTGAGGCGGTGTCTCATGCGGGACGTGGTTTCTCGCGCGGGACGGCGGAGCCGGTTCCGACGGGAAGGACGGGGGAGCGCTCATGATCATCGAACGGGACATCGCGCCGTACATCGTGTTCGGGGAGGATCCGATCCTCACCGGCCTTGCGAAGATCAACGCGAACAGGCAGCGGATCGTGTTCTGCGTGGACGCGCACGGCATCCTTCTCGGCTCCCTCTCCGACGGCGACTTCCGGCGCTGGTTGATCGCGAACCCCGACGCCTCGCTCGACGTCTCGTGCGCGACGGTCGCGAACCGCGCGGCGCGCACGGTGCCGCGCGGCACGCCCGTCGCAGAGATCGCGCCGCTGCTGGGCCGCGACGGCGTGCACCACGTGCCGATGGTCGACGACCGAGGGCACCTCTGGGCGATCGCCGTCGACGAGACCGGCACGCTGCGGATCGGCGGTCACGAGATCGGAGCGGGGCACCCGACGTTCGTGATCGCGGAGATCGGCAACAACCACAACGGATCCGTCGACCTCGCCAAGCGGCTCGTGGACCTGGCGGTCGAGGCCGACGCCGACGCGGTCAAGTTCCAGCTGCGCGACCTGGACGCGCTGTACCGGCAGCGCGGGGCGGCCAGCTCCGGCGAGGACCTCGGGGTGCAGTACACGCTCGATCTGCTGCGCCGGTTCTCGCTGCCCGCGGAGAGCCTGTTCGAGGTGTTCGACCACGCCCGGGACGCCGGCGTCGACGTGATGTGCACCCCCTGGGATGCGCCGAGCGTGCAGGCGCTCGCCGACTACGGGATCCCGGCGATGAAGATCGCCTCGGCCGACCTCACCAACCACGCGCTGATCCTCGACGCCGCGGGGCGCGGGGTGCCGCTCGTGCTCAGCACCGGGATGTCGCGGGAGAGCGAGATCCTCGAGACCGCGGCGCTGCTGCGCGGACAGGGCGCGCCCTTCGCGCTGCTGCACTGCCAGTCGACGTACCCCGCGCCGTACAAGGACCTCAACCTCAGCTACCTCGACCGGCTCGCCGAGATCGGCCAGGGCGTGGTCGGCTATTCCGGGCACGAGCGCGGCTGGCACGTCCCCGTCGCCGCCGTCGCGCGGGGCGCGCACATCATCGAGAAGCACTTCACCGTCGACCGCACGATGGAGGGCAACGACCACACGGTCTCCCTGCTGCCGGACGAGTTCCGGATCATGGTCGAGCAGATCCGCGACATCGAGGCGTCGATGGGATCCGGATCCGCGCGCACCGTCTCGACGGGCGAGCAGATGAACCGCGTGACCCTCGCGAAGTCCCTCGTCGCGGCGCATCCGCTCGCCGCCGGGACCGTGATCGCGGCGGCGGACGTGGCGGTGAAGAGTCCGGGACGAGGGCTGCAGCCCAACGCGCTGCCGCAGCTGCTCGGCCGCACGCTGCAGCGCGACCTGGCCGACGGCGACTTCTTCTTCGACGGGGACCTGCGCGATGCGGCCCCCGCGGGCCGGCCCTTCTCCTTTCGCCGGCCGTGGGGCCTGCCGGTGCGCTATCACGACGCCCTCGCGCTCCGCGCGCAGTCGAACCCCGACTTCCTCGAGTTCCACTTCTCCTACAAGGACCTCGAGGTCTCGCCGTCGGATGTCTTCGCCGAACGGCTGCCGATCGCGTTCACGACGCACCTGCCCGACCTGTTCGCGGGCGACTTCCTTGTGGATCTGGCCTCCGATGATGCGGAGATCCGGGAGCGGTCGATCCGTGAGGTGCAGCGCACGATCGACATCACCCGGGACCTCCGCCGCTGGTTCACGGCGGAGACGGATCCGGTCATGGTGGTGACGATGGGAGGCTTCACGAAGGACCGGCACCTGCCGCCGTCGGCGCGCGGGCCGAAGTACGCCCTCATCGCCGACGCGCTCGCCCGGCTCGACACCGACGGCGTGCGGGTCGCCGCGCAGACGCTTCCGCCGTACCCGTGGCTCATGGGCGGGCAGCAGTTCCACAACCTGTTCGTGGATCCCCGGGACACCGCGCGGTTCGCCGCGGAGACCGGCACCCCGCTGGTCTTCGACGCCTCGCACACCAAGCTCGCCACGACCTGGCTCGGCATGGCCTTCTCGGAGGCCGTCGACCTGCTCGCGCCGCACACGATCCACCTGCACCTGGTCGACGCGACCGGCGTCGACGGCGAGGGCGTGCAGGTGGGGGAGGGCGACATCGACTGGCCCGCGTTCGGGGCGCAGTTGGACGCGCTCCTGCCCGGCGTCACGTTCATCCCGGAGATCTGGCAGGGGCACGTCGACAACGGCGCGGGCTTCTGGACCGCGCTCGACCGGCTGGAGGCGTGGTTGTGAGGATCGGCTTCCTCACCCCGTGGCGGACGGACGACCCGGGGGCGTGGTCGGGGATCATCCGCCCGATGCTCGGCGCGCTCGCCGAGGTCGCGGACGTCGTGCCGGTCTCGACGCACGACGTGCCCGCGGCGCCGCTCGACCGGGCCGCGGCGCGGCTCTCGCGTCGGAGCTACCTCTGGGACTTCGGGCTGGCGACCGCGCGCGCCCGCGGACGCGTCGCCGCGGACAGGGTGCGGGCCGCGCACGTCGACGTCGTTTTCGCCGTGGCGGCCTCGGTGGACGTTGCCGGCCTAGGCGGATCCGTGCCGGTGGTCCAGTACGTGGACGCCGCGTTCGACGATCTGAGGGGCCGCTATTCCGTGTTCACCGGCGTGAGCCGGCTGTCGGCGATGCAGGTCCGGCGGATCGGGACGCTGGCCGCGCGCCGCACGGCCGGGTACGTGGCCGCCTCGCAGTGGGCCGCGGACGGACTCGCGCGGGCGGGGGCGGATCCGGCGCGCGTGGTCGTCGCGCCGCCGGGCGCGGCGATCCGGCCGCGTGCGGCGGACCGGGTCGCGGGCGGCCGCGGCGAGACAGCGACCGCCGCACGGCCCCTGCGGGTGCTGGTCGTCGCGAGCGACTGGGAGCGCAAGGGCGGAGACAGGGCGCTCGCCGCGGTGCAGCACGCGCGGGCGGCGGGGGCGGACATCGCGCTCACCGTGATCGGATCCGCGCCCGACCTCCCCGACGATGTGCGCGCACCGGGACGACTCGGCGCGGGCGACCTCTCGGCCGAGTTCGCGCGTGCCGACGTGCTGCTCGAGCTCGCACGGGCCAACGCCGCGGGGGTCACGCTGACCGACGCGGCCGCGCACGCACTGCCGGCGATCGCGACCCGGGTCGGCGGCGTGCCGAGCATCGTGGCGGAGGGGCGCAGCGGATGGCTCGTGCCGGACGGCGACGGGGCGGCGTCCGCGGCGGGGGATCTGCTGGCCGCGCTGGGGCGGGACGAGTGGGGCGGGGTCTCGCGGGCGAGCGCCGCCGCCTGGTACACGGAGGCGCTGGACTGGGCGCGCTGGGGCGAGCGGGTGGTCGCCCTCTGCCTGCGGGTGCGCGAGGAGGCCGCACGATGATCTCGCCGCGTGCCAGCATCGTCGTCCCGACTCGGGGCGGCGCGACGCGCCTGCTGCATCTCTTCGACGCGCTCCGCGCCCAGACCGAGACCTCCTGGGAGGCGATCGTCGTGATCGACGGCGATGTCGACGAGTCCGCCGCGGTGGTCGACCTGGCGGCGGGGGAGCTGCCCGTGCGCGCCCTCGTGCTGCCGGAGAACCGGGGCAGATCCGCCGCGCTCAATGCGGGATTCGCCGAGGCGCGCGGCGAGGTCCTCATCCGCTGCGACGACGACCTCCGTCCCGGGCCCGACTATGTGGCGGCGCACCTCGCCCGGCACGCCGGGGCGCCGTGCGGCGTGGTCGGGCTGTACCGCAACGTGTTCCCGCCGACGCCCTATGCGCGCGTGTACGGGGCGCCCCGCGACGAGCGGTTCCGCACCGACGCCTATGCCGCGACCGCCGCCCGGCGCTGGCGGTACTGGGCCGGCAACGTGTCGGTGACGCGGGAGGCTTTCGACACGGTGGGCGGGTACGACCCCGCGTTCCGGGCCTACGGCTGGGAGGACGTGGACTGGGGCTACCGGCTGCACGCGGCCGGAGTGCCCGTGGTGCTGGCGCCGGAGCTGGAGACGCCGCACCACGTCGCGGCGACGACGACCGAGGAACGCGTGCGGCGCGCCTTCCTGGCGGGAGCTGCGCGACGGGCCTTCGAGGCCAAGCACGGATCCGCCGCGCTCGGCGCCGCACCGCTCGCACGCGGGGCGTGGGGACGGATCGTGGATCGCACGGCCGCCAGGGACGGGCGGGCCGCGCTCGAGGCACGGGCGCGCCGGGCGGACCTGGCCCTCAGCCGGATGCCGCGCTGGGCCGCGGAGAAGCGCGTCGCCTGGCTCGTCGAGGCCGCGGGGCTGTCCGGGCAACGGCGTCCCGACGAGGTGGTGAACGATGTCTGACGTCACGCGCGTGCTCGTGGTGTGCGACCTCATCGCCCCGGGCGGCGGCCCCACCGGCTACACCTGGAACCTACGGGCCGCTCTCGCCCGCACCGAGACCGCCGACGTCGCCGTCGAGTTCGCCGGTCTCGTCCTCGCGCAGCGCAACCGCGCGACGGGGGAGCGCCCGCCCGCCCCGGTCCCAGGCCGCGCCCGGCCGAGCATCCGGCGCTTCGCGGGCCGGATCCGGCATGAGATCGGGCACGCGCTGAAGAGCGGGATCACCCCGCGGCTGAGGGCGCAGATCGAGGCGGCGGATCTCGTCGTCTTCCAGGGGTTCCAGGATCCGCGCCGGCTGCGCTTCGCCCGTCGCCGCGGCACGGCCACGTGCTACATGCCGCACAGCCCCACGATCTACGCCGACGAGTACGCCGCGATGCACGCGGACGAGAAGGGCCTCGGCCGGACGCGGCGCCGGATGGTCCGCACCGAGCGCGCGCTGTTCCGCCGGGCGGACCTCGTGGTGTTCCCGACGCCCGCAGCATCCGGCGCCTACCGCGACGCCTTCGGGGCCGAGCTCGCGGTCACGCCGGTGCGGTACGTGCTCTCCGGGGTCCCGCGCCCCGTGCGGCGCGAGCCGGACGTCGCCGCGAGCGGAGCCGAGATCCTGTTCGTCGGGCGCTACGTCTCGCACAAGGGCTACGACCTGTTCCTCGAGGCGGCGGAGCGCCTCTCCCCGCGGCACCCCGGGCTCCGCTTCGCGACCCTCGGGGCCGGGCCCGCCCGCCGCGCATCGAGCGCCGTGCGGGACCTCGGCTGGCGCGATGACCCGATCCCCGCGATCGCCGCGGCCCGGTTCCTCGTCGTCCCGAATCGCATCGCCTACTTCGACCTCCTTCCGCTCGAGGCGGCCGCCCTCGGCAAGGGCCTCGTCCTCACCGCGGTCGGTGGGAACGTCGATCAGCACGCGCTGCTGCCGGACTCCGTGATCTGCGAGCCGGACGAGCTGGACGAGGGGATCTCCCGCGCCCTCGCGCTCAGCGAGGATCCGGGGTGGGGGAGCGCGAACGCCGCGGCCTACGAGCGGGATCTCACCGACGAGCGGATGGCCGAGCGCTGGATCGCGCTCATCCGGGAGTGGCGCGAGGGCGATCGTGGGAAAGCCGTCGTGGAGCGCTCCCATGCCTGAGACCGCCCGCCGCGCGCTGTGGCTCGTCCCGGTGGCCCCGCTCGGCGGGGTCGCCCGGCATGTCCTGGACGCCACCGCGGCCGGGGTGCCGGGCTGGCACATCACGGTGCTGTGCCCCGAGGGCGCCCTCGCCGCACGGCTGCGCGCCCAGGGGACGACCGTGATCGCGGCGCGGTTCGGTCCGGAGGCCGGTCTCGGGGCCTCGCGGCGCGCGCTCGCCGCGGCGGTCCGCGCATCGGATCCCCAGATCGTGCACTCGCACCTCGCCTACGCGGACATCGTGAGCGCCTGGACGCGGCTGCCGCGCACGGCTCGCCGGTTCACGACCGAGCACGGCATCGCGAGAGACGACGGCGTCTATCACCGCTCCTCGGCGCAGGCCGGGGCGATGGCGCTCGTGCACCGGCAGCGGTTCCGCCGTTTCGACGGCGCGATCGCCGTGTCGGAGGCGACGCGCGCCGCGATGATCGAGAAATGGCGCGTGCGCCGGTCGATCGTCGTGATCCCGAACGGAGTCGCCCTCCCCGACGGCCTGGCCGTGCGGGAGCCGGCGGACGTGGCGGGGCTGCGGATCCTCGCGCTGTCGCGCCTGTCCGCCGAGAAGCGGATCGACCGGCTCATCGAGGCCTATGCCCTGGTCCGCCGGGAGCATCCCGCCGCGACCCTGACCGTGGCGGGGGAGGGGCCGCTGCGGGACGAGCTGGAGGCGCGCGCCGCGGAGCTGGGCGTGCCGGTCGCGTTCCCCGGCTTCGTGGATTCGGAGGGCGCGATGGCCGACGCGGACGTCGTCGCGCAGCTGTCCGTCTGGGAGAACTGCTCGTACACCCTGCTGGACGCGGTGGCGCGCGGGCTGCGCGTGGTGGCGTCGCGGGTGGGCGGCAACGGCGATATCGTCGGGCGGGACCGCTGCGTCGATCCGGACGACCTCGCGGCGACCGCGGCGGCGCTGGTGTCGGCGCCGCCGGCCCCGCGCGATCGGCTCACGACCCCGGGCGACATGACAGCGGCGATCGCACGGGCGTACGCAGGGGAGGAGCCGGAATGCTGATCATCTTCGACCCCGTCGTGCGCCGGGGCCTCGGCGCCCTGATGCGGCTCGCCGGCGTGCGGGCGGTCCCCTGGATCGCGGTCGCGATCGTGCTGATGCTGTTGCAGACCGCGCTGAGCACGATCCCCGTCGTCGCGATGATCCCGCTCATGTCGCTGATCTCGGGCGGGGGCGTCGACGCCGGGGTCGTCGGGGTGCTGGCGGGGTGGCTGGGGACGACGGATCCGCGTGTCGTGATCCCGCTGTTCGCCCTCTGCATCGCGGTGCTGTTCATCGTCTGCAGCGGGCTGTCGGTCCTGCTCGTGTGGTGGCAGGGCGGTCGCGGCGCGCGGCTCGGCGTCGCCGCGAACACGGCCATGCTGCAGGCCTATGCGGCGGAGCCGTACGCATCGCACCGGCGCCGGTCCGACGCGGAGATCCTGCGCAACGTCGGGGGCACCGCGATCGTCGGAGCGGCGCTCACGGGGGTGCTGACCGTGTACACGAGCGCGCTCACGCTCATCGCGATCTGCGCGGTCCTGCTCATCGCCTCGCCCCTGGTGACCCTGTTCACGATCGTGCTGTTCGGCGGGACGATGGCGCTCACCCAGCGTCGTCTGCAGCCCGCGCAGCGGCGCGCCGGCGAGGCCAGCACGGACGCGAACCTGCGCAGCTGGTCGTTCCTGCTGCCTCTCGTGCACGGCTTCCGCGAGGTGCGGCTCTCGGCGACGCGACGACGGCTCCTCTCCGAGTACGAGGCGTCGCAGGCGCGGATGCTCGGATCCAACCGGCTGCTGGCGACGCTCGGCACCATCCCCGCCGCGGTCTCGCAGGTGATCTTCGCGCTCGCGCTCGCGGGCGTCTCGGCCATCATGTTCTCGACCGGTTCCGCCGCCCGCACGATCGCGATGCTCGGACTCTTCGGCGCGGCCGCGATGCGGGCTCTGCCGACCATGAACCTCATGACGCAGAGCATCGGCGGAGTGCGGGCCTCCGAGGCGAGCATGGAGATCCTCGCCGCCGCCGTCGACGACCTCTCCCGGGCCGACGCGCATGTCGAGGAGCCGGTGGTGGCGGAGCCGCTGCGCGGCGACATCCGGCTGTCCGACGTCGAGTTCTCCTACCCGGACGCCGCAGAACCGGTGGTCTCCGGGATCGACCTCGTCATCCGCGAGCACCGGACGACGGCGTTCGTCGGGTCCAGCGGCGCCGGGAAGTCGACGATCATCGACCTGGTGCTGGGGCTGCTCGCTCCCACGCACGGTGCGATCACCTGCGGAGGCGTGCCGATCCTCGACGATCCCGCGCGCTGGTACGCGGGACTCGGGGTCGTGCCGCAGGACGCCTTCCTGCTGAACGACACCGTGCAGGCCAACATCGCGTTCGGGCTACCGGAGGACGAGATCGACCCGGTGCGGGTGCGGCGCGCGCTCTCCCTCGCGCGCCTCGACGACGTGGTCGCGGAACTGCCGGACGGCGTGCACACCGTGATCGGCGAGCGCGGCAGCCGGCTCTCCGGCGGCCAGCGTCAACGGCTGGGGCTGGCCAGGGCGCTGTACCGCGAGCCGCGCGTCCTCGTGCTCGACGAGGCCACGTCGGCGCTCGACAACGACACCGAGGCGCAGATCGCGGCGTCCCTGGCCTCGCTGCACGGTGAGATGACCATCATCATCGTCGCCCACCGCCTCTCGACCGTGCGGGATGCCGACACCCTGGTGTTCCTCAGCGGGGGCAGGGTACGCGGGGAGGGCACCTTCGCGCAGGTGCGGGCGGTCGTGCCGGAGTTCGCGCGGATGGTCGAGCTCGGCGAGCTGGGAGCCGAACGCACCGCCTCGGCCGAGGAGCACGCGGCGCCGGGCGCGGAGTCCGCGTGAGCGCCCCGGCATCGGAGGCCCTGGCACCGCGGGTGCTCGGGCTGTTCGATCACGAGGGCGTGCGCCGCGGACAGGACCGGCAGCCCGTGAGCGGGCGCGTCTCGGGGCCGTACCGCGTCGATCTGCTCATGGACGAGGGCATCGATCTGGTCCCGCTGGCGCCCGCCACCGGTCGTCTGCATCGGAAGCTCCGGGACGTCGTCGAGCACCGCACCGGGGTGCGCGTCGACCTCGCGCTGCGCGGCCTTCCCCGCGCTGCCCGCGCCGACGCGGTGCTCTGCATGCTCGAGGACAAGGCGGTGCTGCCGGCCGCGCTGCGCCGGCGCCGGATCCCGCCGTATCGATCCGCGCCGCTGGCCGTGGTGTCGTGCTGGTGGGCCGAGGAGATCCTGCACGGATCCCCGGAGCAGCGCGACAGGATCGCCCGCACGGTCGCGCAGGTGGACCGGATCCTGGTGTTCTCCCGCAATCAGGTCGAGGCGTTCGGCACGATCGGCGCAGCCGGGAAGGTGGTGCCGATCCCGTTCGGCGTGGACGAGGAGTGGTACACCCCTGCGGCGCCGCGCCGCGCACGGATGCAGGTGGCGGCGATGGGGATCGACCGCGGGCGGGACTTCGAGACGCTCATGGCGGCCGCCCGGCTCACCCCCGAGATCCGCTACGACGTCTTCACCCAGCCGGGCAGGATCCCCTCGCCGCCCGGGAACGTGACGCTGCATCCGCCGACATCCATGGAGGACCACCGCGAGAACCTGCGCGCCGCGGACCTGGTGGTCGTGCCGACGCACGACCTCGCCTACCCGACCGGCCAGAGCGTGCTGCTCGAGGCGATGGCGTGCGGGCGCTGCACGGCCGTCACCCGCACCGCGGCCATGGACGAGTACATCGACGACGGCCGAACGAATCTGGCGCTCCCGCTGCACGACGCCGCGGGGGTCGCGGCCGTGGTGCGCCGCGCCTGCGCCGACGCGCTCCTGCGGTCGCGCATCGGCGAGGAGGCCAGAGCCGAGGTCGAGGAGCGCTTCACCTTCCGCGGCACCTGGCGTGCGGCGGCGGCCGTGCTCCGCGGGATCGCCTGATCCCCCTCTATCGCGCGCGGCGCAGACGGGCCGCCGAGGCGAGCAGCCAGTACGCCCACAGCACGGGATCGAACGCCGGCCTGGCCCGGATCACCCGGGTGAGCGTGCTCGCGGCGAGGGTGGGGTCGCCCCCGAGCTTGAACAGGCGGATCGCGCGCACTCTCAGCCGCGCGCAGAGCTCGCGCGTCAGCCTCGGATCGAGCCCGAGCTGCTTGCGCTCCATGATGATCTGCCCCTCGAGCCAGTCCCGGTTGTCCGGCTGGAAGATCTCGGTGCCGAGGCCGTCGTCGAGCTCGCGATGCACCGAGAGCGGCTCATCCACATAGACCAGCCCGTACTCGCGCGCGATCCGCACATAGGCATCGTGGTCCTCGTAGCGGATCGCCTCGTCGAACGCGCCGACCGCCCGCAGCGCCGAGGTGCGGAACATCACGGTGGGCGCGGGGATCCAGTTGTCGACCAGGAGGAGCTCCCGGTAGGGATCCTCCGCGTGAAGGGCGAAGACGTGCGCGTGGTTCTGACGGAACGTCTCGTCGTGGAGGCTGCCGTCGGCCCGCGCGCGCAGGCAGTCCGTGTAGCAGAGGCCCGCGCCCTGCCCCGCCGCGTCCAGCGCGGCGATCTGCTTCTCCAGCCGATCGGGGAGGGACCAGTCGTCGCCGGCCAGGTACACGAAGTACTCCGTGTCGGCGAGGCGCAGTGCGATGTTGAGGTTCGCCGGAAGGCCGATGTTCTCCTGCTGCAGGAGGGCGGTGACCCGGCCGGACCCGTCGCCCTCGACGACGCGCCGGATGACCTCCGCGGTGCCGTCGGGCGAGCAGTCGTCGAGCACGAGGATGCGGCACGGCACGGTCTGCGCCCGGATCGAGGCGATGGCCTGCTCGATGTACGGGGCGTGGCGGTAGGCGACGATCGCGACGGTCACCCTGGGCTCTCCGGTCACAGGGCCGCCCCCTCGTCCCGGGCGGCGATCAACTGCGGAGGCGGAGGCGAGCCCAGCACCCGATAGCGCAGCTGGCCGTCGAGCGTGCCCCAGACCCAGCCGAGCGCCCGCGCCGACTCATCGCGCCGGAGCGTGGAGAGGAGGCCGGGCAGATAGCGGATCGAGCCGAGCGCGTGGAGCACGGACCTCCGCCACGACGGCAGACGGAGGCGGCCGAGGTCGTGATGCCTCGTCCAGAGCAGGACGGACGTGCGCGCGGAATGGTAGCTCTGCCTGGCGCGGTCCCGCACCCGCCGGCGCTGGTGGTAGGACACCGTGGCGTCGGGCGCGAAGGCGATCCCGGATCCGGCCTCCTGCAGCCGCCAGCAGAAGTCGACCTCGTCGTGGCCGCGCCGGAAGCTCTCGTCGAACCCGCCGATGGCGAGCGCCGCCGAGCGGGCGACCGCGAGGTTGGCGCCGACGGCATAGGGGAGGTATCCGAGCGCGGTCGGCAGCGCGCCGACCTCGCCGGTCGCCTGTGCGCCCTCTGTCGTCAACAGCAGGCGGCCGCCGACCACGTCGGCGCCGTCCAGGGCGGCGATCAGGGCCGTCGCCCAGCCCGGATGCACCTCGTCGTCGTGATCGCAGAAGAGCACCGCCTCGGTCCTCGCGGCGCGCAGACCCGCATTCCGGGCGTGGTTGACCCCGGGGCGGGCCCCCGCGTCGACGATGCGCAGATCCCGGAAGCAGGGACGATAGGCCAGCGCGACCTCGGCGGTCCGGTCCGTCGACCCGTTGTCCGCGACGATCACGTCCAGGAGCGCCGCCTGGTCCTGCCGGGAGAGCGCGGAGAGCTGACGCGCGATGCCGTGCGCGCCGTCGCGCACCGGGATCACGACACTCGCCCGCGCCGGAAGGTCTTCGGGCTCCGCGGCGGCGGGGGAGGGCGCGAGCGCGTAGATGCCGGCGATCCGCCGGGCGAAGGCGTCCGGAGAATAGTGCTGCACCGACCAGGTCCGCCAGGCGAGGGCGCCCGCGCGGGCGGCGGCCGGATCCTGCAGCGCCTCGACCAGTGCGAGGGCGAAGCCTGCGGCATCGTCGTGTGCCCGCGGCCGGCGCGCGTCGTCGCCGATGCCCTCGAAGGCCACCGACGTGCCGATCACAGGGACCCCGCGGACGAGCGCCTCGACCACCTTGAACTTCACGCCCGCGCCGACCTGCAGCGGCGCGATGACGGCGGCCGCGCGCGCGTACACGGGCTCCAGGTCCTCGACGAAACCGAGGAACTCGATCCCCGGCACCTCGGCGTAGGCGGCGCGCTGCGCCTCGGTGGCCCGTCCCGCCACGACGAGGCGCGCGTCGGGCGCGCTGGCCCGCACCCGTGGCCAGATGTCGTCCGCGAACCAGCGCAGCGCCTCGCGGTTCTCCCCGCGGTACATCGGTCCGACGAACAGGGCTTCGCGGGCGGACGTGGCCGCGGCGGCGTCGGACGTCGTCGTCAGCCCGAGCGGGGGATCCACGACCTCGACGCGCTCCGTCTGCGGGAGCAGCGCGCGATCCTTGTCGCTGAACACGATGACGGTGTCCGCCAGGGCCGTGGTGCGCACCTCGACCGCGCGCGCCTGAGCGGCGCTGACCAGGAAGCGCGCCCAGGATCTCGGGGTGCGGGCGCGCTCCCGCTGCCGCCGCAGGCCCTGGCTGGCCACATCGTGCATCGTGGCGATCAGGCGGGCGCTCGGGGCGAGCCGGCGGAGCGCGGGAAGAGCCGCCGTCATCGTCGGCCACTGCACGTCGACGATGTCGGCGTGCCGGAGGACCGCGCGCACGGCGGGGTCGCGGCGCAGCGCGGCGAGGAATCCGCGCGGGGGGCGGATGGGCGCCAGGCGCACGCCGATCGCGTGCGCCCTCGACGGCAATCCGGAAGGCGCCGGAGCGGCCGGGACGAGGATCAGGGCGTACCCCACGGCGTCGGTCTCGGCACGACGAGCGGTGTCGGTCTCGGGGACGATCACCGCGACGTCCGCGCCGCGCTCGACGAGGAGGTCGACGAGGTCTCTGAGGTAGCCCGCGCCGGCGCTGTCCGGCTTGCGCAGCGGCGGCTCCTGCGCCACCAGGACGATGCGCGGAGCGGGAGCCCCGCGCGCCGCGTCATCGGAGGGCAGGGTGCGCACGCGTCCACCCTATTGAATGCGCAGGGGCGGATCCACGGCGCCGCGACGCCCGCCCTGCGCGGTGCGATACTGAGGCTGTCCTGGGTGCTCCGGCGCCCATCCGAACCTGCGGAGGACCCGTCCGTGAGCCCGCCAACGCCGTCCGCATCGGCAGCGCCGTCCGAATCGGTCGTCGCCGTCATCATCCCCGTCTTCGACTCGGGGGCGACTCTTCCCGAGACGCTCGACTCCGTCCGGGCGCAGACCCACGAGCGGCTCCGGATCGTCGTGGTCGACGACGGGTCGACGGATCCGCGCACGCTGCAGCTGCTCGACGAGCTCCGCGGCGACGACCGGCTGCAGATCATCCGCCAGGACAACGCGGGGCCCTCGGCCGCACGCAATGCCGGGATCCGTGCGAGCGAGGGTGCCTACTTCCTGCCCCTCGACAGCGACGACCGGATCTCCCCGACATACGTGGCAGAGGCCGTCGCCGTGCTCGATGCCCGCCCCGACGTCGCCCTGGTCTACGCGCGGGCCGAGCTCTTCGGGCGCAAGTCCGGGCCGTGGCCCCTTCCCGACTTCGACTGGAGCGGCTTCCTCATCCACAACCAGATCTTCGACGCGGCGCTCTTCCGGCGCGCCGACTGGGCCGCGGTGGGCGGCTACGACGAGACCATGCGCCGCGGCAGGGAGGACCACGACTTCGTGATGCGCGTGCTCGGCCGCGGCGGCGAGCCGCATCGGATCGACGCCGTGCGCTACTACTACCGGATCGGTCCCGACGGCAGCTCGGTGAACTCGAGCATGTCCCGGGAAGACCTCATCGCGGCGCACTCGCAGATCCTGCGCAACAACCTGCAGACCTACGCCGATCATGCCGAGGATCTGTTCGCCTTCGTCTTCCGCCAGCACGACGAGATCATGGACCTCCGGTATCGATACGCGCTGCCGGAGCGGATCCGGCGGCGGTTCCCCCGGGCGATCGGCATCGTGAAGGCCGCCCGCGACGCGCTGCGTCGCGGTGCGCGGGCCGTCTCGGCGCCGTTCGGTCGCGGCCGGGATCGCTCCCGAAGGTGAGTCAGCGCCCGCCGCGAGCGGCCGCGGCGAGGTGCGCGACGCGCTGGGCGGCGACCTCCTCGAACGGGGTGAGGGCCTCGAGCGCGCGGGTGCGCACGGCGTCGAGATCGGCGGGGCGCAGGCGGCGGAGGCGCGCGGCGAGCGCGTGCGCGTCCCGTTCCGCCCAGCCCAGTCCCTCCTCGTCCGCGAGCCGGGACCAGGTGGTGTTGCGGACGCCGACGACGGGCACGCCGCAGCCCAGGGCCTCGTAGTAGGTGCAGGACGGATCGCCCTGCGGATACGGCAGGAGCGCCACGTCCACCTCGTCCCGCATGAACGCGGTCCAGTCGCGGAACGGGAGGAAGCCGGCGAAACGGACGTTCCCCGGGGCGCTGCTCTCGAGCGCGGTGCGCTGGTCGCCGTCGCCGAGGAGCACGAACTGCACCTCGGGCAGGCGCGCGGCGACGTCCAGCACCGTGGCGGGTCCCTTGACGGCCGTGATGCGCCCGGAGAACGCCACGCGCAGCGGCCGGTCGCCGTTCCAGGTGCTCCTGCGGCGCGCGAGCGCCAGGTCTGCGCGCCGAATCCGGTGATCGCGGAACGGCAGGGAGGAGCGGTTCAGTCCCGCGTACGCGTCCCAGGCCGCGTGGCCGTTGCACTGCAGGCCGGCCGCGGCCGCGGCCATCGCCCGGTACCGCCGTTCGCGGCGGACCTGTCCGAGCGCGATCCGGGCGCGGTCGACCGCGCCGCCGGCCGTGACCCGCTGCTGGTCGGTGCGGATCCGACGATCGAACTCGGCGGTGAAGACGGTGGGCGCGACCTCGGTCAGCCACGCGAACTCCGGGCGGTGCAGCGCGAGCACGACATCGGGGGCCAGAGCCCGCACGGAGGCGGCGGAGGGCGCGGGGCCGGTGACGACCCGCACGCCGTCGGGGGATGCGACGCCCGAATCGGGGGCCAGGGCGACGACCTCGCCCTGCCACGTCGCCGCGAACTCGGAGAGCCCCTCGACGGCCTTCGCGTCGAGGGGGCCGGGGGAGACGTAGACCAGGCGCACGCGACCATCGTCACACGCGGGAGCGCCGTGCGCGACGGGAACCTGCGACGCGCGATCGCGGGCGCCTCCCGCGCCGTGCGCGACAGATCCGGAAGCCGTGGGTATGCTCGGCGTCACGGCCCCTGCGGGCCGTGAATGGGGTGAGGGGCAGTGCGAGACATCGCCGGGCGAGCCACGGCGGCCTGGCTCGCCGGTGACGCGGACGAGCTGATCCGCCTCATGGCCACGCGCTCGATCGAGCTGTGGTTCACCGTGCCCCCCGACGATCTCGCGCGGATGATCTCGGATCTTCCGCCGGATCGCCTGCGGCTCAGCCCCGAGGCCGCTCTCGCCTCGCGGCTGCTCGCGCCGGGGGTGCTGCAGGATCCCTCCGGGTTCTCGGTCGGACGCAGGGACGACCTGCCTCCGCATCTGCGGCGATGGATGGCGCTGATGGAGGGGTGGCAGGCGCGGCACCGCGGAGATCTCGAGACCGCCTTCGAGGTGCTGCGGGGGATGCCCGAGATCACCGAGACGGATCCCACGCTCGTGGACGCCACCCGGGGCGTGCGCAGCCTGATCCTGAATCAGACCGCGCTGACGGCCGCGCTGTCCGGACGATTCCGGGAGGCTCTCGCGCTGTACCAGCGGACGCTCTGCGTGCAGTCGGCGACCGACCTGACCTTCCTCCTGCGCGAAGCCCACCTCCGCTCCGCCCTGATCCACGGGATCTACGGGACGCCCGACGCCGCCGTGGCGCACCTCACCGAGGCCCAGGGCCTGGAGCGGTCGCCGAGCTGGGTCGAGCCTCGGCTGGATGCGGAGCAGCGCTTCCTGGAGGCGTTCCTCCGAGAGGGGGAGCCGGAGCGTTCGTTCGCCGAGATCCTTCAGCTCACGTACGGGCGGATGGGGGAGATCTGGCCGCTGCAGCTCCTCGCCCTGCACCGGGCCGGGGTGCTCGCCGACCGCCGAGTCGACAGCCGGGAGCGCATCGAAGCCCTGCGCTTCGCCGGTCTCGGCGCGGGATCGTCCGGTCTTCCCGGTTCGGTGCCGCAGTCGCTGCTCGCCCTCGATTCGCTGCTGAGCGGCAACATCCCGAAGGCGAGGGAGGAGTCCCGTACGGTCACGGACCTCAGCTGGCCGTCTCGCGTCGTGCTCGACCTCATCCGCATCGCCTCGGGCGCGACGAAGACCGCGATCGCCGACCTGAACGCCGCCGCACCGCAGACCGCGGGCCTGCGGCAGGCCGATCGCCAGCGCACGATGCTCCTCGCCCTGGCCCAGCACCGCAGCGGGAACGCGCTCGCCGCCGCGGCGGCCGTCGAGCGCATGAGCCTGCTCAATCTCGAATCGGGGCAGCACGAGGTCGCGGTGCTCCGCATGCTCTCCCCGCGTCTGCTCGGCACCCTCGGCGACCTCGTCCCCGGCCTCCGTGCCCCCGATGCGGTGGTCGTGCGTCCTGGTGTTCTGGACGATCCCCGTCTCACGACCCACGAGCTCGATGTGCTGGCGGGCCTCGCCCGCGGGGAGACCAGGGAGCAGATCGCATCCTCGCTGTTCCGTTCCGTGAACACGGTGAAGACGCATCAGCGATCCCTGTACCGCAAGCTCGGCGTCTCCTCGGGGCGCGAGGCCGTGCTGCGCGCCACGGAGCTCGGCTACCTCTGATCGCGTCGCCCGCTCCTCCGGCGCGCCTGAGGGGTGACGCCAGGGGTGATTTCGACGCGGGTGAAGACGGCTCCCAGCTTTTCCCCGTTGAATGAAGGGGCCGCGGCAACCCGAAGCCGTCGGCGATCATGATCCGTCGCGGGCTTCCGAGTTCTGCGACGGAGCCCCTGGGGAGGGGATCTGCAGAGGGGAAGTGCGCGTTGCTCAGGAACGCGAGAGGCGGTGCTCGGCGTGCAGTCCTGCCCGCGGACGAGGGCGGAGGCGGCGGGACGCCGGAAGGCCCGGATACGGACGCCCCGGCGCGGGAGCAGGACGTCGACGGCGAGGCGGGCACGACCGCATCACCCGGATCCGAGTCCGATGCGCCCTTCGACGACGAGGATCTCGAGAGCGTTCGGCCCGTCGTGCTGGGCGCCGCGTGGCGGCTGCCCGTGGTCCTGCTGGCGATGGACGATCACGAGGAGTCGGGCCTCGACATGCGATTCGATCCGGAGACGGGAGAGCCGCTCGCCGAGGAGTGAGCTATCGATATATCACATCTCGCGCGAATCGTCATATCGGTCTTTCTCCGGCGCGTCGGCTGTGCGATAATTCTCGTGCACGACGGAGTTTGCCGGGTCCGACGTGCTCACCCGTCGTCTTCTGGGGATTCGGGTGATGGGACAACCCGGAGGAGCGACCTATCATGTCTGAAGTCGAACAGTCGAAGGGCGTCAGTCGCCGTACGGTGACCAAGGCCATGGCCTGGGCGGTGCCGGCTGTCGCGCTGGCCGCCCCGATCCCTGCTTACGCGGTGTCGGGTCCGCCGCCGCAGATCGTCACCGGGGCCGCCTGCAAGTCGCCGGGCAACAGCTGCAAGACGTTCCCCAAGGGGTACAACGTCCCGGCCACGGTGCACAACCCGGATCCCGTCAAGACGATCTGGATCACCGGACTGTCGATCACGAACAACACGCTCGGCATCACGCTGACGCCGTCGACCTCTCCGGCGCTGCCGATCCAGGTCGCACCGGGCGCGACGATCAACATCGTGCTCCAGGCGCAGGCCGGGAACAGCGCGAACCAGTCGGGGTCGTTCGACTTCAACGTCACCTGGGGCCACGCGTCCGACGGCTCGGATCACGACCACTCGCCGATCGTGCTGCACATCGACGTGCCGGGCACGCCTCCGGGATGCGTCTGCCCCTGATCCTCGATCACCCGTGACGAACGGGGCGGATCCTGCGCGGCCGGCGCCGGATCCGCCCCGTTCTCCGTCTTCTCGGCCCGGGATGCGATAGCTTTCTGGCGACGAGAGGAACGGGATGGCTGTCGCGCGCACGGAGAGGCTCATCGTCCCCGACGTGCTCCGGGGCGTCGCGATCGTCGCGATGCTGATCGCGCACGCGAACCCCCTCCTCCCGCAGCTGCCCGTGGCGGTGAAGTTCGCGATCGCCAATGTCAACGACCTCGCCTCCCCGCTGTTCGCGCTGGTCATGGGCATGTCGGCGCAGCTCGTGTGGAACTCGTCCCGACGCGTCAGCACGACGCTGCTGCAGCAGGCGATCCGCGGGATCGTGCTCATCGCGCTCGGCCTGTGGATGCTGACCTGGGGATCGTGGGTCGTGATCGTCCTGCCCGCCCTCGGCATGCTCCTTATCGTCGGCACGCCTCTGCTTCTGCTCGGATCGCGCGCGCTCGCGGTCGTGCTCGCGATCGTCGTGGTGGTCGGCGCGCCGCTCAACGAGTGGGCCCGCGGGCAGGTCCCGCAGATCCTCTCCTCCCACATCGTGGTGCAGCAGCTGGCCGACTGGACGGTGCTGGGGCACTCCTATCGGCTCACGAACCTGCTCCCCTTCTTCCTGCTCGGCGCCCTCCTGCTGCGGAGCGGACTGCGCCGCGACCGCACGATGTGGACCATGCTCGCGATCGCCCCCTTCGCGTACGCCGTGCGCCCGATCCTCGAGAAGGGCCTGCACCAGCCCGCCGACGTGTCGGGCAGCTACCCCGACACGCTTCACGACGTCGGACTCGTGTTCGTCGCCTATGCGGCGATCGTGCTGCTCGCGGAGCTGCCGCGGCGAAGCGCCGTGGTGGACGGGGTGTTCGCACCCCTGCGCAGCTGGGGGCAGCTGGCGCTCAGCCTCTATCTGCTGCACGTGTGGATCGTGGCGCTCTGGGCGAGGTCGATCGGCTGGCCGACCGCGAACCTGCCGGTCGCCTGGGCGAGCGTGGTGCTCGTGCCGCTCGCGGTGGCCTGGCTGTGGTGGCGCCTGGTCGGCACCGGGCCGGTCGAGTGGCTGATGGGAGCGGTGTCGGGCCGCCCCAAGCCGCTGATCGTGCGCCGCCGGGCGGTTACAGCCCGGACCACCGGTTGACCGGCCACAGGATCACCACGGCCTTCCCGACGATCTCCGCCGAGTGCGCCCATCGCCAGCAGCCCGCATCCGGGTCGGTGCGCCCGCGGCATTGCGCCGCACCGTCGGAGGAGTTCGAGCGGTGGTCGCCCATCACCAGGTAGGAGCCCGCGGGCACGGTCACCTCGGGCAGGCAGCGGGGCGACACCGGGCTCGTCGTGCAGTCGAGCGTTCCGGGCTGGAACGGGAAGTCCTGGAAGACGTACGGCTCGTCGAGCGGCTTGCCGTCGACGATGAGCCTGCCGTCCGCGGAGCAGCATCTCACCGTCTGCCCAGGGCCTGCGATCACGCGTTTGATGAGGGTGTGCGGACCGGACGGCCCGAAGCCGGTGACCTCTCCGATCCAGCGCAGCGCCGCGGTGAGCGGGTTCGAGGGTGCGCGTGCCCCGCCGTCCCAGGCCTCGTCGGCGTCGAAGACGACGATGTCGCCGGTGTGCGGCGTGGCACCGCCCAGGTACGCGAGGCGGTTCACCAGCACCCGGTCGCCGACCTGGAGCGTCTCCTCCATGGACCCGGACGGCACCCAGTAGGGCTTGGCGACGAAAGACAGGATGAGCCCGAACACGACGAACGCCGCGCACAGCTGGAACAGGAAGCTGCCCGTGATCCGGCGCCAGAGCGGGCGGCGGGAGACGGGAGCGTCATCGGTCATGCGTCCATCATGCCCGGTCGCGGGCCGCGAAGCCCTGCGCGGCGCTGACCGCCCGAGCGGGTCGTTCGTGCCTGTCGCGGCCGGGTTGGCGCGTCCGGTAGCATCGAGACGCCGTTGACTGTCGCCCTCGCAGGGTGAGCCGAGCGAGGGGGAACCACCCGTATGGATCTGCGTGAGTATCTTCGGGTGTTCCGTGCGCACTGGCTCGGGATGGTCCTCATCACGCTCCTCGGCGTGGCCGTCGCCTTCGGATGGACCCTGCTGCAGCCCAAGGTCTACACCGCCGACGCCTCCGCGATCGTGCAGGCGAACACCACGGGAGACGCGGGGGACAGCAATCTCAGCTCCGCGATGCTCGGGAACTCGCTGACCGCGGGCCGGGTCAAGACCTACGTCGCGCTGGGCCAGTCCCGTGCGGTGGCGGACGGCGTGATCAAGGACCTCGGCCTGAGCGTCTCCGCCGACCAGCTCGTCAAGCAGGTCACGGTCACCAACACGGTCGACACCACGACGCTCAAGGTCACGGCCGACGCCGCGACGCCGGAGAAGGCGCGCGATGTCGCCGAGGCGTGGGTCCGCTCGATGGGCGCGGAAGTCAACCGCCTCGAGACGACCGACCCCGCGAAGAAGGGTGCGGTCTTCCTCAGCCCGATCGACTCGGCGCGGCTCCCGGACTCCCCGTCGTCGCCGAACACGAAGCTCGCGCTCGCGCTCGGCGCGCTGGTGGGCCTCGCGATCGCCGTCGGCTACGGACTGCTGCGCTACACGCTCGACCGCCGGATCCGCTCGGTCGAGCAGGTCGAGCGCGAGACCGGCAAGCCGGTCGTCGGCACGATCCCCGAAGAGAAGACCTTCACGGCCGACAACCGTCTGCTGCCCTTCGACGGCGGCACCAGCAGCTCGAGCGAGAGCGCGCATCTGTTCGGCATCGGCGAGGCCATGCGCGAGCTGCGCACGAACCTGCAGTACATGGACGTCGACAACCCGCCGCGCATCATCGTGGTCACGAGCCCGCTGCCCGGCGACGGCAAGTCGACGATCTCCTCGAACCTCGCCGTCACGCTCGCCTCCAGCGGCCAGCCTGTCGTGCTCATCGACGGCGACCTGCGCCGCCCGATGATCGACACGGTCTTCGGCCTGCCCCGCGGCGCCGGCATCTCGGACGTGCTGGCCGGTCGCGCCACGATCGCCGAGGTGGCGCAGCGCTTCGGCAACGGGCAGCTGCTCGTCGTCACGGCGGGCAAGGTTCCGCCGAACCCGAGCGAGGTGCTCGGCTCCGCCCGCATGCGCGAACTGCTGAAGTCGATCGCGCGCGAGGCGAT
>JAITLM010000210.1 GCA_031277885.1 Microbacterium sp.
CCCGAGTACCTCGAACTCCGCGACGTGGAGAACCTGCAGGTCGTCACCCGGCTCGACGGCGAAGCGCTGCTCGCCGTCGCCGCCCGCGTGGGTGCCGCACGACTGATCGACAACCACATCCTTCGTTCTGCCGACGGGAGAGGCGACGCCTGATGCGACGCACCATGCTGAAGTCGAAGATCCACCGCGCGACGATCACCGGATCCGACCTGCACTACGTGGGATCCATCACGATCGACCCCGACCTGCTCGAGGCGGCCGACATCCTCCCCCACGAGCAGGTGCACGTGGTCGACGTGGACAACGGATCCCGGTTCGAGACCTACACGATCGCCGGACGGCGCGGATCCGGCGTGATCCAGGTCAACGGCGCCGCCGCCCGCCTCGTGCACACCGGCGACACGGTGATCGTCATCTCCTATGCCGACTACTCGCCCGCGGACCTCGCCGACTATGCGCCGACCGTGGTGCATGTCGACCGGTCGAACGCCATCCTCCAGGTCGACGACGCCGTCGATGTGCTGCTGACGGAGGCCCTCTCATGAGCGCGCACGCCGCCCCCACGCGCCGGCTCACGCTCGGCGACCTCGCGGCGAAGAAGGCCGCGGGCGAGCCGATCGTGATGGTCACCGCGTACGACCACCCCGGCGCGCAGATCGTCGAGGCGGCCGGCGTCGACATGGTGCTGGTCGGCGATTCCGCCGCGATGACCGTGCTCGGCTACGACAGTACGGTGCCGGTGTCGGTCGACGAGATGATCATGCTCACGAAGGCCGTGCGCCGCGGACTCACGAAGCCCCTGCTGGTGGCGGATCTGCCGTTCGGATCCTACGAGACCTCGGACGCGCAGGCCCTCGCCACGGCCCAGCGCTTCATCAAGGAGACCGGCTGCGACCTCGTCAAGATCGAGCGCGGCGGCACCTCGGTCGACCGGGCGCGGGCGCTCGTCGCCGCGGGGATCCCCGTCGTCGGCCACGTGGGCCTCACCCCGCAGACGGCGACCTCGCTCGGCGGATACCGGTCCCAGGGTCGCACGGCCGAGGCCGCCCTCGCGGTGATCGACAGCGCGATCGCGCTGCAGGACGCGGGATGCTCGCTGCTCGTCGTCGAGGCGGTGCCGAGCGAGGTCACGGCGGCGCTCATGCCGCTGCTCGACATCCCGGTGATCGGGATCGGCGCCGGATCCGCCACGGACGGCCAGGTGCTCGTCTTCCACGACCTGCTCGGGATCTACGACGGCGGCGCGGCCAAGTTCGTCAAGCGCTACGCCGACCTGCGATCCGCCGCGATCGACGGTGTGACCGCCTATGCCGACGAAGTGCGCGAGCATGCGTATCCGGCTCCGGAGCATGCGTACTCGATGCCCGCGGACGAGGCCGCGCGGCTGCGCGATCTGCTCGCGGGGCGGTAGCTCCGGGATCGGGGTGCGGCCTGGGCTGTAGGCCTCGTTTGGGGCGTACCTCCCGGTTTTGGGGCGCGCCTCGCCACGAATCCGTGGTCTAGGGTGCCCCAAAACGATGGGACACGCCCCAAAACCGGGGGTAGGGAACCGAGGTCAGTCCTCGCTGCTGTGCAGGCCCCTCCGCGTGGACAGCACGGTGATCTCCGGATGCTGCTCGACCAGCAGGCGCTCGGCCTGATCCAGCACATCGCGGACGTGCGTGGCGTGCGCGGCGACCACGGATGCGCCCAGCATCGTGCGGCGGTGCAGATCCTGCGCGCCCACCTCGGCGACGGCGACCTCGGCCCGCCGGCTGAGATCGGCCAGCAACGGCCGGATCACGCTGCGTTTCTCCTTCAGAGAGTGCACGTCTCCGAGCAGGATGTCGAACTCGATCCATCCGATCCACATCCGGCCAGTGTGGCATCCGATGCGCTCAGATCAGGCGACGAAGCGCCTCCTCCAGGGTCACGCCCTGCGCGTCGGCGCGGTCGCGGAGTCGGGCGCGCTCCTCGGCGCTGAGCGTCACGCGCAGCTCGGTCGGGGCCGTGTCGGCAGGAAGATCGAGGCCGTCGAGCAGGTCGGAGGCCTCGGCCCAGAGCGCCGGTGCAGGGGCGGCGGAGGGCGCCACGACTGGGAGGGCGAAGGATCCAGCGGAAGGCGCCGAAGCGGCTGCCGCCGCAGCGCCGCGCGAGAAGCCCGGACCCCGGTCCGGATCCCGCTTCTTCTGATAGGCCGTCGCCGCAGCGTTCGCGCGGTGGTCGGCGGCCTCGTTCAGGGGATGTCCGGCGTGGCCCTTGACCCAGGTGAACGACACGTCGCGCCCCCGCAGCGCCTCGTCGATGCCCTCGAGCAGATCGCGGTTGAGCACGGGACCACCGTCGGACTTGCGCCAGCCCTTGCGCTTCCACCCCGGCATCCACTTCGTCACGGAGTCGATCACGTACCGGCTGTCGCACTCGATCACGAGCTTCTCGTCCGCGGCGTCCGCGGTCGCGAGCAGCAGCTCGAGCACGGCGCGCAGCTCGCCCTGGTTGTTCGTGCCGTGGGGGGATCCGCCGGCGGCCCAGTTGCCGTCGTCGATGTACCAGGCCCAGCCGTTGGGTCCGGGATTGCCCAGGGCGGAACCGTCTGCCGCGGCGGTGATCGTCATGCTTCCACCGTAGGGCGTGGCGGGACGAGGGCCGGGCGTGGCGCTACTTGTCGCAGCCGATACCGTCTCCGTCGCGGTCGAGGTCGTAGATGTCCGTGCCGATCACACGTACGGGCCCTCTGACGTAAGCCGGACCATTGCCGCTGCCTCCGGCGCAGTCGACGTCGCTGGCGATGGGAACGCATGCGCCGGCATAGTTCGGGTCGCAGTCCCCCGAAGGCTCCTGCGCGACGAGGGGTGCCGGCGCCGCAGCCTGCTGTTCGCGCGTGCCGCGGGCGGTGACCTCGGTGATCGGCGCGACGGTGACGGCTTCCCGAACTGGGGTCCGCCCTGTCTCTTTCCCGCCGACCTTCGTCACGCGGTAGGTCGTTACCTTCGTACCGTCGACGCCCGCGGTGACGACTTCGGTGGTGCCGAGGTCGCGAGTGGCGTCGTCCACGGTCGAACGCTCGAACGGGATCGCTGTCGCGACGTCTATCTCCTCGATTACGGTCGGGGTGGGAGTGGGCGTCGCCTTAGAAGCCGCGAACGCGTGCGGTGTCTCGGTCGTCGAGACCGCGGCGGTCTCCGTCGCCGGCTGAGTGGCCCCGTTGGCGGCGCCGCCGCCGATCATCAGGAGCAGTGCCGCTCCCAGCGCAAGAAGGCCGGACGTGCGGGAACGCAGAAAGAGTCGCGGTGCGCCGCCGCGGATGAAGACGTAGACAGCGAGGCCGATCGCTCCCAGAACCGCGAGAGCCAGTAGCACCGGCGTGACCCGTGCCAGCACGCCACCGAACAGGATGACGCCCACCAGCACGAGTGCGATGACCCACCAGGGATGACGCCGGGGCGGTGTCTTCGCCGTCGCGGGGTCGGCGGTGGCGTTGGCGGGAGCAGTCTGCGCGGTCCACGCAGCGCCGTCCCACCAGCGCAGAAGCGCGCTGTCCTGAGGATCGGGGTACCACGAAGGAGGAGGGGCATCAGTCATTGCAGTCGCCGTTCGGGTCGGTCGGCATCGGGTGCCCGAATCCTATCGATCTGCTGAGAGCGCGTCCACACGTGGGGGCCCGGTCGACGCGCGAGCTGAGTCTCCTCGCCCAGCATCGCCGGAACGGATCCGGATCCGCTCTTCCCTTCCGATACATAGCGACATATCGTTAACTATCGCTCGAGACGAGCAGGAATCGAGGAGGTCGTCATGGACAACACATTCGGACCGCGTGGATTCGGTGGGTCGGGGTTCGGACCCGGCGGGGGACGCGGCTTCGGCGGACGCCCAGGGATGAACCCGACCGCAGGCCTCTGGGAGGCGATGGAGCACCTGCGCTCCGCCTTCGACCAGCGCCCTCAGGCCCCGCGCATGGCGCGCGGCGACGTGCGGGCCGCGGTGCTCGCCCTGCTCGCCGAGCAGCCGATGCACGGCTACCAGATCATCCAGGAGATCGAGGAGCGCAGCGGCGGCTCGTGGAAGCCGAGCGCGGGCTCCGTGTACCCGACGCTGCAGCTGCTCGCGGACGAAGGACTGATCGAGGCTGCCGAGCAGGGCGGACGCAAGACCTACTCGCTCACCGAGGCCGGTCGTGCCGTCGCCGATGAGGCGGGCACGCCGCCGTGGGAGAGCTCCGGCGCCCGTGCGGGCGCCGCATCGTTCGGCGCGCTGCCGAAGGCGGGGGTCGACCTCGCGGGCGCGGCGGCGCAGGTCGCGCGCACCGGCACTCCGGAGCAGGTGCAGCAGGCGATCGACGTGCTCGACGAAGCGCGCCGCCGTCTGTACGCGATCCTCGCCGACTGATGGCGGGCGGTTCGGCGGAGTCAGCAGAACTCGGGGCCGGGGCTGACTCCGCGGCCTCGCCCCCGCAACCGGTGATCGGCGCGCTCGGCGCGTCCGGGATCGCGGGTCGGGTCGTCGGTGCGGCCGGGCTCGCCGCCGTCGGCCTCCTTCATGTCCTCTGGGCCGCCGGCAGTTCGTGGCCGGCGCGGGATGCGGATGCGCTGGCCGACGCGGTCGTGGGATCCGCGCACGTGCCGGCCGCCGGCCCCACGGCGGGAGTGGCGGCACTGGCTCTCGGCGGTGCCGCAGTCGTCGGCGGTGCGGGCGGTGAACGGCCGGTCGCACGGCTGATCCGCGCGGGTGCCGCCGCCGCGCTGCTTGCTCGAGGACTCGCCGGTGGTGTCGTGGCGACGCGGGTCCTCCGGCTCCCGGATCCGAGTGCGCGCTTCCGCGATCTCGACCGCCTCGTCTACCGGCCCCTGTGCCTCGTGCTCGGCGCGGCGGTCGCGTGGGGGTCGCTCGGCCGGATCCGGCGCAGGAAGATGGGATAGGAGGCACATCGTCATGGTCAACGATCGGAATCCGGCGTCGCCGGCGATGCGCCCGAGCGCGGCCGAGGATCAGGGCCCTCCGCTGCGGGCCCGCTACCGGCGGATCCTGGGATTCGCCGCGCGCGTGCTCATACAGACCTGGTGGTTCGAGCTCGTGCTGCCGCGGATCGGCTTCACGCGCGTCGCGGAGAGTTCCCGCGAGCGTCGGATGCGCGTGCTCGCGCAGCGCTTCCACGTGCTCGCGGTCGAACTCGGCGGCCTGATGATCAAGGTCGGCCAGTTCATGTCCTCGCGCCTCGACGTGCTGCCGCCCGAGATCACGACCGAGCTCGCGGGCCTGCAGGACGAGGTGCCGCCCGTCCCGATCGCGGAGATCCGCGCGCTCGCCGAAGCCGAGCTGGGGGTTCCGCTCTCGCGCGCGTTCGCCTCCTTCGACGACACCCCGCTCGCCGCGGCCTCGCTCGGTCAGGCGCATCGGGCGCGGCTGTCCGAGGCGGATGCCGCCGACGCGGGATTCGATGAGGTCGTGGTCAAGGTGCAGCGGCCGGGGATCGACCAGGTCGTCGCGACCGACCTCGCGGCGCTCCGCCGGGTCGCGGGATGGCTGCGGCGCATCCGGTTCATCGCCGATCGCGTGGACGCCCCTGCCCTCGTCGAGGAGTTCGCGCAGACCAGCCTCGAGGAGATCGACTACCAGCACGAGGCGGCCGCCGCCGAGCGGTTCGCCGAGAACTTCGCGCACGACCCGAGGGTCGACGCGCCCCGGGTCGCCTGGGAGCGGACCACGCGCCGCGTGCTCACGCTCTCCGACGTCACGGCGATCAAGATCAACGACGTCGACGCCCTGCGCGCGGCCGGGATCGACCCCGCGGACGTGGCCCGCGTGTTCGCCGAGGTCATGTTCGACCAGCTCTTCACGCACGGATTCGTGCACGCGGATCCCCACCCCGGGAACATCTTCGTGACCCCGCACCGTGCGGGCGGTGCGGGGATGCCGGGCGCGTCCTCGGCGTCCTCCTCCGCTTCGTGGTCCTCGACAGCTTCGGGTTCCTCCTCCGCTTCGGGGTCCTCGACGCCGGGCGCTGTCCACCCCGCCTGGCGGCTCACCTTCATCGACTTCGGGATGATGGCGGAGGTGCCGGAAGGGATCCGGCACGGGCTGCGGACGCTGTTCATCGCGGCCGCGTCCCGCGACGGGAAGGGCATGGTCGCCGCCGCGCAGGAGATCGGCGTGCTCATGCCCTCGGCCGAGAACCGCGAGCTGGAGCGGGCGCTCTCCGCGCTGTTCGCGCGCTTCGGCGGCATGGGCTTCGCGGAGTTGCGCGACGTGGATCCCCGAGAATTCCAGGGCTTCGCCGTCGAGTTCGGCGATACGATGCGGTCGCTGCCGGTGCAGCTGCCGGAGGGGCTGCTGCTGCTCATCCGCGCCGTCTCGCTCACCTCCGGAATGTGCAGCGGGCTGGATCCGCAGTTCAACATCTGGGAATCCATCGAGCCCTACGCGACCAGGCTGCTGGCCGACGAGAGCGGCAACCTCGTGCAGGACTTCGCGCGGCAGGCCGTCTCGAACGCGGGCATCCTGTGGCGGCTGCCGAAGCGGATCGACGACCTCGTCACGCGCGTCGACGAGGGATCCGTCACGTTCGACACCTCGCGCATCGAGCGACGCCTGGACCGCATCGACGGCCTCATCCGCCGCGGCGTCTCGGGCCTCCTCTTCGCGGCGCTGCTCATCGGCGGCGCACTCGTGCTCGCGGCGAACCCGGTGCTGGGCACGGTGCTGATGAGCGTCTCCGTGCTGCCGCTGCTGCACACCCTGTTCGCGGGGCTCTTCCGCCGCGGCCCGCGCTGACGCCCTCCGGCCCGGTCGGCGCTCGTCTTGTGGCGGGCTCGGTCTGTTTTGGGGCGGGCTCGGTCTGTTTTGGGGCGTGTTCCGTCGGTTTGGGGCGCGTCACGTCCGTGGATCCTGGCGTGGGGCGCCCCAAAACGGAAGAGTGCGCCCCGAACGGGGTTTGAGTGCCGGGCTGCGCCGACGAGGTGGCAGTTCCCGGTCTGAACGTTTCGGGATTGTGCCCCCGGTTTTGGGGCGTGTTTCGGCGGTTTGGGGCGCGCCACGTCCGTGGTGCCGGGTGTGGGGCGCCCCAAAACGGGGAAGTGCGCCCCGAACCGGCCGCGACGGGAACCACGACCGAACCACGAGGACGCACGACCGGATCCGGCCGGGCGCCCTCGTGGCTCTCTTCAGTGCTGTTCAGCGCAGCGCGGTGGTGCGTCAGTCCTGCGCGACGCCGGCCCTGCGACGGGCGAGCAGCAGCACGCCCGCGGCCACGACGACCGCGCCGGCGATGCCGAGGCCGATCGGCGCGGCGGATCCGGTCGTCGCGAGCGCGCCCGAACCCGAGCCACCCGAACCCGAACCCGAACTCGAACCGGAACCCGAACCGGGACCGGTGCCGGATCCGCCCGCGCCCGCGCCCGCGACCGTGAACGCGGCCGTGGCGACCGTGGTCCCGTGGAAGGAGACGGTGACCGTGTGCGCCCCTGCGGGCAGGGACGCGGGCAGCGCGGCCTGCAGCGCGAACGTGCCGGACGCGTCCGTGGATCCGGTGCCGAGCGAGACCGGGTCCGAGTGCACCTCGACCGCGAAGCCCGCCACGTCGGCGGCGAGGCCGTTCGCGGTGACGGTGACGGATCCACCCGGACGCAGGTCGCCCGAGATGGCGACGGATCCCTGCACGGCGGCGGGGTCGGCGACCGTCACGGGCGTCGCGGCCGAGGCGGTGGATCCGATCGCGTTGTGGGCGGTGACCGTCAGCGAATAGGACCCGGGGGGCACTGCGTCGAACGTGAACGACGTGCTGCGGGCGTCGACCTCGGACGACAGGCCGGCACCGAGGGACACCGTGTAGCCGGTGATCGCCGAGCCGCCGTCGGCGGGCGCCGACCAGCTCGTCGCGACGTGGGAGCCGGCGGGCGAGGCGCCGGAGACGACGGCGGCGGGCGCGGCCGGCGCCGCAGGCGCGGTCGGCGCGGGCGTCACGTGCCGCAGCCGGTACTCGGTCATGTAGGCGAGCTTGCCGGGCTTGGCGTCGGAGTAGGGCTTCGCGAGCTTGGCCCACTCGCCCTTCGACTCGGCCTTGCCGTCGTTCCATGCGCCGAGCACGCTGAGGTCGCCCGCGGTGTAGCCGGACTGCGGATCGACGACGGTGCCGGCGCCGAGCGCGACCTGCGCCTGGGCGAGCTGCCTCACGAGCGCGAGGGATCCGGCCCAGTCGTCCTGGTTCCAGCCCGCGACGGGGATGTCCGTGCGGGTGCGCAGCCAGGTGCCCCAGTAGAACTCCTGGAACGGCACGGCGCCGTCGGCGGAGTAGCCGATGTCGCGCGCGAAGTAGAGGATGCTGCGGAAGCGGTCGTCCTCGAAGTTCGACAGGCCGACGTTCGACGGCAGCTGGGCGGGCGTGATCGCGTCGCCGTTCACGTCGCGCAGCCAGGTCCACTTGTTCGCCTGCATCGCGGCCCAGAAGTCGGCGTCCGAGAGGCCGGACAGGTTGCCGAGCACGCGCAGCCGCACGTGCACGTCGGGGCCGCTGTTCTCCTGGAACGAGGTGAGGGTGTGGTGCCCGTCGGTGAGGTACAGCACGCCCTGCGGGCCGATCACCACGGTCTTCATGGGGGCGATCGTGTCGGCCGTCTCACTGCCGACCGGCACCGTGCAGGTGAAGGAGGAAGGATCCAGAAGGGTAGCGTTCGGCTGCGCGCTCGCGGCGTCCTGCTGGCCGTTGGCCTCGCACCAGTCCGCGAACTTCTTGTTGACGGCGTCCTTCGACAGCTCGGTGTCGTAGCGGCCGAGCTTGTAGTAGACCTCGTCGTAGCCGAGTGAGGGCTGCGTCGGGTGCACATCGCCGACGCGCACGTCGAGCAGCTCGCCCACGGGCGCGCACAGGGCGCGGGCGTCTCCGACGACGCAGGAGGCGTCCTTGACATCGGTGGGGCTGTCGGCGGCCGCGGCGGGAAGCGCCGAGACGACGGATCCGCCGAGGGCGAGGAATGAGGCGAGCGCGACGGCGAGCGTGCGACGCGGGGGGAGCAGGGGCACGGGGGTCTCCAGGGGATGCGTGGGCGGGTGCGGATCCTCGCTCCGGGCGTCGACCGTCCGCGCGCGGGATCCGATTCGACACTGGCCACCCCAGGCGGACACCGGGTTGCCCGCGGATGAACAGTCGGTGACTCGTGCGGCCGGGCGGGTCGCCGGCCCGCATCCGCGGCTCAGGCGCGTCGACGGGCGCGGAGCACGAGCGCGATCAGCGACAGCGCGATGACGACGACCCCGTAGGCGAGGCACACCGTCCCGAGCCCCAGGGGCGCCACAAGCACCCCGGCGGCGACCGCGGGAACGCCGAAGGCGAGATACGCGAGCACGTACAGCACGGCGAAGGCGTCTGCGCGCTGGGTCGCGGGGATGCGCGGAGCGAGGGATCCGACGACCCCGAAGAACGCCGTGCCGAAGCCCATGCCCGTCACGGACGCGGCCACCAGGTAGGCGGGCAGGGAGCCGAGTCCGAGCGCGAGCAGTGAGAGCGCGGTGCCGGCAGCGAGTGCGGCGGTGCCGAAGAGCACGATCGTCCGGGCGCTGCGGCGGCGGATCGCGAACGCCGTGACGGCGCCGACGCCTGCCAGGAGGGCGACCGCGAGCCCCTGCCAGAGGTGCGCGGTTCCGCCCAGTTCGCTGCGGACGATCGTGGCGCCGAGGGAGAGGAACAGCCCGCCGGTCGCCCAGCCGGCGATGACCGCCGGTGCGGCGCGCCAGAACTCGGCACGGATGCCCGAGGGCACCGAGAGCCGGAAGCGCAGCGAGGCCCAGGCGCCGGGCAGCCGCGGCGCGGTCTCCGGGGCGATCGCGACCAGCGCGGCGAGCACGAGGTAGACGACGGCGAGCGGGAGGAACACGTCGCGCAGGGCGTCGGTCGTCGCGTCCAGCGCGAGTGCGGCGACCAGCGCGCCCGCGGCGAGGCCGACCCCGGGGCTCAGCGCGTTCCAGAGCGCCGCCGTCGCGGGGCGTGCGGGCGGTGCGAGGTCGAGGACGGTCGCCGAGAGCGACGCGATGAGGAGTCCGCTCGCGACGCCCTGCAGGATCCGGGCGAGCACGAGGAGCATCACGGATCCGGCGTTCCCGAACAGCACCATGCTGGCGGCGAGGAGGACGAGGCCGACGGCGATCACCGGGCGCCGTCCGATGTGGTCCGAGAGCGACCCGGCGGTGAGCAGTGTGAGGAGCAGAGCCACGGCGTAGACGGCGAACACTGCGGTGATCACGATCGCGTCGAAGCCGAGGTGCTGCGCGAGCACCGGATAGAACGGCGACGGCGCGCTGGCCCCCGCCATCATGAGGACCTGGGCCACGATCGCGAGGACGAAGCCGAAGCGGGCGCGGGCGGACCGTGCGGGCAGCGCGCCGGGGTCGGGGATCCGCGGCACGGCGATCGGCTGGGTGGTCATCGGCTGCTCCTCATCCGTTCGAGAATTCTCGAACGTTGAGCAGACTACTCGCCTCACGTGGAAGGTACAAGTATTATCGAACCATGCCAGGCGCCACCGACCTTCCGCATCCGGAGCGCTCCGAGATCGAGCTGACCGCGGTGCTCTTCGCGCTCAGCGATCCGGAACGTCTGTCCATCGC
>JAITLM010000033.1 GCA_031277885.1 Microbacterium sp.
GAGCCGCTGGCGTCCCTGGCGATCCTGCTCGTGGCCTGCGTGGGCGCGATCCTCGTGGCGGCGAAGATCTACGAGAACTCGCTGCTGCGCATGGGCGCGCGCGTGAAGCTGTCCGAGGCACTGAAGGGCTGAGCCGGCTCGGTCGATCCGGGCCGGCGGGTCCGGGCCGGTGGGTCCGGGCCGGTCGGTCCTGGCGGGTGCCCCTGACCGCGAGACTCCAACTCCGCGACGAGACTGCGGTTGCGGAGCGCAGTCTCGTCGCGGAGTTGGAGTCTCGCGGTCGGTGGAGGATCCGGATCGAGTCCCAGGAATATTCATACGCATGCATTGTTAGCCTCAGGGTGCGGACGATGGGGTCCGGCAGCAGATCCACCGACCCGAAAGGCCTCATCGCCATGAGCACTCCCGCCGCCGACCGCACCGCGGTCACCGATGCCCCGATCCTCGACATCCTCGCCGAGCGCTGGAGCACCCGCATCTTCGACGCCGCCTCGACCATCGACGAGGAGGCCCTGGCGAGCGCGCTCGAGGCCGCCCGCTGGGCGCCGACCGCCGCCAACACCCAGCCGTGGCGCGTGATCGTGGCCCGCCGCGGCTCCGAGGAGCACGCCAAGGTCCTCGGCACCCTCGCCGGCTTCAACAGCGCCTGGGCGGGCGACGCCGCGCTTCTCGTGGTGTTCGTCGCCGAGACCACGCGCGACGGCCAGCCCATGACCTGGGCGCTCTACGACACCGGCCAGGCGGCGGCGCACTTCACCGTGCAGGCGCACGCCAACGGTCTCTCCACGCACCAGATGGGCGGCTTCGACCGCGACGCGATCTCCGCCGCGTTCGACCTGAGCTCCGACTTCACCCCGATCTCGGTCATGGCCGTCGGCGAGCTGGGCGACATCCGCACCGCTCCTGAGGAGCTGCAGCAGCGCGAGAACGCCCCGCGTGAGCGCCGCCCGATCGCGGACACCCTCCTCATCAACGCCTGAGGCCCCCTCTCCACCTCCGAGTCGTCCCCGTCAGCGCACGCCATAGGCACCGCTGACGGGGACGACTCGCAGGTGGGGAATGGGGAGAGGCTCCGGCAGGGCGAGGGTGCGCCGAGAGCGCCCGGCCCGCCGCCGCTGCGCCGCGCCCGGCTCGACCGCGCGCCCGGTTCGCCGCCGTGCCCGGCTCGACAGGACGCGGGTCAGCGCCTGCGGTGCAGGCCGGCGGCGAGCGCGTCGGCGGCGCGCACCAGCGACAGGTGCGAGAACGCCTGGGGCGTGTTCCCGGCGTGCCTCCGGCCCACGGGGTCGTACTCCTCGCTCAACATGCCGACATCGTTGCGCAGGGCGCACAGGCGGTCCATGAGCGCGCGCGCCTCGGCCATGCGCCCGGTGACCGCATACTGCTCCACGAGCCAGAACGAGCACGCGAGGAACGTGTTCTCGCCCCCGGGCAGGCCGTCCACGCCGGCGCTCGTGCGATACCGGTTCACGAACCCGCCGGCGACGAGCGTCTGCTCGATCCGCTCCACGGTCGCCAGCATCCGCGGGTCGTCGGGAGCGCAGTATCCGGTGCGCGGGATCAGCAGGAGCGCGGCGTCGACCTCGTCGGTGGCGCGGTGCTGCACGAAGTGCCCGTCCCGCACCCCGTGCTCGTCGATCTCGGCGCGCAGCCGTTCGCGCACGCCCCGCCAGCGCTCGACCGGGCCGTGCACCCCGTCCTCCTCGACCGCCCGCACCCCGCGGTCGAACGCCGCCCACAGCATCACCCGGGAGTGCGTGAAGAACTGCGGATCCCCGCGAATCTCCCACATGCCGTTGTCCGGATGGTCCAGCTGCTTCTCGGCCTGCCGCAGGAGCACCCGCTGCAGCGACCAGGACCGCGCCGACTCGCCGAGGCCCGCCCGGCGGGCGGCGGCGAGCGTCACCATGACCTCGCCGAAGACGTCCGCCTGGAACTGCTCCGCGGCGGCGTTGCCCACCCGCACGGGCGCGGATCCGGCGTATCCCGGCAGCGACCGCATCTCCCGCTCGAGCAGATCCCGTTCCCCTGCGAGCCCGTACATGATCTGCAGATCGGCCGGATCCCCCGCGACCGCCCGCAGCAGCCAGTCCCGCCAGGCGCGCGCCTCGTCCGCGAGGCCGTGCGCGAGCAGCGCCTCGAGCGTGAGCGCGGCGTCCCGCAGCCAGACGTAGCGGTAGTCCCAGTTCCGCGCGCCCCCGAATTCCTCGGGCAGCGAGGTCGTCGCGGCAGCCGCGATCCCCCCGGTCTCGCGGTTAGTGAGCGCGCGCAGGAGCAGCAGCGAGCGCCGCACGTCGTCCTCGTGGGGGCCCTCGTGCGCGATGCCCGCCGCCCAGTCGCCCCACCAGGCCGCGGTCGCCTGCTCCGCGTCGTCCACGTCGAGCGCCTCGGGGGACGGACGGTACGAAGGGAACCATGTGAGCGTCAGATCCCTGCTCTCCCCTGCCGCCACCTCGATCGTGCCCACATGGCTGTGGCCGCGCGGCTGCAGGTCGCCGCCGCGCACCACGACGGCATCGGGTCCCGCGGTCGCGGTGAGCTCGGGAGACTCGAGACTCCCGGTCTGACGCACCCACGGCAGCGCCCTGGCGTAGTCGAACCGGAGCCGCAGCTCCTGGGCGAAGGACATCCGTCCGCTGATCCCGACGACCCGGCGGACGATGTCCGTCCGGTCGGCTCCCAGCGCCGCCTTCGCCCCCTCGAGCGCCCCCGGATCCTTCGGGAGCAGGATCGGCATCCACTCGCGCACCTCGGCGACGCCGTCGGCGCACTCCCACCGGGTCACGAGGCAGAACGTGTCGCCGTCGTAGCGCCGGGAGGCGGTGGCCTCGGGTTCCACGGGGCGCAGGCTCCAGTGCCCCTGCTCGACGCCGCCGAGCAGAGCGCCGAACAGAGAGGCGGAATCCAGCCGCGGTGCGCAGAACCAGTCGATGCTGCCGGCCCGCGACACGAGTGCGGCGGTGCGGCCGTCGCTGAGCAGGGCGTAGTCCTCGATCGGAGGGGTCTCCATTCTCCGCAGTCTGGCACGGACCGCTGTGCCCGGCGCCGGGGAACGCCCGCCGCGGGACGGATCCGGCTCCCCGCCGAGATCGCAGACAGATCCGCACGACGGAACGTATCGTGGGCGCATGACCACCCCGACGACGCTGCTCATCCTCGGCGCTTCCGGCGACCTGACCTCCCGGCTCCTCCTGCCCGCGATCGCGCAGCTCCTGCAGCGCCAGCCCGACCGCACCCTGGTGCTGCGCGGCGCCGGATCCGACGACTGGACCGACGAGCGCTGGCAGGAGGCCGTGCGCACCGCGTTCGCGACCGTCGACGCGACGGACCAGCTCCCGCGGATCGCGGGGACCACCTACGTGAAGGCCGACGTCACCGACCGCGCGTCGCTCGCCGGGCTCATCGAGGGCGTCGAGGGGTCGCTCGTGATCTACTTCGCCCTGCCGCCCGCCGTCGCGGAGGCGGCCTGCGAGAAGCTCGTCGACATCCCGCTGCCCGAGGGCACGGTGCTGGCACTCGAGAAGCCGTTCGGCAGCGATGAGAAGAGCGCCGCCGCGCTCAACGCCCTGGTCACCCGGATCGTGCCGGAGAACCAGGTCTTCCGCGTCGATCACTTCCTCGGGCGCTCCACGATCCTCAACATCATGGGCGTGCGCTTCGCGAATCGGCTGGTCGAGCCCGTCTGGTCGGCCGACCATGTGCAGTCGGTCCTGGTGCGCTACGACGAGTCGCTCGCCCTGGAGAACCGCGCCCGCTACTACGACAAGGCCGGCGCCCTGGTCGACATGATCCAGAGCCACCTGCTGCAGGTGCTCGCGATCCTCGCGATGGAGCAGCCCGCGGATCTGGACGAGATCGACCTGCGCGACGCGATGGCCGCCGCCCTGCGCGCGACCCGGATCCTCGGCGACGATCCTGCCGCCTCGACCCGCCGCGCCCGGTACACGGCGGGCACGAGCGACGACCGCTCCGTGCCCTCGTACGCGGACGAGGAGGGGGTGGATCCGGCCCGCGGCACCGAGACCCTCGCCGAGATCACCTGCGAGGTCGACACCGCGCGCTGGGCAGGGGTGCCGTTCACGCTGCGCAGCGGCAAGGCCCTGGGCGAGCGCTGCGCGGAGATCGTGGTGACCTTCCGACCCGTGCGGCACATCCCCGGCGGGCTCACGGGGACGCCGACGGACGGCGGCGTGCTGCGCTTCTCCCTCGGCCCCGACCGGATCGAGCTCGAACTGAACGTGAACGGCGGCGACGATCCCTTCGCCCTGCGCCGCGACGTGCTGTCCACGGGCCTGGGCAAGGGCACGCTGCTGGCCTACACCGAGGTGCTCAGCGAGATCCTCGACGGCGACGTCGCGCTGTCCGTCCGCGGCGACGCGGCCGAGCAGTGCTGGCGGATCATCCAGCCCGCGCTCGACGCCTGGCGCTCGGGCGCGGTCCCGATGCAGGAGTACCCGGCCGGATCCACGGGTCCCGAGGAGTGGGCCACCTCGCAGCGCTGAGCATGCCGGGCGTGGCCGTTCCGGCCCGGCCGGGTCCGGCCGGGCCGGGTTTGGCCGTTCCGGGCCGGGCCGGGTTTGGCCGGGCCAGGCCGGGTTTGGGGCGCACCCTCCCCATTCGGGGCGCGCCTCGCCACCGAATCCCGGCGTAACGCGCCCCAAAACGCGGAGGTGCGCCCCAAACCAGCGGTGCCCTCGCACGCCGGCCCACCGCACCACCCCACGTGCACACCATCCCTGATGCGACGGATCCCCCACTCCCGGCGCGCCCGGGTGACGGATCCGCCGCATCGAACGCTCTCATCCGCAGGAGCGCCCCTACGATCGGCGCATGACCGCGCTCCCCCGCCGCGTCCGGGTCGGCTATGCCCTCGGCGGCATCTCGTCC
>JAITLM010000039.1 GCA_031277885.1 Microbacterium sp.
CCCCTTCTCTGACCGCGAGACTTCATCTCCGCGACGAGACTGCGTCAAAGAGGCGCAGTCTCGTCGCCCAGTTGGAGTCTCGCGGTCAGAAGGGACCGCGAGGGCAGCGAGGGCAGCGAGGGCGGGAGGGTCAGCGAGTCAGGGCGCGCTCGCCGAAGCGGTGCAGGATGCGGGCCGGCTCGGTCACGACGGATCCGAGGACGGCCTCCTGCACCGTGTGGAAGGCGTCGGGGTCGAAGTAGCCCGTGGTGCGGTAGAACACCATGCGGTCGGCGAAGTCTCGCGGGGACGGCTCGGGATGGAACTGCGTCGCGTACAGATCGGCGCCCACGCGATACGCCTGCACCGCGCAGGTCTCGTTGCCGGCGAGCAGCACCGCGTCCGGCGGCACCTCGGCCGAGCCCTCCTTGTGCGCCGTGAAGGCGTGGAACACCGGGCCCGCGGGGCCGAAGAGCGGATCCGTCGCGGCGTCCGTCGTGCAGCGGATCTCGGCCGCGCTCGCCTCCTCCGGTGAGTCCATGCCGACGTCGCCGCCGAGGAGGCGCGTGACCACGCCGATCCCGAAGCACGTGAAGAACGCGGTCGTGGCGCCGTCGATCGCGCGTTCGGCGATGCGCTCCAGATCCGCCTCGACCCGTCGCTGCGTCGGGGACTTGCGGACGTCGGTGACGTTGAACGGGGAGCCGCCGATCACGAAGCCCGCGTAGCGGTCGAAGACGTCGTCGGGCAGCGCGGCGGTGGTGAGGTCGATGCGGTCGAGCGCGTCGGCGTCGACGCCGAGGGCGACACGGAAGGACGCGCGCTCCGCCGTCGCCGCATCCAGCTCAGGGCGCACGCCGACATACAGAAGCGAGGCCATCCCTGGATTCTAGGCGAGCGGCAGGGGTCGGCGGAGCCGCGCCGAAACGCTCCGGAACACACGAGAGGGGGAGCGGGAATACGAGCGGCGAGGCCGCGTTGAACTTGATAGCACAACGCTCAAGTTTGAGAGGAAGCGAAATGCCCAACGACTTCACCGACGCGGGTTCGGGCTCGTTCGACGAGTTCCTCGCCCGCTACCTCGCCGGTGAGCAGGCCCGGCAGACCCGGTCGATCGACCTCAGCCGGTTCCTCACCGTGCGCACCCAGCGCATCCTGCAGCGCGCAGGCCGCTTCGCGCTCGAGCGCGGGCAGACCGAGCTCGACGCGCTCCACGTCCTCCGCACGATCGTCGAGGACGACGCGGTCGACCAGGCGATCCGCAACATCGGCGTGACCCCGCAGGCGATCGTCGATGCGGTCGACACGCGCCTGCCCGCGCCCGGTGAGCCCTCCGACGTCGAGGCGGCGACCATCACCCCGAGCGCGAGCCGCGCGCTGTTCCACGCCTATCAGGTGGCGCGCTCGTCGGGCGCGACCTACATCGAGCCCGAGCACGTGTTCTTCGCGCTCGTGCTCGGTCAGGACGCCCCCGCGGGCCAGATCCTCGCCCGCGCCGGCGTCACCGCCGAGGCCCTGACTCAGGGTCTGCGCGAGCCGATGCCCGCGAGCACGGCGCCGGAGCAGGACGGGACGGCCGCACAGGGCGCATCGGAGACCCCGATGCTCGACCAGTTCGGTCTCGACCTCACGGCTCGTGCGCGCGCCGGCGAGCTCGACCCCGTGATCGGCCGCACCGACGAGATCGACCAGACGATCGAGATCCTCAGCCGTCGCACCAAGAACAACCCGGTGCTGATCGGCGAGGCCGGCGTCGGCAAGACCGCGATCGTCGAGGGCCTCGCCCGCGCGATCGTCGACGGCGCCGTGCCGGCGCAGCTCGAGGACCGCCGCGTGGTGGCGCTGGATCTGCCCGCGATGCTCGCGGGCACTCGCTACCGGGGCGACTTCGAGGAGCGACTGACCAAGACCATGGACGAGATCGCCGCGCACAAGGGCGAGATCATCGTCTTCATCGACGAGGTGCACACGGTCGTCGGCGCGGGCGGATCCGGGGAGGGCGGCGGCATGGACGCCGGAAACATCCTGAAGCCGCGTCTCGCCCGGGGCGACCTGCACCTGGTCGGCGCGACCACGCTCTCCGAGTACCGCCGGATCGAGAAGGATCCGGCCCTCGAGCGGCGCTTCCAGCCCGTGAAGGTGGCCGAGCCCTCGATCGAGGACGCGGTGCGCATTCTCGAGGGCCTCAAGCCCGCGTACGAGCAGCACCACGCGGTCGCCTACACGGACGACGCGATCCGCGCCGCCGTCGAGCTGAGCGCGCGGTACCTGCCCGACCGGGTGCTGCCGGACAAGGCGATCGACCTCATCGACCAGGCCGGGGCGCGGCTGCGTCTCCGTCTCGGCGTCGTCACCGACGTCGCGGCGCTGTTCGCCGAGCTCGCCGACCTCGAGGCGCGCAAGAACGCCGCGGTCGGCGCTGAGCACTATGAGGAGGCCTCGCGGATCCGCGACGAGATCGCCGCGGTGCAGGCCCGGATCGACGACGCCGGCGCCACGGCCGCGCGCACGGGTTCCGAGCCCGCAATCGTGGGGGAGGCGGAGATCGCCGCGGTCATCGCGCGCGCGACCGGGATCCCGGTCAGCCGCGTCTCCGAGACGGAGCGCGAGCGCCTGGCGGACCTCGAATCCGACCTGCACGCGCGCGTGATCGGCCAGGACGACGCGGTCGCCGCCGTCGCGCGGGCCGTGCGCCGCAGCCGCACCGGCATGGGCGACGCCCGCCGGCCGGTCGGATCCTTCCTGTTCCTCGGCCCGACCGGCGTCGGCAAGACCGAGCTGGCCAAGGCCCTCGCCGACCGCCTCTTCGACGACGAGACCGCCGTGATCCGCTTCGACATGAGCGAGTTCGGCGAGCGGCACACCGTGTCGCGGCTCGTCGGCGCCCCTCCGGGATACGTCGGCTACGACGAGGCAGGGCAGCTCACCGAGCGCGTGCGGCGCAACCCCTACGCGATCGTGCTGTTCGACGAGATCGAGAAGGCGCACCCCGACGTGTTCAACCTGCTGCTGCAGGTGCTCGACGACGGGCGCCTGACCGACGGCCAGGGCCGCACGGTCGACTTCCGCAACACCGTGATCGTGATGACCTCGAACATCGGATCCGAGTTCCTCGCGTCGCGCTCGGGCGCGCTCGGGTTCGTGGCGTCGCAGGACTCCTCGGCCAACGGGTTCGCCTCCCAGGAGGATCTGCGGGCGCGGGTGATGGGCAAGCTCCGTGAGGCCATGCGGCCCGAGTTCCTGAACCGCATCGACGAGATCGTGCTGTTCCAGAAGCTCAGCCGCGAGGAGCTGGGCCGCATCGTGCGGCTCCTGCTGCAGGCGACGTCTCGCCGCCTGGCGGGGCGCGAGGTGACGCTCGACGTCACCGACGCCGCCGTGGCCTGGCTCGGCGAGCACGGCTACGAGCCGGAGTACGGGGCGCGTCCGCTGCGCCGCCTGATCCAGCGCGAGGTGGACGACCGCATCGCGGATCTGTTCGTCTCGGGCGCGCTGCACGACGGCGGCCGTGTGGTCGTGGACGCGTCGGGCGATGTGCTGCACGTCACCGCGACCGCGGAGATGGCCCAGGCGGCCTGAGCGCACGCGGTCGACCGACCCCCCGGTCGTTGAACGAAGACGCCGGAGGCGACGGGGACGAAACGCGGTGCTCTCGAGAGGGCGCCGCGTTTCGTCTCGCTGGGCCTGCGGCCCTGCTCGCTCAACGACCAGGTGTTCGCTGGGCCCGCGGCCCTGCTCGCTCAACGACCGGTTCTCGCGTGACCGGATTTCGCCGGCTCGCTCGACGACCGGGCGGGTGTTCAGCGGGACGACGTGGCGCGGCGCCCTCGGACGACGCCGACGAACGCCTCGATGTCGGGCGTCGTGGCGTCGGCGGGCCAGGCCAGGAGCACCGGTGAGACGGGCGCGTCGCGCAGGATCCGGCAGTCGACGTCCTTGCGGTGATGCAGGCGCGCGAGGGACATGGGCGCGACGAGTATTCCGACGCCGGAGGCGACCGTGGCGACCGCGTCCTCGACGGTCCCGAGCGGAGGGATCAGCGACGGGGTCGTCGGGAGGTCGAGGTCGCCCAGCACATCCTCGCGGGTCGTGAGCAGCGTCTCGCCCTCCAGGTCCGCCGGAGACAGCTCCTCGGCGGCGAGCAGATGCGACTCGGCCCCGGCGATCACCACGGGAAGCTCCTCGTAGAGCGGGATCGCGTGCATGCCGTCCTTGTCGAACGGTCCGCGCACGAGCGCGAGGTCGACGGCGCCCTCGGCCAGTGCGGTGCGCTGGGCGGCGAAGGAGAGCGGCACGAGCTCGAGCGTCACCCGCGGCATCCGCTCCTTCCAGGTGTCGATCCAGCGGCCGGGGGTCGCGCCGGGGACGGCGCCGAGGCGCAGCGTGCGGGGCTCCTCCGCGACCGGGGCCGGGGCGTCGAAGACGACCTTCTCCGCCTTCTTGCCGCGCGGCGCGGACTTTCCTGCGGGCTTCCCGCCGCCTTTGCCCTTGGCGGCCGGACCGCCGGCGGTGCTGCGGGCGCCGCCCTTCGCGGAGCGCACCGCGGGCTTGCGTCCGCCGGATGCGCCTCGCCTGCTCATGGGTTCAGCGTACCGGCGAGGACTCGGGATCCCCTGATCACGACCGAGCCCGCAGACGGGCACGCACCACGGGCACGCACCATGGGCGCGCGCCCGTGGGACGCGCGCCCATCGTGTGCGCGCGATGCGGCTCGGCCGGCGCGGCTCAGGCCGCGAGCCAGAGGCCCTTGCGGTCGGTGTCCAGCGTCATGCCGGCGGCGATGATCTCGTCGTCCCCGATGCGGGCGCCGCGCGCGATGTGCGCTCCCGCCCCCACTTCGGTGCGCACGCCGATGCTGGCGCCGTCCCCGATCACGGCCCCCTGCCCGATGTGGGCATGGGCCTCGATCCGGGCGTTCACGCCCACGACCGCGTCGGGTTCGATCCAGGCCCCGCGCGCGACGCGCGCTCCGGCCCCGACCTTCGCGCGCGGTTCGACGTAGGCGCCCGCTTCCACGACCGCCTGCGGGTGCACCTTGGCACCGTGCGCGATGAGGCCGCGGCCGTTGGCGTGCTTGCGATAGCGCAGCGTGCCGCCCTGGCCGTCCTCGATGTCGACGTAGTTCTTGCCCACGAAAACCTCCCGTGCCCGGGACTTTCCCCGGATACATCTGCAACCGTGACGACCGCGGATCTATTCCCGTGCACGCAGTTCGCGCGTGTCGGGCGCCCGGGTCAGCGCTGGCAGCGGGGGCACCAGAAGGTGCGGCGCTCCTCGGTCGGATCCGCGCCGAGCTCTCCGCTCTCGATGAGCGCCCCGCAGCGCCGGCAGGTGCGGTGCGCGCGTCCGTAGACCCAGGTGGTGCGGCCGCGCTGGGCGACGCCGGTGAAGGTGCGGTCGAGGCGATCGCGGTTGGCGCGGATCGTGCGCGCCCCGAGCTCCAGCAGGGCCGTGACGTCGACGTCGGTCGCGGGCGTCGTGGGGCGCACTCCGCGCAGGAACAGCAGCTCTGCGGCGTACTCGTTGCCGAAGCCCGCGACGTTGCGCTGGTCGAGCAGCGCGACGTGGATCGGGCGCCGGTCGGCGCCGAGGCGTCGCGCCGCTTCGGCGAGGTCCCAGTCGGCGCTCAGCGGATCCGGTCCGAGGTGCGCGACGAGCGCGTCCTCCTGCGCGGTGGGGACGAGCGCCAGCATCGAGACGTCGAAGCCGACGGCCACCGCCTCCGCGGTGCCGACGATCGCGCGGGCGGTGTAACCGGGCGCCCGCCATCGCTCGCCGGGACGGTACAGGTGCCAGGCGCCGTCCATGCGCAGGTGCGAGCGCAGCGTCGCGTCGCCGATCCTCATCAGGATGTGCTTGCCGTGCGGAACCACCGCGTGCACGACGGACCCGGTGAGGTCGGCGGTCGCGAGCCCGGGCACCCGCAGGTCGAACCGGGTGACGACGCCGCCGCGCAGCGCATCGTCGAGGCGGTGCGCGACGCGGTAGACGGTGTCGCCCTCAGGCATGCGCGGACGCCTCTCCGGTGCGGCTCCCGGATCCGTCGACGTCGGCGCGGTCGGTCAGGGCGCGGGCCAGCATCGTGGATCCGGCGACCGCCGCGGGCATCGTGACGACCGCGCCGAGCGGAACCATGAAGCAGAGCTGGGTGGCGACGCCGAACCCGAGCACCCGCGCGCGCCCCGCGCCGAGCAGGCGCAGCCGGGCGTCGTGATCGAGGCCGCGGGCGTCGAAGGCCCGCCCGGTCAGCTCCCGCGCGAGCAGCCGGCCCGACAGCAGCACGCCCGCCACGGTCGCGAGCACGCCGCCGACGAGCGGGATGAAGCCCAGGACCAGGGTCAGCAGGGCGACGAGCGCCCCCAGCAGGATCAGGCGCAGACCCTCGCCGACGGTGCTCCAGAAGCCGGTCTCGCCGGTCGGCTCGGGTCCTCCCAGCGACCGTTCCACCTCGCGCCAGATGCGCTGGTAGAACGGGTCGCCGATCGTGAGCGTGAGCGCCGTGAACACCAGCCCCGACAGCACCGCGGCCGCGATGAAGAGCACGATGCCGAGGGCGACGCGCAGTGCGTCGCGCCACCCCGCGATCCAGCCGTCGGCGAAGGGCGTCATCCCGGCCGTGATCCCGCCGAGCGAGAGGCCCAGCGGGATCAGCGCGGCCGCGAGCACGACGAAGCTGATCGCGGCCGGGACGAGTCCGAGCGCGAGCAGGCGAGGATGCGTGCGCCACAGGCCGAATCCGCGCACCAGGGTGCCGAATCCGGCGGCGAACTCGCGGATCATGCCGCCAGGGTACGCGCCCCGCGAGGCCGTCGCGGATCCGGCACGTCTCACAGGGTCTTCCGCAGCGTGTAGCCGCGCGGAGTGGCGACGAACCCCGCCTCCTGCAGCAGCCGTCCGAGCAGCGCGCCGCCGGTCGTGCCGTACATCCCGTTGCCGTTCACCTTCTCGACCGTGAGCGTCTCCAGCCGCCGCGCCTTCGCCGTCGCCGCGAGGTCGGCGGTCGCGGCGCGCAGCTCCTCCTCGTCGTCCGTGAACGCGAGCACGGTCTTGCCGCCGCGCTCGAGGTACAGCGCGAGGGCGCCGTCGACCAGCACGACCAGCGCGCCCGCCTTCCGGCCGGGCCGGTGCGAGACTGCGCCTGCGGCCGTGTCGGCTCCGTCGCGCCGCGGCCAGCCGAGCGCCGCCCCGTAGGGGTTGGCGGGGTCGGTCGCGGCGAGGGTGCGAGCGGTCCGGGGAGGGGGATCCGCGAGCCCGGCGAAGGTGCGGAGCCGGTCGATCGTGGCGGAGGCGGCGAACTGGGCGGCGCCGAGCTTCTCGATCACGTAACCCCGTCGGCAGTGACCCGCCTCCTCGAAGCCCGCGAGCACGCGGTAGGCCTGTGCGAAACCACCGGGCAGGCCCTCGGACTGCACGGATCCGCGTGTGACGACGCCGTACCGGTCCAGCAGCAGGCCCGCGGAGACCGTGGCGCGCCGAGCCGGATCCGTCTCCGCCTCCGGCAGCAGCGACCAGCGCCCTCCCACGTTCAGCGGTCGTGGCGCGGAGGCCGGCCGCGCGAGCGACATCCCCCGGAAGGTGCGCGCGCGCGGGGCGCGGCGCGCGACCTTGTGCGCCTGGTTGCCGCCGCTCAGCAGCGCGCGGATCGGCGCGAACGTGTCGTTCGTGACGTGCCCCGACCACGCGAGGTTCCAGAGCGCCTCGACCACCGAGGCCTCGTTGTCGGCCCCCGTGGCTTCGCGCAGCTGCGCGGAGAAGTACGCGCCGCCCGAGGCGAGCGCGGCGAGCAGCTGCGCTTCGAGGGATCCCGGCTCCGGCGCCTCCGCGGCGAACGGGACGGTGAACGGCGCGAGATCCGCCGGGTGCAGGGAGACCCAGCCGTCGCGGCCGGGGAGGGCCCCGTGGCCGGCCCAGACGACCTCGCCCGAGCTGGTCAGCTCATCGAGCAGAGCCGGGGTGAAGTCGCGCACGCGCTGCGGGAGGATCAGCGACTCCCAGGCGCTGGCCGGGATCGGCACGCCCGCGAGCTGCTCGATCACGGTCGCGACTCCGTCGATGCCCTCGAGCGGCCGCGCGAGGTGCTGCCACTCGGGGAGGAAGCGCGCGAACGCGGCAGGGGGCACGGGCTCGACGCTGCCGCGGATGGCCGCGAGCGAGCGCATCCGCAGCCGTCGCAGCACCTCCGTGTCGCACCATTCCGTCTCGTCCGGGCCCGCGGACGTCGCGGACGCGCGCGCGCCTGCCTCGGAGGCGCCGGGGGGATCCGGCAGGAAGTATCCGCTCGTGACGCGGCCGTCGGCCTCGAGCCGCTGCAGCGTCTGTCGCACGATCGCCGAACCGAGTCCGAACCGGGCGGCGACGGCAGACCCGAGGAACGGGCCATGCGTGCGGGCATGCCGGGCCACGAGGTCGCCGAGCGGATCCGCGACCGGCTCCAGGAACGCCACCGGTATCCCGACGGGCAGCGGCACGCCCAGGGCGTCGCGGAGCCGCCCGGCGTCCTCGATCGCGGCGACCCGGCGGACGCCGCCGATCGTGACCTCGATCGCCCGGCGTGCGTCGACGAGGGCGGCGAGGTGGGCCCCGGCCTCGGCCACGCCCTTCGTCTCGTCGCTGCGCTCTTCGCTCAGGGACCGGTCGGCTTCCGGTCCCTGAGCGAGCGAAGCGGGACGAAGGGCGTCCGGTGCATCGGCCGGTTCGAGCCGTTCCGCGACCTCGTCCGCGTCGAGCGGTCCGAGCAGGCGCAGCAGATCCGCGACGCCCTCGACCCCGCGCGCCCGGCGGGAGGGATCCCGTCGCTGCGCCTCGCGCTCGAACTGGGCGATGACGTCCGGATCCAGCAGCTCGCGCAGTTCGACCGTGCCGAGCAGCTCGCCCAGCAGCGCCGGATCCACCGAGAGCGCGGCGGCCCTGCGCTCGGCGAGCGGGGAGTCGCCCTCGTACATGAACGCGCCGACGTAGCCGAACAGCAGATCGCGGGCGAACGGCGAGGGCTGCGCGGTCTGCACCTCGACGAGCCGGATGCGCCGCTCCGCGATGCCGGTCGCGAGGCGCCGCAGCGAGGGCAGGTCGTAGACGTCCTGCAGGACCTCGCGCAGCGTCTCCAGGATGATCGGGAACGTCGGGTGCTTGCGGGCGACCTCGAGCAGCTGGGCGGAGCGCTGCCGCTGCTGCCACAGCGGGGTGCGCCGGTTGGGGTTCATCCGCGGCATGAGCAGCGCGCGCGCCGCGCATTCGCGGAAGCGCGAGGCGAACAGCGCGGATCCGCCCACCTCGTCCGTCACGATGCGCTCGAGCTCCTCCGGCTCGAAGACGAACAGCTCGGCGCCGGGCGGCTCCGCGTCGGCGTCCGGGACGCGCACGATGATGCCGTCGTCGCTCACCACGGCGGATCCCTCGACCCCGAGGCGCTCGCGGATGCGGGCGTTCACCGCCAGGGCCCAGGGGGCGTGCACCATCTGCCCGTAGGGGGAGTGCAGGATCACGCGCCAGTCGCCGATCTCGTCGCGGCTGCGCTCGACGGTCAGCGTGCGATCGGTGGGCAGTGTGCCCGTCGACTCCTTCTGCTCGTTGAGGTGCGCGAGCAGGTTGGCCTGCGCGCGGTCGTCGAGGCCGGCCGCGCTGAGCCGCTCCCTCGCCTTCTCCGGGGTCGCCCCCTGCACCTCGCGGTTGAAGACGCCGAGCGCCTCGCCGAGCTCGAAAGGGCGCCCGAGGCCGTCACCGTGCCAGAACGGCACCTTGCCGGGCTGCCCGTAGGCGGGGATCACGTTGACCCGATCGTGCGTGATCTCGGCGATCCGCCAGCTCGTGGTGCCGAGCGTGAACACGTCGCCGACCCGCGATTCGTAGACCATCTCCTCATCGAGCTCGCCGACGCGTGCGCCGGTGGTCTCCCCGGCGACGAAGACGCCGAAGAGCCCGCGGTCGGGGATCGTGCCGCCGCTCGTGACCGCGATCCGCTGCGCGCCGGGGCGTCCGGTGAGGGTGCCGGCGTCGCGGTCCCAGACGAGGCGCGGACGCAGCTCGGCGAACTCGTCGGAGGGGAATCGTCCGGCGAGCAGGTCGAGCGTCGCCTCGTACGCCGAGCGGGGGAGAGCGGCGAAGGGCGCGCTGCGGCGGACGGTGTCGAACCACTGCTCGACGTCGAGCGGTTCGAGCGCGCAGGCGGCGACGGTCTGCTGCGCGAGGATGTCGAGCGGGTTCCGCGGCACGCTGATCGCCTCGATCTGCCCGGCGAGCATGCGCTCGGTCACGATCGCGGTGTGCAGCACGTCGCCGCGGTGCTTGGGGAACAGCGAGGCCCGGCTGATCTCGCCGACCTGGTGCCCGGCCCGGCCCACGCGCTGCAGTCCGGATGCGGCCGAGGGCGGCGCCTCCACCTGGATCACGAGGTCGACCGCGCCCATGTCGATGCCGAGTTCGAGGCTGCTCGTCGCGACGACGCAGCGCAGCGCACCCGACTTGAGCTCCTCCTCGACGATCGCCCGCTGCTCCTTCGACACCGAGCCGTGGTGCGCCTTCGCGAGCACCGGATCCGCCCCGGCGGTCGAGCCCGCCTGAGCCATCATGGCGGCGGGCACCATGGCGGCCGGCAGGTCGAGCCCGATCCGCGCGCTGTAGATCTCGTTCAGCCTCCCGGTGAGCCGCTCGGCGAGGCGCCGCGAATTCGCGAACACGATCGACGAGCGGTTCTGCAGGATCCTGTCGACGATCGCCTCTTCGACGTGCGGCCAGACGGATCCGGTCATCTCGGTGTTCTCGCCGAACGCGTCGGCGCCGAAGTCCTCTGCGCGCTCGGCGCCGGAGGGACGCGGGGTCTCGTCGGTGCCCGGCGGGGGCGGGGGATTGAGCATGTCCTCGATCGGCACGACGACCTGCAGGTCGAAGGTCTTCGAGGCGGGAGGCGCCACGATCTCGACGGGCTGCGCGCCGCCCAGGAACCGTGCCACCTCGTCGATCGGGCGCACGGTCGCGCTGAGGCCGATGCGCTGCACGGGGGCCTCGGCCCCGGCCGCGCGGCGCAGCTGGTCGAGCCGCTCCAGGCTGACCGCGAGGTGGGCGCCGCGCTTGGTCGCCGCGACCGCGTGCACCTCGTCGATGATGACCGTGTGCACGTCGCGCAGGGTGTCGCCGGCCCGGCTCGTGAGCATGAGGTACAGCGACTCGGGCGTGGTGATGAGGATGTCCGGCGGGTCCACGACGAGCCGGCGCCGGTCCGACGAGGTCGTGTCGCCGGAGCGCACGCCCACCGTCACCGCGGGCGCCGGAACGCCGAGCCGGCGGGCGGACTGGCCGATCCCGATGAGCGGCGAGCGCAGGTTGCGTTCGACGTCGACGCCGAGGGCCTTGAGCGGCGAGATGTAGAGGATCCGGGTGCGGCCGGGGCGTTCGGCGTCCTTCTTCGAGGTGCGCGTCGTCGCAGGGTGCTCCTCCTCCGCGCCGGCGCCCTCGGCGGTGCGCTCGCGGAACACCCGGTCGATCGCCCAGAGGAAGGCCGACAGTGTCTTGCCTGATCCGGTCGGCGCGACGACGAGCGCGTGCCTCCCGCCCGAGATCGCCTCCCACGCCCCCGCCTGGGCGGCGGTGGGTGCGGTGAACGCCCCGCGGAACCAGTCCTGGGTCGCGGGGGTGAAGCGGTCGAGCACGCGGTGCGCCGAGCCGGTCGAAGCGTCGCTCATCCGTCCATCTTCGCGGCTGCCGCGGACATTCGGGGGCGGATCCGCCCTGGGCGCAACGGCCCGCACAGCCCGAGCGGGGGCGTCCCGTTCAGCGCTCCTGCCGTCCTCCGCGTTGGTGGCGTGCTCGGCGGGAGCGCTCTCGCATCTCGGGGGCGAAGAAGATCAGCACGCCGAGCGCTGTCGGCACCAGGGCGGCCATCGCGAGCACGTATCCCTTCGGCTCGGCATAGCCGCGGCTCACCATCACCGCGTCTGCGATCGCGAACCCGAACGAAAGGCCGGTGGCGGCGCTGCCGAGCGCGTGCAGCACGACAGCCCCCACGCCGGAGCCGCGCGCGCGACGGGTCAGGAGATCGACGACGACGGCGAGCGCCGTGCAGACGACGGCGATGAGGATCCAGACGATGCTGACGATGCTCGCCTCGGTGTGCAGGTACCGCAGCGTGGCGCCCGAGGCGACGACCCACGCGAGTGCGGCGAGGATCCAGGCGGACAGGCACAGGGCCGAGGCCGGGCGGGCTCGATGCCACGGACGGGCGGAGGGGTCGGCGGGCTCCATGCCTCGACGCTACCTCGGCGGGCGCTGAGGCCGCCTTCGATCCTGTCGCGGATCTCCAAGCCCTGCGCCGCCGTGCGGTGCGAGCATGGACGCATGGCCGCGCACACCACGAACTACACGAACACGTTCATCGAGGTGGCGGAGGACTGCCCGACGGACCACGCACAGGAACCGCCCGCGGGCCCTTCGACGAGCTCAGGGACCGTCCCGACGATCGGGGCGCTGCACTACCGGATGATCGCCGAGCACCCGTTCGAGCGGACCTCGGATGACGTCATCTTCGCCACCTGGGCGCTGCGCCGAGGCATCGACCCCGAGGATGGCGAGGCACGGGACGAGTTCTTCTCGAAGGGGCAGGCCTGCCTGCGCGCGTCTCCGCTGGGCAAGCGCTACGGCTGGGGCGTCCTCAGCGACGCCGAAGGCCGCGTCACGCTGATCCCTCGAGAGTCCGAGGAGTATGCGCGGCTCGCGGCGGATCCGGCGCTCGGCCACACCCGCGCGATGCGGGCGCGGCGCGCCTGATCCGGAAGCCTCCGCGGGCTCATTTCTCCTTCGGGATGAGGATCCAGAGCACGATGTAGACCCACAGCGGCAGTCCCGCGAACACCATCAGGACGATGGCGAGCAGGCGCATGAGGAGGACGGGCCAGCCGAACCTGTGCGCGAGCGCGGCGCAGACGCCGGCGATGACGCGGCCCTTGCGGGGGCGGACGAGGGTGCTCATGCCCTCATCCTGCCCCCGCGTCCTGGACGGCCGCTGGATCCGGTTCTCGTCACCGGGCCGACGCCGGGGAGACCTCGGCGAGGCCGTCCGGGCTGAGCTCCAGCGTCAGATCCAGATCCAGACGCTGCAGGAACGCGTCGTCGTGGCTCACGACCAGCACGGCGCCGCGGTAGGCGCGGAGCGCCTGCACCACCTGATCCACGGTGTCGAGGTCCAGGTTGTTCGTCGGCTCGTCGAGCACCACGAGGTGCGGCGCCGGATCGGCCAGGAGCAGGGTCGCCAGTGCGACACGGAAGCGCTCCCCGCCGGACAGCGCTCCCACCGGACGGTCCATCGCGGCGCCGCGGATCAGGAAGCGAGCGAGCCGGTTGCGCAGCTCCTTCTCCGGGATCTCGGGAGCGCGCGCCGCGACGTTCTCCACCACGGTCGCGGTCTCATCGAGACCGTCGATGCGCTGCGGCAGGTATCCGATCCGGTCGGTGTGCGGCACCGTTCTCAGCACGGAATCCGCGGATCCGCGGGAATCGACGGTTGCGGGCGTGGTTTCGGCGATCGCTCCTGGATTCGGAACGGAGCCGGGATCCGCGACCGGCACGGTGACCCAGCCGGAACTCGGGCCATCGTCGGCCGCAGCCGTGCCAGCAGCCTCGACGAGCCGTCGCAGCAGCGTGGTCTTGCCCGCCCCGTTGCGCCCGATCAGTGCGACCCGCTCGGGCCCCTGGATCGTCCAGGACCTCTCGGCGTCCCCGATCGTCGCGATGCGGCGGCTCCGGGAGACGCCGGGATCCGGCAGCTCGATCTTCATGGTGGCGTCGTGGCGGATCCGCTGCCCTGCCGCGTCGAGCGCCTCCCGCGCGGTGCCCTCCTTCTCGGCGACCTCGGTGCGCAGCCTGCCCGCCGACACCTGCGCCGCCATCTTCCGGCCGTTCGCGACGATCTTCGGCACGCGCTTCTCCTCGAAGGCCTTCTTCGCCATCTGCGATCGGGTCGCGAGCTTCAGCTCCGCCTCGATGCGCTGTCTCTTCTCCTTCTTGAAGGCCTGCTTGGCATCCCGCTCGGCCTGCTTCGCGGACTCCTGCTCGGCATCCAGCCATGTACGCCACTCGGAGTAGGGGCCCCCGAAGACGCTGAGCTCGCTGCCGTACAGCTCGGCGGTGTCGTCCATGAACTCCAGCAGCGCGACGTCGTGGCTGACCACCACGAGAGTGCCGCGCCAGGAGCGCACCAGCTCGCCGAGCCGAGCCCGCGCCTCGCGGTCGAGGTTGTTGGTGGGTTCGTCGAGCAGCGTGATCGGCGCTCGGCGGGCGCGGATGCCGGCGATCGCGACGAGCACCGCCTCGCCTCCCGAGAGTTCTCCGACGGTGCGGTCGAGGAACGACGGATCCAGGCCCGCCTCGGCCAGCGCCGCCTCGGCGCGGGCCTCGACGTCCCAGTCGTCGCCGACCTCGTCGAAGCGGGCGGGGTCGACGTCGCCCGCGGCGATCGCACGGACCGCGTCGAGCGCTCCGGCCACGCCGAGGAGCTCCGCCACGCGGGCGTGCGTGTCGAGCGTGAGGCGCTGCGGCAGGTACGCCACATCGCCGGTCGCGGTGATGTGGCCGGAGGTCGGGGTCAGGTCGCCCGCGATGAGGCGGAGCAGCGTCGACTTGCCGGATCCGTTGCGGCCGACGAGGCCGGTGCGGCCTGCGCCGAAGGCGCCGGAGACGGCGTCGAGCGCGGTGGACCCGTCGGGCCAGGTGAAGGTGACGCGGTCGAGCACGACCGCGGAGGTGGGGGTGAGGAATGACATGGGCGGCTCCCTGAAGGTGTTCGGGTGCGCTGATGCCGATCGGTCCTGTGCAGAGGCGAGACGTCGCGAAGAGGACGGATCTCGAGGACCGGAGATGCCTGTGCCGGAACAAGCGAGGGCAGGAAGGAGCGTCGGATCAGCGCGTGGATGGAACGCGGAGGCGACGACTCAGATCAAGGGACTTCCTTACACGGCGGACAGGACCTGGACGACGATACCGGGCGGCCCGGAATCGTGCAACCCGGGCGTGTCGCGGCCGTGGATCCCTCGGCCCTTCGAGTGCGCCCACCCGGGGCCTGACCAGGATCCGTCCCAGGGGGGAGGTCCCGGGCTCGTGCGGCGCCCTAGCCTGGACGCATGGAAGAGCAGCGGCCGGGATCCGGCGAGACGTTGCGCCGGGTGGGCCTCGGCGCCGGCCTCGCGATCGGCATGGGCGTCGGCGTGGGGCTCGGCGCCGGTATGAACAACATGGGCACCGGGATCGCCGTCGGACTCGTGATCGGCGCCGCGGTGATGGTCGCATTCACGTATGCCGGCACGCGCATGCAGCGGGAGGAGCAGCGCCGCAGGGCCGAGGCCGAGGCCGAAGGCGAGTCGGCTCCTGATTCGGCGGGCGCCGGCGATGCCGGCTCGTCCGGCCATGACCCCCGGGAGGACGGGCCCGGTCAGGCGTCGAGCGGATCCTCCGGCACCGGAGCCTGAAGGCTGTCCAGCCAGCCGTCGAGGAAGCGCCGGACGTCGGTCAGCTCCTCCTCCGAGACGCTGTGCGTGAGTCCCGGATACACGCGTCCGGTCAGTTCCGCATGCTCCGGGAGCCACTGCGCGGTGTGCACGATGAGGGCGGGCGGGATCACGTCGTCCCTCGAACCGCGCCCCCAGAAGACCGGGGTGCGGCGCTCGCGCAGCGCGATGTCGCCGGGCAGATCCCCTGGCGCCGCATAGCCGCTCAGGTTCACGACGGCGGCGATCCGCTCGGGATCCTCGCGGGCCGTCTGGAGCGCCACCGAGGCGCCCTGCGAGAAGCCCAGCAGCGCGATCGACGGCGCGTCGGCCGCCTCCGCGTCGAGCCAGCGCAGCACGGCCCCGGCGGCGGCGGTCACGGAGGCGGGGTCGCGCCGCTCCAGCTCGTCGATCGGGTACCAGGAGCGCCCCGGCATCGGCCAGGGGGCGCTCAGCGGGGCGGGCAGCGACGCGATGGTCACGCCCTCGGGCAGGAACGGAACGAGCGAGAACAGGTCGCGCTCATCGGATCCGTAGCCGTGCAGCAGGACGAGCAACGGGAGCGCCCCGCCCTGTCGCGTCCAGCGCACCCCGGCGCGATCGATCTCCACGGGTTCGGCCATGCCTCCATCCTGCCCCAGGCCGCGGACTTCCCCTCCCCGGATCCGGTCCCGTACTCGGCGCGCATCGCAGACGCTGGTAGAAAGAGACCATGGCGGTACGTACACCCGACCCCGATCCGGCCGACGACGACGGTCTCCCCGACGCGCTGTCCGGCCTGCCCTCCGGTCTCGACGGGCTCGGCGCCTCCGGCGGGGCGAACCCGGGCTGGCTGACCGACTTCGAGCTGGCCCAGGCGCGACGCCGGCTGCCGATGCTCTACGTCGAGGCCGTGCCGGTGCGCACGGACGGATCCGGCGTGGTCACCGACATCGGGATCCTGCTGCGCGCGACGCCCCTGGGCGAGATGACGAGGACGATCGTCTCCGGACGCGTGCGTTACGGCGAGACCGTGCGTGACGCCTTGTTCCGGCACCTGGAGAACGACCTCGGTCCGATGGCCTTCCCGATGCTGCCGCCGTCGCCCGCGCCGTTCACGGTCGCCGAGTACTTCCCGCTCCCCGGCGTGAGCGCGTATCACGACGACCGCCAGCACGCGGTGTCGCTCGCGTTCGTGGTGCCGGTGACCGGGACGTGCGAGCCGCGTCAGGACGCGCTCGAGGTGACCTGGTTCAGCCCCGAGGACGCCGCGAGCGACGCGCTCGCCGCCGAGATGGAGGGCGGCCGCGGCACGCTCATCCGCCAGGCGCTCGCGCACCTCGGCCTGCTGCGCTGAGCCCGGATCCCCGGTCGCGATACTGACCGTGTCCCAGTTCTGGCCCCACCATGTCCCGAATTCGGCTCCGGATCCGCAGTTCTAGAGCCAAAAGTGGGACACGGCCCAGGCAAGCCCGGACCGTGTCCCGAAGAGTGCTGCGGGGAGACGCGACTCAGCGGCTGGTCTCCTGGGCGACGAGCGCGACCAGCGCGTCGATGTCGGCCTCGGCGGTGTCGAAGCCGCACATCCAGCGCACCTCGTTGCGCGCGGCGTCCCAGTCGTAGAACCGGAAGGTCTCGCGCAGGCGGTCGGCGATGCCGTCGGGCAGCGTCGCGAAGACGCCGTTCGACTGCGTCTGCTGGGTGAAGCCCACGCCCTGGATGGATCCGTCGGCGATGCCCGCCTCGAGCGAGGAGCGCAGGCGCTGCGCCATCGCGTTCGCGTGCCGCGCGTTGCGCAGGTACAGGTCGCCCTCGAGGAGCGCGATGAGCTGCGCCGACACGAAGCGCATCTTCGACGCCAGCTGCATGTTGAACTTGCGGGAGTAGACGAGGCCGTCGGCGGCGCCGGGGGTGAGCACGACGATCGCCTCGCCGAGCATGGCGCCGTTCTTGGTGCCGCCGAAGCTCAGCACGTCGACGCCGGCGTCGCGGGTGAAGGCGCGCAGCGGCTGGTCGAGCGCGGCCGCGGCGTTGGCGAGCCGGGCGCCGTCGAGGTGCAGCTTCATGCCGCGGGAGTGCACGTGCTCTGCGAGGGTGCGGATCTCCTCCGCGGTGTAGAGCGTGCCGACCTCGGTGGACTGCGTGATCGAGACGACGAGCGGCTGGGCGCGGTGCTCGTCTCCCCAGCCCCAGGCCTCGCGGTCGACGAGCTCGGGCGTGAGCTTGCCGTCCTCGGTGGGCACGGAGAGGATCTTGAAGCCGCCGATGCGCTCCGGTGCCCCGCCCTCGTCGACGTTGATGTGCGCGGTCGTCGCCGCGATCACCGCGCCCCAGCGGGGGAGCATCGCCTGCAGCCCCGTCACGTTCGCGCCCGTGCCGTTGAAGACGGGGAAGGCCTCGACGCCCTCGCCGAAGTGCTGCCGGAAGACGTCCTGCAGCCGCGCGGTGTAGTGGTCCTCGCCGTACGCGATCTGGTGGCCATCGTTGGCCTCTGCGATCGCCGCGAGCACCTCGGGGTGGATGCCGGAGTAGTTGTCGGATGCGAAGCCGCGCAGGGCCTTGTCGTGCAGAACGGTCACCTGAAGAGTCTATTCCGCGGCGCCCCGCCGGCCGACCGCCCGGCCCCGTCCGCGGCCGGCGTCTTGACCGGATCCCTGCGGTACGGGAGCATTCGGGAGTGAGCCGCGCAGAGGACGATCCGCAGAGCGACACGATCGAGACGACCCGCCCGCTGCTCTCGGCGGAGCGGTTGAAGGCGTTCGAGGACGCTGTGGTCGCGATCGCCATGACGCTGCTGATCCTGCCGCTGCTGGAGAACGTGTCCGAGTTCGCGGGGGAGCACAAGACCGCCCTGGACTTCGTGCAGACCGAGAACAAGCAGCTGTTCAGCTTCGCACTGAGCTTTGTCATCATCGCGGTCTTCTGGATGAACCATCACCGCGTCTTCGACCGGGTCGAGAAGGCGACGAACGCGCTCGTCTGGCTGCAGGTGGGCTGGATGTTCACGATCGTCTGGCTGCCGGTGTCCACGGCCATGCTCGGATCCATGGACAACAGCGACGCGATGCAGAAGCGGCTCTACATCGGTGCGCTCCTCGCCTCGTCGCTGCTCATGCTCGCGACACGGCTGTATCTGCGAGGTCACCCCGAACTGCATCACATCGCCCCGGACTCGCTCCGCCGCGGTCTCATCGCCGAGATCGTGATGAGCAGCCTTTTCGCGATCGCCCTCCTCATCGCGGTCGTGGTGCCGGTGATCGGCTACTTCTCGATGTTCCTCCTGCTGCTCTCCGGCCCCGCGCAGGCGATCGTGGCACGCGCGTGGCGGGCGCGCTGACCGGATCCGGAGGAGGATCCGGAGCGCAGGAGGGATCCGGATCAGGTCAGATCGATCACCCGGTCGTTGA
>JAITLM010000158.1 GCA_031277885.1 Microbacterium sp.
GCGCTGCTGTCCGTGCTCGACTCGGCCGCGATGTACCTGGCGGTGTCCCCGGAAGCGGCACCCACCGTGGCGGCCCGGCTGTGCCTGCGCAGCGGCTTCCAGTGCTTCGGCGACATCGCCCGGGCACTGGGCGTGTCGGTGCCGGACGACCTCAGCGTGGTCGGCTGCGACGACATCTTCGGGGCGTCGTTCTCGCATCCGCCGCTCACCACGGTCACGTCCCCCGGCGAGAGCGCCGGCCGAGCGGCCGTGGACATGCTCATCGGCCGGTTCGCGACGCGGGATCGCTCGGATCGCATCGATCACATCTCGGCTCACCTCACGGTGCGCGCGTCGACGGGTCCCCGCAAGAACGACTGACCCCTGGGCCGCGACGGCGGGCCCAGGGGTCAGGAAGGCGGAGCTAGGCCTTGGCAGGCAGCACGGTGGCTGCGGTGACCGCTTCCTTCTCGCGCTCGGTTTGCTGCAGGTCATCGATCTCGTCGAGCGTGTAGCCGCGGGTCTCCTTCGCGGTGAGCGCCGAGATCGTCGCCAGGGCCATCAACCCGATCGCGAGAGCGGCGGGACCCACCCAGCCTTTGAGGTCCGCGCCGGCGAGCGCCGTCGACGCGACGGGACCGATGGCCCCCGCGATCGCGAAGCCGATCTGGGTGCCCGTGGCGAGGCCGGAGACGCGCACGCGGCTCGGGAACATCTCGGCGAAGAACGCAGGCCAAGCCGCGTTCGCGGTCGAGTAGAACAGGCCGTTGCAGAGGATCCCGAGGATGAAGATCAGCGGCCAGTTCGCCTGCGTGATCGCCCACAGGTAGGGCGCCGTCGTGAGTCCCGCACCGACCGCGCCGATGATGAACACGGTCCGGCGACCGATCCTGTCCGCGAGGATGCCGGCGACCGGCGTGTACAGGATCGCGAGGAAGCTCGCGCCGACGGGAACCCACAGCATCGTCGGCTTGTCCAGTCCGTAGCCCACGGTCGCGAAGGAGACCGAGAAGGCGGCGAACAGATAGCTGACTCCGGCGATCATCGCGCAGGCTGCGATGCGGATGATCGTGGCCCAGTGGAAACGGGTCGCCTGCTTGATCGGCGACAGCTGAACCTTGATGGCCTGGGTCTCCAGGAAGGCCGGCGGCTCCTCGAGCGTGCGTCGGATGACGTAGGCGACGATCACGACGACCGCGGAGAGCCAGAACGGGATGCGCCACGCCCAGCCGAGCAGCTGCTCCTGAGGGAGCGCGGCGAACGGGATGAACACGGCCGTCGCGAGAAGACCGCCCGAGGCGGAACCGCTCGTCACGAAGCTCGTCGCGAACGCCCTGCGCTGCTCCGGGGCGTGCTCCAGGGTCATCGTGATCGCACTCGCCTGCTCCCCCGAGACCGAGAGCCCCTGGATGATGCGGATGACGATCAGCAGGATCGGTGCAAGGATGCCGACCTGACCATAGGTGGGCAGGCATCCGATCAGGAAGGTGCACGCGCCGATCCCGAACAGGGTGATCATCATCACGAACTTCCGGCCGAACCGATCGCCGAGGGGGCCGAGGATGAAGGCGCCGAGCGGGCGGACCACGAAGCCGATCGCGAAGGTCACCATGCTCAGCAGCACCTTGATCCCGTCGGGCAGCTCCGGCGGGAAGAAGAGGACGTTGAGTACCAGCGCCGCCGCCGTGCCGTACACGGCGAAGTCGTAGTACTCGAGTGTCGTTCCGACCCAGGAGGCTATCGCGGCTTTCGCCGGAGTCTTCTGATGAGCCACAGATTTCGTCATGTCGCCTCCATTGGCGGTATCTCAGGGAGGCCCGGCGGTCGGGAGCCGTTCGCTGCGAACGGATGCGGGGCCTGCTGATCTGCTCTCCGGAGCGTTGGTGCCCCAGGTACGGAAAACTGTAGGAATCGGCGCTCATCGCGACAAGCGATGTGCCAAGTCATTGCCGAGCGTAGCCCAGGATCCTTGAGAACACCGGGGAGGCGGGGATCCTCGCTGAGATTCTTATGCCAAGAAGTTTGCCAGTTCGGCCTTCGGTCGGCGTCGCTGAAGGAAGGACGACGACGCGACGATTGAGGCGGTTCCTAGAACCCGTCGGTCAGCAGGCGCAGGGCTGCGGCCGATGCGCTGCCCGGCTCCGCGGCGTGAGTGAGGATGCGCTGTCCGTTGCCTTCGGGGAGGTGCAGGACTTCGAAGCCGAGCTCGAGCTCCCCGACCTCGGGGTGGCGGAACCGCTTGCTGCCGCTCGTGCACAGGCGGACGTCGTGACCCGCCCACAGCGTCGCGAACTCGGTGCTCTTCACGCTCAGTTCGCCCACCAGTTCTGCGAGCCCCCGGTCGTCCGCGAACTGCGCGGCCACGTATCGCAGGGAAGCCACGGCGCGCGCCGTCTCGTCGCGCCGATCGATGTAGAGATCGCGGGTGTGCTCGTCCAGGAACAGCAGCCTGATCTGGTTGGGCCGCTCATCCGCGCTCGCCGGAGCATCGACGTCGAGGTGACCGGCGAGAAGGCGATGACCGGCGTCGTTCCAGGCGAGGATGTCGTTGAATCGTCCGAGGAGCACGGCCGGCACGCCGCTCATCGCATGCAGCAGCTGCACGGCTCCAGGCTTGGCGATCTCGGGCGCCCCTGCCCGGGGGCGCTTGACCGGGGCGGGACGCGCGAGCGTCTGCAGGTGAGCCCGTTCGTCCGGGTCGAGCTGCAACGCGCGTGCGAGTGCGTCGACGATGGCGTCGGAGGCGTTCTGCGACTGCCCCTGCTCCAGTCTCGTCAGATAGGTGACCGAGACCCCGGCGAGAAGGGCCAGCTCCTCGCGGCGCAGACCGGGAACGCGTCTCCTGCCGTAGCTGGCGACTCCGGCCCGGTCCGGACTGATCCGATCGCGGCGGGAGCGCAGGAACTCGCCCAGCTCCGTCACCGGCCGCTCGAGCTCACCCGGATCCGGTGCGTCGAAAAGGTGTCCGTCCACGCGTCCAGTCTCGCGCACTCCCCGCAGGCGAGCCTGTCCCTGCCGGTGCTAGGCAGCGGCGGAGGGGTCTGCACAGGGATCTGGCTGCTCCCCTGCGCGAGAACGGAGCCTGGATCCCATGAGCGACACCGATGCTTCACCGGCCCTGCACTCCCCCGAGGCCCGAGCGCGCGCCGAGCGCTTCACGACCTCTCAGCGCACCGCGATGACCGTGCTCCTGGCTGCGAACTTCACCCTCGCGGTCGACTTCTCGATCCTCAACGTCGCCCTGCCGGTCATCGGCAGCGATCTCGGGTTCGCCACGGACGCGCTCCAGTGGATCGTCACCGCGTTCGCGCTCTGCGCCGCCGGGTTCACGCTGCTCTTCGGCCGGGTCGCCGACCTGTTCGGCCGCAAGAGGCTGTTCCTGACCGGCATCGTGATCCTCGGACTCGCGTCTGCCGCCGGTGGCCTTGCGCAGGAGCCCGCCCTGCTGCTGACGGCACGGGTGGGTCAGGGCCTCGCCACCGCGATGGTCACGCCCGCCGCACTGTCGCTGACGACCACCATGTTCCCGGACGGCCCGGCCCGATCGCGCGCGCTCGGGCTCAACGGCGCCCTCATGGCGGCGGGCTTCACCATCGGAGCCGTGCTGGGAGGCGTCCTCACCGGTGCCGTCTCGTGGAGGTGGGCGTTCTTCATCAACGTCTTCATCGCCCTCGCGGTGGTCGCGATCGGGCCGTTCGTGCTCCGCGAGCCCGCCCGCCTCGGCAGGGCGCGCCTCGACGTGCCGGGAGCGATCCTCGTCACCGCCGCGCTCATCGCGCTCGTCTTCGGTATCGACAATGCCGGCCGGATGGGATGGACGACCCCCGGGACCTGGGCGCCGATGGCGGGCGC
>JAITLM010000116.1 GCA_031277885.1 Microbacterium sp.
ATCGGAGTCGTCGGACTCGCCGTCATGGGTTCGAATCTGGCCCGCAACCTCGCCAGCCGCGAGGGCAACACCGTGGCGATCTTCAACCGCAGCTACGAGAAGACGCAGGGCGTGCTGGACGCGCACCCCGAGGCCGGCTTCATCCCCGCCGCGACCTACCAGGAGTTCGCCGACGCGCTGCAGAAGCCGCGCACCGCGATCATCATGGTCAAGGCCGGCGCGGGCACCGACGCCGTGATCGACGAGCTCGTGAAGGTGTTCGAGCCCGGCGACATCATCGTCGACGGCGGCAACGCGTACTTCCCCGACACGATCCGCCGCGAGAAGGCCGTGCGCGAGACCGGCATCAACTTCGTCGGCGCGGGCATCTCCGGCGGCGAGGAGGGCGCGCTCACCGGGCCCTCGATCATGCCGGGCGGATCCGACGAGTCCTGGGTGACGCTCGGCCCGATCCTGCGCTCCATCGCCGCGATCGCCGAGGGCGAGCCGTGCGTGACGCACGTCGGCCACGACGGCGCCGGCCACTTCGTGAAGATGGTGCACAACGGCATCGAGTACGCCGACATGCAGCTCATCGCCGAGGCCTACGACCTGATCCGCCGCGGCACGGGCAAGAGCCCGGCCGAGATCGCCGAGATCTTCGCCGAGTGGAACAAGGGCGAGCTGGAGTCGTACCTCATCGAGATCACCGCCGAGGTGCTCCGTCAGGTCGACGCCGCCACCGGCGCGCCGCTCGTGGACGTCATCCTCGACCAGGCCGGCGCCAAGGGCACCGGCGCGTGGACCGTGCAGACCGCGCTGTCCCTCGGCGTCCCGGTCTCCGGCATCGCCGAGGCCACCTTCGCCCGCTCGCTGAGCTCGCACCCCGAGCAGCGCGCCGTCGCCGGCGCCCTCCCGGGGCCCGACGAGGCCTTCACCGTCCCCGCCGACCAGGTCGACGCGTTCATCGAGGACGTGCGCCTGGCCCTGTACGCCTCGAAGATCGTCGCCTACTCGCAGGGCTTCGACGAGATCCGCGCCGGCGCCGCCGAGTACGGCTGGAACATCGACCTCGGCGCGATCTCGAAGATCTGGCGCGGCGGCTGCATCATCCGCGCGCAGTTCCTGAACCGCATCGCCGACGCCTACGCCGAGACCCCGGATCTGCCGGTCCTGATGACCGCGCCGTACTTCGCCGAGGCGATCACCCGCGCCCAGTCCGCCTGGCGCCGCGTGGTCGTGGCCGCCGCGCAGGCCGGGATCCCCGCTCCTGCGTTCTCCTCGTCGCTGTCGTACTACGACGGGATCCGCGCCGACCGCCTCCCCGCCGCCCTCGTGCAGGGCCAGCGCGACTTCTTCGGCGCGCACACCTACAAGCGCATCGATAAGCCCGGCACGTTCCACACCCAGTGGTCCGGCGACCGCACCGAGATCGAGGCCGCCGACACCCACTGACGCCGGCGACGCGAAACCATGCACCACTTGCAAACAGCCACGGAGCAGTTCCCTCACGGTAGCCCGGCGGGCTACAGACTGGGCTGCCGCACACGTGCAACGTGCCCACACGGCAACAGCAGTGAACTGCTGTCGTGCGCAGAAGCTATCGTCAAGCGACGGGGCGACTACAGATACTGGCGTCTTCCCGCGGAGCAGCCCCTAACGAGGTTCGAAACCGCGTGCACTGTCGGCGTGGGCTCGACAAGATCTGTCAGCGAAGTTCATGGCACCCGGTGGGGCTACGCGCGAGGCTGCCGCAATCGTCAGAGCTGTCCGAATTGGCGCAGAGACACAATGACCTGTTCAGAAGCAAACCAACGCTATAACAAGGCATACGCATCGAGTCGCTTGGCTGGCGAGGGTACGCCTGTCGATCACGGCACCTCGAACGGCTATCTTCTTGGCTGCCGAGACAGATCAACCTGTCCAGGTGACAGCCAGGGCAAGACCTGCCCCGATGCACGAGCGCAATACAAGGAAGGACGCGCTCGTGCAGCGGGAATTCCACCTCGGATCGAAGCTGTCGATGCTCGTGCAGCAACCGAGAAGCTGAGGAGCCTCAAAGCGGGTGGACTATCGCTGCGACGGATAGCGGCGCTCACCGGCTGCGGGCGCACCACCATATCCGATCTCCTCGCCGAGGGGGACGCATCACGGAGCAGAATCACGCCGGCGACTCTAGACCGCATCTTGTCACTCGAGTTGGCACTGCTCGAAGATCCCGCTCCCCACGAAGCGCCTTACGAGATGCCCTCTAGGCAGCACGTCTGATCGGATTCCATTCCCCGGGCGGGCCGCAGTCCATGGCTGAGTGTAGGCGGCCCGCCCGGTCTCACGGATGACCAACAAGTACGTCTTGCCGTTTTCGACCCGCGTCTCATGTCATGTTCGTGAAGACGTGTTGCCACGTCGATGCGACATGCTTGTTGATGATGCCCATGTGTGTGATGCGATGGACTCCGAGCCCCTCGGGGGAAAGCCGTCTCGACTCCACTTGAGCTTCGGAAAACCAGCTCTCGAGTTGTCCAGTGGCCGCGGCAGACATCGTCTCGTCATCGGTGAACGAGATGCTGGTGAGCGGTATACGAACGGCGGAGAACTTTTGCCTAAGTTCTGGATGCACACCCAGCATGTAGTTGGGATGTTTGCACCAACGTGTCCACTGCCTCATCACTGGCGCGGGAAGGTCTCCTAGAATCTTCAGTTTGCGTCCGGGATAGTAGCCGTTGATTCGTGTGGCGAGTGGCGCGATGGCGTACCACAGAGCTGGCGCGATCAGCCGATTGCGACCTTCGGAGAGCCTCCAATAGCCTGTTCCCGAGCATAGGATCGTCGCGTCTGCAAGTAGCGTGTGATCTGCGAACGGGAGCAATTGTCCGCCAAGGCTGTGGCCAACCCAATGAATAGGGAGGTTCGGCTCAAGCGTGGCGACGTGTTCCAGCATGGCGGACGCGTCGTCCGCCCAGGTGAAGATGTCTGCGGAGACGTCCTTTAGTGGAGTACGCGCCGAAGCACCGTATCCCTGATAGTCGAATGTATGCACCGTGAATCCTTGCTCAGCGAACCACTTTGCCAACGAGGTGTAATGGCGAGCAGCGGTCGCCATCGCTGGAACGATGAGGATTACACCGCGTGGCTCGCCGATGCAGGGGATGCGTGTCGCGTTCAGGGGTGCGCCATTGCGCGACGTCACTTCGTATCCAAGTTCGCCGAGGTTCATGCGCCGTCTCGCTGCTCGAGGGTCCTGGTGAGTGCTGCTCGGAGTGCGATGTCGATGGCGTCAAGCGGGCGTGTGCTGCCCTCTACGCGGCAGAGCCCGATCGCCCCTTCAACCGCACACACCACGAGCGTGGCTGTGTTCTCGGCTTGGGTTGACGAAGCGCCTCGCGCGATGAGGCTCCCGGCGAGCTGATGCTCCCAGTCGGCAAACACATGTCGCGCGGCCGCGATGACGTCGACCATGTCGCCGAATCGGGACTCGGTGACAGCGACGGACATCACGGGGCAGCCGGCGTCGTAGTCGCTGTTCGCCAGGACCTGGCGCCACCAAGCGAGCAGTGCTTCCAGGCCTTCGACGGGCCCCCGCTCCAACGCGTTTCCCAGGGCACGTGACACCTTGCCCCCAGCGAACTGGATCGTTTCCCTCGCGAGCTGTGCCTTCCCATCCGGAAAGTAGTGGTACGTGGATCCGAGTGGAGTGCCGGCATGCCTCGCGATCTCTCTCACACTGGTGTGACCTAGCCCTCCGCGCGACATCATCTCCGCGGCACCCGCCATGATTTGCTCTCGAAGTTCACCAGACACGTTGCGTCCTTCCGTTACACACCCAACCGTCTATAACGACTGTTATAACATGGTGCGGCCGTCGGGTATTAGGAAGGGACCTAGATGCGCTTGGTCGCGGCATCCACGGCGACACGTGCTGCGGTCCTGCCTGCCGGCAGCTCCTGGTCGTCGCCGCGATAGTACTCGCCGTGGTACTGGTAGCCGTAGTACGCGGCACCGCTGCCGCGTCGCGGAACCCGGTTCAGCACGAGGCCGAGCGCACGAGCTCCGGCGCGCTCCAGGTTGCCGATGGCCTTGCCGAGCACCTCGAAGGTGGTCTTGCCGACCGTGCCCACGATGACGGCGCCGTCGGCGCTGTGCGCCAGCACAGCGGCATCGGTGACGGGGATGAGCGGCGGGGCGTCGATGATGACAATCGCCTCGCGCGCGATCGACTTCAGCAGTTCGCGCATGCGGGCGGAGCCGAGCACCTCGCTCGGGTTCGGCGGAACCTTGCCCGCCGTGACGACGAGCAGCTGCCCGTTGCCGAAGCG
>JAITLM010000123.1 GCA_031277885.1 Microbacterium sp.
GGTGGCGAGGAAGCCGAAGATGGTTGTCGGCCAGCCCGTTTGCGTCGAGATCACACCACCACCGCTCGCCTTGTACACGCACAGCCTGCCGGCAGGCATCGCCGTCTCTGCCGCGAAGACGATCGGGGTTTCTGTCAGGACGACGCCGGGAGGCTGCGCGTAGGCGCACTGCGATCCGACGTTCTCATGTGAGTCGGCATACTGACTGAAGAGCATGATCAGGACCGGGATGCAGAGCGCGGCAGCGACCGTGAGCAGCACGAAGTACCTGCTGCTCACGGTTCGCTCCTGCGAATCAGACGGGCTACCTAGCATCCGGAGATGTAGAGGATCGGGTCGTCATCGCCGAAGTTGGAAGAGATCCAGCACCTGGTGGGAGCGCTCCAAGCACGGTCAGTGCTCAACGTGTAGCGCGGCGAGTTCGCGGAGTTGGTGAGTCCCATGCAGTCCGTGAGTGAGAGCCACGGTGTCAAGACACAGCTCGTGCCGTTGACGGGCTGGATCAGACCGCTGATCCCACCGAAGTCGTCCTTCCCTCGCGGGGCAGTGATGTTGAACATCACGTCCTGCTGACCGTTGGAGCGGACCGGGAGGACCTGCGGAGTACGCAGCCCGATAGCCAGGGAGTTGCGGTTGCACTGGTCGGAGAGGTCGTTGTAGTCGGCGTATGCCCCGACATTGGATGCAACGGGTCCGATGCCCGAATTGCCGATCACGAGAACTTCCCAGTCCCAGTTGTAGTTCTTCGCAAACGGCCAGTCTTTGTAGTCGCCGAGGTTGCAGCCGTCTCTGATCCCGGACTGAAGAGCCGGTTCCCATGACCAGGCGTTCACTTCGGCTTCGAATCCGTCGTCCGCGCTCAGGTTGGCGGTCTTGGCCGTGGAGCCATTCCAGTTGTAGTACTGCGAGATGAAGATCTTGTCAGCGCCGAAGCGCTTGATCTGGATGTCAGCGGTGTTCGGCTTCCATGTCGGCAGAGGCTCCGCGAGCGGAGCGACTGCGGAGCGCGACTGATCTGCCGCGCTCTGCCGCTCCGCCACCATGGCGTCGATCTTCGCGGAATCCGCGGGAGAGGCGACGAACGCGTCGCCCTGAGCCGGCACGCTGATCGCAGCCTTCCTGGAAGTGAATCGCTCCTTCGCATCTTCCGTCGGCATCACAACGACGGCTGCGACCACCTGCGGCTGAGTCCCGTACCGGTCGTCGAAGTCATTCAGGTACTCGGCAACCGAGGCAGGGCCGTTCACGGCGAACTCGCCGACGATCTCGTTGTTCTCGAAGCGGTACGCGACCACGGGTCGGCCATCGATCTCCCGGATCTTCTGAGCATCCGCGAGCGTCTGAGCCGCCGACAACGGAATATCAACCCGGGTCTCAGCTGGGACCTGCGCCGCCGCCGGCGCTTTCTTTGTGGTCGCCGGGCCGGATGCGAACGCCGGACTTGCGGAAAGCGCGAGTGCGGCAACGACTGCTGCCGTACACAACGCCTTGAATCTGACACGGATCATCTGGTTCCCCCCCTTTAGGTCCGCACGCCACAGGAGACGCGCTTGACGTGCGGCTGATTCATGTGGTTACCACAGGCTAAACATAGATTTTGCGAGATATCAAGCATCCTCGTTTCGCCTGTGGTGCCACGGGCCGGCGGTGGGCATCGCGTCGCGCACGACGGGAACGGGCCAAGAAGTCCCTGCCTCGTCAGATCATCTAGTGGACTGTGGCCGGCGTGGAGAGGCGAATCGATGGATTACCAGGGAGGCATGCGGACAGCAGCCCACATCCTGGAGAGAAGGTGGGCTGCTGTCGTCTGTCACTGCTCCCGTCGATATCTGTTCGGAATGACCCGGTGAACCACCGACGGTGTCGAAGGCGCACTCCACACGACTAGCTTGTACCGCTCGACACCTTCGACCTCGACACCCGCGGGACGCAGGGCGCGCCCCGATGCGAGGCACCGCACCCGGTACTCCCCCAGGCCGTCGAACGAAAGGCTCGGGAGATCGACCAGATCGCCGAGCACCGTCACCAACCGCAGGTCTCCTGCTCGAGCGCCGATGGAGACGTCGACCATCTCGTTCCACCCGTTGATGTCCGGTGCCGGCTCACGTTCAGCCATCTCCAGCGAGACCTCCACGGTTCCGCTGTCGATCCCGGTGATGAGCGCCGCGCCACCGTCCGTGACCACGAGCAGCCCGTTGCTGTCCTCGAGTTCCTGCGGCGAAGGTGTGACGCCTTCGGTGCCAGATGAGAGCAACAGCAGTCCGGAGTCGACGCGGGCAGGAGCGTGCATGCGGGCACCCTAGCTCTTCGGGTTGTTCATGCAGTTGAAGTAGTCGACGCTGTCGGTCTTCCACGGAGGTGTGCCGCCCTGCGCTGTTTCCTGCATGGCTTTCTTGTAGTCGTCCCCGCTGAACGGCGCCTTGACGAGGTCGTGCTTGACGAAGCACTGGGCGATCTGATCGCTTTGGTCAGCCTTTTGAGGGTTCGCTTTGATCGTGGTGTACAGACTCTCGATGATCTGGAGTCCGGCCTCATCGGAGCACTTCTGATGGGCAGCAGCCTCCGAGTCGACGGAGTCTTTGTCAGCCTCGGTCTTGTACTGCATGGTGCCGTCCGGGCGCTCAGTTGCTTCGGCGGTGAAGCCGAGGTCTTGCATGCAGTTCACCCAGCGGGTCACCGATTCGCGGTACTCGGATGCGGTGATCTGACCATCCGACAGCACCGAGCGGGCGAAGTCGCTCATGGCGGTCTTCGCTGCCGCGAGAACCGTGTCTTTCCAGGCGCCGGCGCTCGGGCTGGTTTCTGACGGGATCGAAGAGCACGCCGCCAGCGTCGAGACGCTGGCGGCGAGCAGTCCGATCGCGAGAAGAACTCTCGCCTTCAATTCGTGCTCATGGATTTCGCGACCTCCAAGAGGCATGCCTGGAAATGCGGATCGGTCGTGTCCACGTTCCCCGCAGCTACCTCTTTGCGGTACTCGTCCTCGCTGATCTCCTTGTCAAGGACGCCTTCTCGGACGAGGCACCGAATGAGCTTCGTATCGTTCGATGGGCCCTTGGCTGGTGGAAGCATCGCAAGGTAGATGGGTTCGAGTTCCGGGAGGCCTGACTGGTCGTCGCAACGAGCTTGATCCGCTTGCGCCGTACCCGTGTCCACTCCCTTGTCGAAGGAGAACGTGTATTGGCCGTTCTCGACCGTCACGTTGACGTACCCGGCGTCTTCCATGCAGCGGATCCATCTGCCTTGGGCCTCTTGGTATTCCGCTGCAGTGATCTTGCGATCCTCAAGCACCTTCCGCACGAAGTCGGATTTGGTGTCACGGAGGGTCTGGGTGATCCGGCTGTCCCATGGCGATGACTTGGGTGTTGCGGACGAACAGGCGGGAAGTGCAAGGAGCAGGCTGACCGCCGCCGCCGCGGCGACGGCGGTCAGACCGAAGCGCTGCTTCAACCCCACTCCGTGTAGGTGTTGCCTGCGGAGTTCTTGTTGGTCGAACCGCCGCTGGTCGCGTAGCCCGCGCCACCGTAGGTGCTGGACCAGCCTCCGGCTCCGACCCAGGATCCCGACGTGATGGTGTACTGGCCGTTGGCCGTGTTGAACCGCTGAAGGTTCGCGCGCGCCTGGTAGCAGTTGACGTTGTTCGCCGTGGCGAGGGTGTTGTCATACGCCCACGTTGAACTGCAGCCAGCACCGCCATTTGCGCCGCCCACCGAGGCCATCGCAGCTGGGGCGAGTCCCACGGACAGTCCCGCAGCGAGTGCGAGCGAAGCGCAGGCGACTGCGGCGCGGCGTTGCTTCATAGAAATACTCATCTATCCCCCTCATTGTGTTCCGCGGGCTCCTCTGCCCGCGGTTTTGCCTCACCCTAGGCATTCAGCGAATTCATAGTCAAGGATCGGCACGCCACCTCGTGAACGTGTCGCCATCTGAATCAGGCGTGGGCGCATAGAGGACGATGCGCCCGGGCGAGGAGCCGGAGCGGGATAGGATCTTGCGGCAACGACGCAGAACGGCCGAGGGGGATCGATGCGACGGATGACCGTAGTCCTGCTTGTATGCGTTCTCGCCTTGGTGGGTGGTGTGCTCGCCGGGTCTCTGCTGTTCCCGAGGACGCTGCCCCCGTCCGCCGGCCAGGAAGCTGCCGGCACCCGGACCGTGCCGGTTGCGCTGAAGGATTACGACGACCAGCGTCAGGTCAAGGCCAAGGCGACGTGGGCCGATGGCGCTCAGGTGCTCGCCGGCGACACGGGGATGGTCACGACCGTCGATTGCACCGCAGGTGAGGTCTGGGCGGCGGGGACTGCGCCGATCTCGATCAATGACCGACCCCGAGTCGCGATCCACACGAGCCGGCCGCTGTGGCGTGATCTCCAAGGCGGTGAAGAGGGCCCCGACGTCGAAGCGCTCCAGAGCTTCTTGGACGCGCAGGGGTACTCGACCTCAGACAGTGGCCGGTATGACTGGTCGACGTCAACGAGCTGGCGCCAGTTCCTGCGGGATCGCGGGGTCGCCACAGACAGCACCGCATTCGCCTTGAGCGGCGTGGTCGTCCTACCGGCGGACAAGATCACCATCCAGACCTGCCCCGCGGTCGGAGCCGCCGTGACTCCAGGTGCCGCTCTTGCCACTCAGGTGCCGACGCTGACCGCGGTGTTGGTGTCGATGCCGGCATCGCTCGCCCCAGGGGAACGAACCGTCACGATCGGCGCCGCGTCGGCTGTCGTCGACGAATCAGGAAAGGTCGCCGATCCGAGCGCCTTCGTCGCCGAGCCCGCTGTCGTGCAGGCACGCTCGGCCGGCGCAGGCAAGGAAGAGATCGACGCGTCGGTGAAGCTCACCACGCCCCTGAAGGTCGGCATGGTCCCGCCCTCTGCGCTCTTCGCGATCTCCAGCAAGAAGGGGTGCGTAGCCAACGGCAAGGACACCATTCCGGTGACGATCGTCGCCTCCAGCCTCGGTCTCACGGCGGTGACCTTCGGCACCGGGAAGACCCCCGCGAAGGTCGATGCGAAGCCAGGCGAGGGGCGGACATGCGGCTGAGTGCACGCGGCGTCTCGCACGCGTTCAAGGGCAGAGAGCCTCTGTTCATCGACGTGAGTTTCAGCGTCGACGCAGGAAAGCTCGTCGGCCTGATCGGCCCTTCCGGGTCCGGCAAGTCCACGATGCTGTCGATGCTCGGCGGGTTCCTGAAGCCGCAGGCAGGCGAAGTCCTGCGAGAGAGCGTTCACTCCATCGGCTGGGTGTTCCAGAACCCTGTGGGCCCGCCACGACGCTCAGCTCTTGATGTCGTCTCGTACCCGTATCTGCTCCGAGGCAGCTCACGTGCTGACGCCGACAGTGCCGCCACAATGTTGATGGGACGCTTCGGGCTCGACGGCCGCGAACGCAATGCGTTTCGCGACCTCTCCGGCGGCGAAGCGCAGCGCCTGCTGCTCGCCCGCGCCGTCGCATGCGAGTACGACGCGATCCTGATCGACGAACCCACCGCCCAGCTCGATCCCCGAAGTGCGCGCAACGTCATCGACGTCATCGAGGAAGTGGCAGGCCCCGAGCGGGTCACCATCGTTGCGACCCACGACCCGCGCCTCATCAGCCAGTGCGCCGAAGTGATCGATCTCGGCGACGTATGAGGCTGCTCGAGATCCTCCGCGAGGCGCACCGAAACACCGCCACCGGCATGTCCCGCGCGATCATCTGGCTCCTCTGCTGGACGGTCGCAGTCGCCGCCCCGGTGCTGCTCGACACGGCAACGGTCGCGTCGGTGCTCGCAGCCCAGGAGGACTTCCGCAACGCAGGCGGCGACGTCACCATCGTGTCCGCGCCGGGGCACGTGACGGCTGACGGTTGCCTCGGATTGAACACCGTCGACGGCATCGAAGGTGCAATCGCGTTACGGAAGACCACCACGAAGGCGCCGCTCGCAGCGCTGCCGAACACCGCGCCCCCGCTGATCGAGTACGCAGGCGACCTTGCGCACGTACTGCCGGTCAGCCTCTCAGGCTCGGGAATCGCCTTGGACGCAAGCATCGCCAAAGAGCTTGGCGCGGAAGCAGGATCCTCGCTCGCAGGCACCGACGGAGCGAGCACCATCCAGGTGGCCGGGGTCTTCGACTGGCCAGATGACGGCCGCGTCGCGACCCTCTCTGGCGCAGCGCTTGCACCGGTGCCCGCGACCGGATCCTTCGACGAGTGCTGGGTCCGTGCCTGGCCACCGGACACGGACCTCCAGCCGATCCTGCTTCTCGCAACCGACGGCGATTCCTCCTCCGAGACGAGGACCGGCCCACTCAATGACTCCCTCGGTGTCGGGCACTCGACCGCCGAACTCCTCACGAAGCGCACCACCGCGATGTCCCCCTGGACAGCTCCGCTGCTCGCCCTCATCATCGGCATCCTCACCATCTGGCTCCGGCGAATCGAGTTCGCCGGGAACCTCCACGCCGGCGCTCAACGCGCAGAGCTCACCCTGCAGGTCCTCCTCGAAACCGCATCATGGGTCCTTCCCGCCTACGGACTGGTCATCGTCGGCGAGTACCTACTCGTACAGCAGATCGTCGCACCCGGTGACGCCCTCGCGGTGTTCCTAGACTCGCTGGCACCCATATCGGCAGCGGCCGCGGCCACGCTGATCGGCAGCGCCATCAGCATCGCGGCGATTCGCCGAAGCAGCCTCTACAGGTACGTCAAGGACCGCTAGATTCCCCGCCGCGCACATCTATCTGCGTCTGGACGATGAACCAAGCAGAGCGCATGTGCCCGGATTCAAGACAGAAGAAGAGAAGAGAGGGAGAGAGGGACAGGGCATGCGAACACGGTCTGTCGTACACGCCGAGAACGGACTCGTCGATCTTGATGGCGTGACGCACCTGCCGACTGCATCCCCTGCCCCGCTCGCGGCGACCGGGCTAATCATGGTCATCTGGCCGAAGTTGTATCTTCGGACAGGGATCGCGATGGGCCCGGTCGCCGTCGAGCTCGAACCACTCGATGCTGCGCCCAGTGATGGCCCACGGGTCACCACTGGTGGCCCGTGGGAGGACATCGTCGAGTTCACCGCAGAGCACGCACCGGGCACGTCAGTGGCAGTGCATGGCGCGTCCGAGCTCTCGCCAGAGGGGGCGAGTGCACCGACGCCGACGACAAGTCATCAGGGCTCCTGCGGGTCCGTATCTCAGCAACCGGCAGGACAACTGCCCCCGATCTTGTGGTGACCGAACCGTGCGAGAGCTACCTCATGCAGTTCTGGCCAGCGGAAACTGGCCACGAGGACGTCACATCATCGATCTCGAAACGTCGTGCGCCGGGCCTCGAGCGTGCAAGTGCTCTCTCCTGACAGTGCCTGGGCGTCCGACGAGCCACGAAGGATTACCTGACGACCGAGTCGATGTGATGTCCCGGACTGAGCTGGCCCCTCGTGGCCTGAGCGGTCAACCGCAGAGCTTCACGAACCCGTCGTACCCGTCGCGGAACAACGAGTAGTAGTCCTTGCTCTGTGCAGCGCCGGAAACGCCTTTCTCGAAGCTGTCCTTGTTCATAGCGATGAGGTCCGCGATTGTGGGGTCCAGCTTGCGCGCCTCAGCCTCGAGATCGCTCCACGCGGTCAGCATCGCGTCACGTGCAGCCAGCATCTCGCTCTCGGTCCGGCCAGCACGATCGGCCACCTGGCCGAACTCATTCCACGCGCGCTGGTAGGGGTCGCACACTGCCTTGAGCGCCGCATCGGTGCCCGCCGTCGTCTCCATCGCTGCGGGCTGACCGGTACACCCGGCGAGGGTGAGTACGGCGAGGACAGCTGCGGGGGCGATGAGGCGATGCATGCGCAAAGCGTAGCGAGCGCAGAGGCCGTGCCGCTGCAGACCTGGGGGGACCCGTTCCGGCGGAGCTGACCCTGCGCTGGTCGTGAACGGCCGAGGAGTGCTCGGCCTCGCATCCGGCGATGTCCTCACTATGCTCCTGAGCGCGTTGGCGCCCATAACTGCCGCGGCCGCGTCCGCGCTGGCAGGCAAAGCCGCCCAGCATCGCAGCCACCCGCCGAAGCAGCTCTATCGATTCGTCAAGGACCGCTAACACCCCGCTACAGACGCGAGCTCGTAGTCACAACGCATCCCAAGAGCCAGTAGCGCGGCGCGATGGCAGGCTCGAGTTGGCAGGAGCGACAAAAGAGAATGCGGTGAGACTCTCGAGGCCGCGCCTCTTGAATCTCACCGCATCCTTTGTCGATGGCGTCTAAATTGACATTGCGTAGATCGCTGCCCATCCCAGCGCTGCGACTCCCCCGCCGACCAGGCACCAAACTGTCTGAGCCACGCTCAACAGTCTGAGACGGCTGACAAGGAGCCCCAGGCAGATCGCTACGAGCCCGCTCCCAACAAGAGCAAGGGACGTAGTGGGCCAACCGCTCTGTGTCGTCAAGACCCCTCCGCTGAGAGAATCGTAGCTACAAAGACGGCCAGCAGGCAGGAAAGTAATGTCGTACCAATAGTGGAAAGAACCCTCCCCGCTGATGGCCCCTGCTGGCAGGTTTTGACTGCATTGGCTATCGGCCTCGCGCGCGGATAAGTACTGGAAAAACCATGCATTCCAGACTGTCCAAGCGCCGAACGCAGCTGCAATAGTCAATGCCCACCATCCTGGGCGGTACACCGCCTTATCTCGTCGAGACGCCATCGTCATCTCAGCACGCGTAAGACACAGCCGGTATGTCCCCCTGTTGCTCCGAACGCCAGCACTTGTTGGGAGCGCTCCATCCGTTGGCTATGTTTGCCGTGAGCCGTTCTCCGTCGGTCCCCGGAGCGACTCCCATGCAGTCCGTCAACGTCATGCTCGGGAAGGTGTTACACCATGTGTTGTCAATCGACTGAACAGTTCCCGAGAACAATCCGGTGTCGTCGACGCCTCGCGGGGCAACGATGTCGAGCCGCACATTCTGGATGCCGCTGGGGCCGGAGGGAACGAGCTGAGGGTGTTGCATGCCAAGTGCAATGGAACTCTTCTTGCACTCGTCAAGAAGGTCATTGTAGTCGGCGTAGACCCCAACTGTGCTAGGCAGGGCCTTGAGTCCGTTCCCAACGTTCGCGGTGGCCGTCCATGACCAATCGTAGTTCTTGGCGAACGGCTGCTCCTTGTAGCCCTGAGCGCAATTCGGTCGGTGATCGACCTGAAAATGCGGATGAGCAGTCTGGATGTCGATCTGGAACTCGAGACCGAAGCGCTGCTGCAATTGAGACAGGTTGTTCTGCCCGCCCTGCCACATATAGAAGTGACTGAACTTCACTGTGTTGGCACGGGAATCGCGGATGATGCTGAAGTCGGCGTACTCGGGTTTCCATCCCGTCGGCACGCGAGTGAGCGCTGACGACCGGGCCTGCGATGCACTGCCGAACTGTTCGGGGAAGAGCGCCTCAGCCTTCTCCGGCGAGACAGGATCGGCGACAAAGGGAGCGCCTTCCTCCACGATGGGGGTATGGGCAGCCTGCTGAGCCACAGAATCAAGCTCCGTCCGCGGCACCTCGATGACAGCTCCCAAGATCATGGGCGCGGTACCGAACGATTCCTCGAACGTCTTGAGGAACTCATCTACCGTCTGAGCCCCGTTGGCCGCGAATTCCCCGGTCACCTCGGGGTTCTCGATCGAGTAGGCCTTGACGGGATACCCGAAGTACTCTTTCGTCTCTACTGCATCCGCAAGGGAAACTGGCTCGTCGAACCCGACGGTGTATCTCGTCGATTCGGGAAGCTGAACGTTCTTGCTCGCGTCGTTTGGTTTCTTTGCTGTTGACATATCTGCAACAGCGGAGTTGACCCCCAGCCCAAGAGCCAGCAGCGTCAAAGACGTCACTGCAATTGTGGCCACAACTCCTCGTGTGTGTTTACGCATTCTCCGGTCGTTATCCTTTTCGCTTTTAGTTCCGCAATGCCCCATGGCGCACAGCAGAACCATAGGTTATTAACAGCCGGAGCATAACATGCGCGGCTGGAAGCTCGCGCTCGCACCATCCTTTCGGCGACGCAGACGCGAGCACGCCGTGCAGCACGTTGGTGGGCAGTGTTGGGCCCGGGGCACACCGACACCGACCTCGCGATCCTCGTGCCGGATGCGAGGGTGTGGTTCCTCGGCGACGTGATCGAGCAGACGGGTCCGCCGATGTACGGATCCGGTTCCTATCCCCTCGCGTGGCCGGACGCACTCCGCGGCCTGCTGCGGGAGATCCGTTCCGACGACGTGATCGTGCCCGGGCATGGATCCGTCGTCGATCGCGCCTTCGTGCAGGCGCAGGCCTCGCAGCTGCAGGCCGTCGCCGAGGAGATCCGCGCCGCTCACGACGCGGGCATCGCTCCGGACGACGTCCGGCTGGGACGATCGCTGCAGGAGTACTGGCCCGAAAGCTTCCTGCGATCGGCGGTCCGCGACGCCTACGCACGCCTCTCCGACGGGTAGGCCGGTCCTGCGGATCCCGCGGGAGGCTACGCTCGAGCCATGCCGCTGGAACTCGAATCCGTGATGTTTCGCAGCACCGAACCTGCCCGCGCGGCTGCGTTCTGGGCGACCATGCTCGATCGCGCACCGCAGGAGGACGCGGACGGCATCCTGCTGCCGGCGACGCCGACGCAGGTGGGCGTGCGATTCAGCCGGGGTGGCGCGCACTCTCCGCTCAAGAACCGCGTGCATCTGCATCTGAGCCGCGCCGATCGCACGCAGAGGGAGACGATCGCCGCGGCGGAGAAGGCCGGCGGACGACGACTCGGAAGCGGGAACATCCCGGTCGGCGGCTACGCGGTGATGTCCGATCCGACCGGAGACGAGTTCTGCGTGATCGAGGACCAGAACACGTACCTGGACGGGTGCGGACCGCTCGGCGAAGCCACCTGCGAGGGGACACGGACCTCCGGGCTCTTTTGGTCCGAGGCGCTGGGCTGGCCCCTGGTGTGGGACCAGGACGAGGAGACCGCCATCCAGTCACCCGCCGGCGGCACGAAGCTGGCCTGGAGCGGCGATGAGGTCGATCCCGCACGCGACCCGTCACGTCAGGCGTTCGTCCTCACGTCCGATCCGAGCGAGCTCGCGGAAGAGCTCGAGCGGCTGACGTCGCTCGGCGCGACACTGATCGGCACCACCCCCACCGGAGCGACGATCCTCCGCGACCCGGACGGCGTGGATTTCCTGATCCGCTCCTAGCGGCGGCCTGCCGGAGTGAGCTCGCGGCGCGAGCGCGAATCGTGATGGCACGCGGCGCATGAGGTCACGTCGTCACGAGCATCCGACCGGCGAACCACATGATGAGGAGAGCCGCCGCCGTGAGAGCCGCGGCGATCCAGATCGGTGCCGAAAGCCCCGCGTCTGTCGTCAGACCGAGCGCGCCCAGCGCCGGCCCCGCGGCGGCTCCCGCGTTCAACGCCGCGGTCGCATACGAACCGCCCATGGTCGGCGCCCCCGACGCGGCATACAGCACGCACGCGATCATGGTGCTGCCGACGCCGAAGGACAGGAACCCCTGGATGAGAATCAGCACGAAGAGCGCGACGGGATGCGACGCGACCGATGCCAACAGGATCCAGCCCGTCAGCAGCAGTGGCCCGCCGACGGCGAGCACGACTCCGGGCCGCCGATCCGACAGCCGCCCTGCGACCGTCACGCCGAGGAACGACCCGATGCCGAACAGCACGAGCGCGACGGACACCCACCCTTCGGCGAGGCCCGCCGTCTCGGTCACGACGGGCGCGAAGAAGGTGAACGCCGCGAAGGTCCCGCCGTTGATCAGCGCGCCCAGCGCCATGGCCAGGGCGAGCCGCGGCGTCCGCAGCTGCGAGAGCTCATCGCGGAGCGGTGCGGTCGCCGCCCGCGCCGTGGGCCGACCGGCGTCGCCCGGGATGCCGCGGATGATCCCGAAGACCGCCGGGATGCACAGGATCGCGATCGTCCAGAACGTCGTCCGCCAGCCGAGCAGGGTGCCGAGCAGCGCTCCCGCGGGGACACCGGCGACGGTCGCGACCGTCGTGCCGGACAGCAGGATCGCCAGGGCGCGCCCCTTCTGATCGGCCGGAACGAGCGTCGTGGCTGTGCTCAGCGCGACAGCGAGGAAGCCCGCGTTCCCGAGAGCGCTGAACCCGCGGGTGAAGAGCAGGACAGAGAACACGGGTGTCAGCGCACCGATGACGTGGCTCCCCGCGAACACGAGAACGCAGATCGTCAGCGTGATCCGGGGCGGCCACCAGCGGGCGAATGCGGCCATGACCGGCGCACCGACGACCATGCCGACAGCGAAGGCCGAGTTCAGCAGGCCCGCCATGCCGACCGGCACGTCGAGTTCACTGGCGATCGCGGGAAGGAGTCCCGCGAGCATGAATTCCGAGGTTCCCATGACGAAGACCGCCAGGGCGAGCAGATAGAGGGCGAAAGGCATCGAGTGCTCCGAGGTGAGTGATCAAGAAAGGGATGCTTCTTGTCACCACGGCCGGCGCCCCAGGGGCATGCCCGACATCGGCCCACTCGGATCGTGGGCGATGTGATCAGTGGCTCAGGGGGCTGGCGGTGGGACCGACAACCCCTGCCCTGTCTGACTCGGGACTCGACACGTCTCAAACTTACCCGCGCGCGGATGTCTGCAGGTGGATCCGCGATCTCGCGCGCCCCGGCCGTCGCACTCGCGGCCATCAAGCCGGAACGTACTCCTGCCGCACTCGTCCGCCAGTCGCGATCTCGATGTATCCGAAGTCCCGATCAGAATTCAGGATCACTGCATCGTTGACCACAGCGTAAGCAGCGATCAGGCAGTCGAACGCTGCGGCCGCGCGCATGAGACCGCTGACCCACAGCGCCTGCTGAATGTCGAGCGCGTCCTGCTCATCGGGGTGATCCCACGCAGGGAGGAGCTCGTCCATGTCTTCCCGGAACTCCGCGTATTCCTGGGGATCCCTCGCGGAATGGCAGTACTCGAGCACCTGCGGAGGGCAGGTGATGATGAGGTGGCTCGGAGAGAGCGATCGCAGTTTGTCGGCGATCGCCGCGCTCGAGCCCGCCTTCTGCCAGATGCTGTTGTCGACGAGGTACGTCGTCACGGGCGCGCCGTAGCCGGTGCGATCGTGGGGGCGTCGATTTGATCCGGCGTGAACGTGCGGCCGATGATGCGCTCGACGGCGGCCGGCTGGCGACGAACAGCGATGAGAGTGCGCAGCGCGAGATCGACCGTCTCGCGATTGGAAGACGTGCCGGCGAGTTCTTTGGCCTGCTTCAATTCGTCTTGGTCGATGTCGATGGATGTGACGGCCATGGTTCCTCCTTCGGCTCTATATAGAGCAGTATATAGAGCAATGGCGCCACCCGCGCGCCTACGGCGTGCCCGTCTCAATGGAGCACCGAACCACCTGCGATCAGGACCCAGAGCACTGCCGCTCCCGCGACGATGATGACGGCGCCGCCGAGCGCCGCCCACCCTTGCCAGGTCACCGGCACGTAGACGGAGCCGTTGAACCAGAACCACTCCGACGGATGCTTCATCGCAGGCTGTCCTCGCGGACTCGCGCCGCAGGGCTCTGCCCGGCCCTGGACCCGGGAGCTGCACCAGGATGCGTCGTCTCGCGGAGGTAGGGGATCGATATCACCGCGGCCACGACCAGTGCGCACGCGACGAGGAACACCGCCGGCTCCGCCGCGCCCAGGAATCCGCTGCCCGGCACGCGCGCGAGCATCGCGACGAGGCGGCTCGCTCCGATGACAGCGAAACCTCCGACGGCGATCAGCGCGCAGGCCAGGCGGATCCTTCTCAGAGCGACGATCATGCCGCGGGACTCGCGGCCGGCCACATCAGTTTCAGGAACACCGCGCCGACGCCGATGACGGCGCCCGCCATGAGGAACACCTGCGCCCAGAGAAGGGTCGCGGTGAAGAACGTGGAGCCGCGCTCCAGCCCGACGAGCGCATATGCGGTCATGACTGTCCCCGTGAGGACGAGCGCAGCCGTGAGACCGATCGCGGCGAATGTCGCCGTCTTCAGCTGGTGTCGAGGGTCGGTCATCTGTCATCTCCTCGTGGCGGCATGTCTCTGCGGAGCTCGTTCAGGGACCGGTCTCGTCAAGACGTGCAGACATGGCGCGAACGGGAACGCGCCTGCCTCCATCGTCGCGAGCGGGCGACCCCGTGCGTTAGGACCAAGGTGCAGACATCGCTAGACGAATGTCCAAACCGATGAGACGGATGGCCCGGGGCTCAGGTGAACGAGACGAGTCCGGAGCGGGCCGCGCGGATCAGGACCTGAACGCGATCGCGGACACCCCACTTGGCGATGATGTTGCCGAGGTGCGCTTTGACGGTCCCCTCGGAGACGTGCATCTCCAGCGCGATCTCCGCGTTCGAGAGGCCCGCAGCGAGGAGACGGACCACGTCGACCTCGCGGTCTGAGAGCGCCTCGAACTCCTCGAGCGGTGCGGCGGCCGGCGTCGAGGATTCGCGGATCGACGCGATGAGCCGGGTGGCGACTCTCGGAGACAGGACGCCATTGCCCGCGAGCACTCCGTGCACGGCCGCGACGATGTCCTCGGGATCGGTGTCCTTGAGCAGGTATCCGGAGGCCCCCGCGCGGAGCATCGGCATGATCGACTCGATCGATCCGAAGGTCGTGATCGCCAGCACCTTCGTGTCCGGCGAATGCTCGATGATCCCCGCGGTGGCCGCGACGCCGTCGACGCCGGGCATCTGCACGTCGACCAGGGCGACGTCCGGGCGCAGACGACGAGCCGCCGCGATCGCGTGAGCGCCGTCGGGGGACTCCTCCACGACATCGATGCCGGCGGTGGTCAGGAACACGGCGAGAGCGCGCCGCACCAGCGGGTCGTCATCGGCGATCAGCGCGGTCGTCGAGGTCATCCTCCGAGAATACGCGCGCGCCCGTCAGCCGAAGGTCAAAAAAGGACTGGCCAGAAGTCGTGGCAGTGCTGGCCATTGGTCCAATGTGCGCACTCCGGCACGGATCCAGCATGCAGACACCCGACCGAGCGACCCGACGCTCGGCTCATTCTGCGAAGGAAGTGCGCCCATGTTCATCGTCTCGACCTATTCCGGAATCTGGGACTGGCTCTGCAAGACGTTCGGCATCTGCAACTAGTGAACGCATCGCAGGCGAGGTCTGCCCGGGCCTCGCCTGCGATCTCTCCGGCGCGACGAGGGCGACCCGCGATAATGAGGGCCATGTCCTCCGAGCCGCCGCCACCGGTCCACCGGTTCAGGAGACTGCTGCGCACCTGGGCATCGTCGCCGTTCGGGACAGCCGAGCGCGTGACGCTGCTCGCGCTGACGTTCGCCGGCGTCGTGGTCAGCATCGTCCTCGTGATCGTCTCGCCCCCGGATGATCTCGTCTCCTCGATCTTCCAGCTGGCCCTCACCGCGGTGTTCGCCCTCTTCGTGTGGTCACCGCTCCTGGCCGTCATCATGCTGCTGTCGGCGATGTGCATCTCCTTCGCCGTCGCGAACGAGGGCGCGGCGATCGTCGCGCTCGCCGTCGCCATGGGCTGCGTCGTGCGGACCGGCACCAGGCCGCTTCTGGTGACCTTCGTCGGCGGGTTCCTGCTCTCCGGTGCCGCCGCGGCGACATTCGCCGTGCCCGGGCTCACTCTGACGAACGTCGCCGCTGCGCTCGTCGTCGCAACGATCTCCGGCGCGGTCGGCTACCTCCTCACCGTGGGATCGGCTCGCGAACAACGGCTGCAGGAGAGCCTGCGCGCGCAGGACCTGGCCGAACAGGAGGCCGCGTTCGCCGAGCGACAGAGGATCGCGGACGAACTGCACGACGTGATCGCCCACGACCTCACCGTCATCGCGATGTACACCCGGGTCCTGGAACAGCCCATCGACGAGGATCTCCGCGAGCAGTCCCAGCAGACGATCCGCGATGCCGCGCACAAGGCCCTCGGCGACCTGCGCCGCGTGGTCGAGCAGGCGAAAGGCCCCGCGGTCCTCGCCGAGCCGCCACGCGAGAGCCTGGCCGATGCGCTTGAAGGCGCGCGGGCGGAGCTGCACGGCGTCGGATCCACGCTCGTCATCGACGGCGACGCCGCGGACCGCCGCGTCCCGCGGGTCATCGATGCGGCACTCGCCCGCATCGCACGGGAGTCGATCACCAATGTTCTCAAGCACGGCGACCGCGGGGCCGTCGAGGTCACCGTGCGCGTCGCCTCCGGCACGGTGAGGATGTCGGTGCGCAATCCGCTGGCGACGAGGCCCTCGCGAGATGCTCTCCCCTCCGGGGGCTACGGCATCATGCGGATGACGGCGCGGGCGCAGCAGCTCGGCGGCGAACTCACGGTCCGCTCCGAGAACAAGGCGTGGGTCCTCGAGGTGCAGTTCCCCCTCATCTGAGCGCTCCCTCGTCTGAACGACAGGTCGCGTCCTGGACGAAGGTCCAGCGACCTCTAGACCTTCGTCTATTCCGACCGATGGAGCACCTTGACAAGATCGATTGCCGCTTCGGCTGTCCGAAGCGACGCGGTGACCCAGGACCTATACGCCAGGCCTCGGGACGACTCGGGGGCATCACAGCCGTCATGCCGAGGTCTTCGCGGTCATCGATCGACTGGAGAGCATGCAGGGAGGGGCTTCCGCCCCTCCCTGCATCCACGCCCCGCCTCGTCGGCCGCGTCACCTTTTCGCCTCATCCGGCTCCTCTCTCTGTAGGAGATGCAGGGCTCCATCCCCGGCTCTGCGGATCCTGTCGGCGCAGCCCTCCGCGACGGGAAGCGGAAGGGCGTGCACGTCCTTCAGGCTCATGGGAAGCCTGGCCGGGGCTGCGCCGGCCCATCGTCCGCGTCGCGAACGGCGGAATGAGTGCGCCAAGACGGCGACGGGTATCGTCGGACCATGACGACGACGCCCTCGCCGCCGCGCGGTGGGCGCGCCGTAGGGGCTGCGCGTCTCATCGGCGGCGCTGCGGTGATCGGGATCCTGTTCCTCACCTTCGTGCGGGGCGGAGCCGTCAACGGATTCAATCCGTTCAACTACTTCGGCTTCTTCACGAACCTGACGAGCCTGCTCACCGCGGTCGTCCTGATCCTCACGGGGACTCGCGGCGTGCTCGCCCGCGCCACGCCGGGCTGGCTGGTCGACGCGCGGGCGGTGGCGACGGCGTGCATGCTGCTGGTCGCGGTGATCTACAACGGGCTCGTTCCGGGGACCGGATCCGCTCCGCCCTGGGTGAGCATCGCGCTGCACGTCGTTCTTCCCGCGCTGCTGGCGCTGGACTGGCTGCTGATCGGTGACCGCGGGCCGATGCGATGGTCGCGGTTGTGGATCCTGGCCCCCTACCCCGTCCTCTGGCTCGTGGTGGTGCTCGTGCGCGGAGTCACCGACGGATGGGTTCCCTACGGGTTTCTCCTGCCCGACCGCGGCGCCGGCGCCATCGCCCTGACGGGACTCGGCCTGCTGGCCGTTCTGGGCGTGGCGGGAGCGCTCGTCTGGTGGGCGAGCCGAATGCCCGGAGTGGTCCGGACCGCGACCGATCCGCTCTGACGCATCCGTGCCCCGCTCGCGCAACCCGCGCCGACGTGCAAGAGTTGAGCAGTGGTATATCGGAGCGGACGAGTGTCGACCTTGATCGGGATCGCCGCGGCGGCCCTCCTCTTGAGCGCGTGCAGTCCGGGCGTGGACGATGGGCATCGGTCCGCGACGCCGCCGCCTGAGGTCGCAGCGGAAGCCACCCAGACCGCGATCCCCGCGCCGGCGAGCAGCACGGCGCCGGTGCGCCAGGGCGCCGCCGACGCGTTCCGCGCGTGGCTCGACACGTCACGGATCCCCGACGCCGCCGCGTCGTGCGCCAGACTCTCCCCCGAACTCGCGGCGCGGATGATCGCCGAGCTCAACGAACGCGGCCCGATCCGCGTCTCGAGCTGCGATGAGATGATCGTCGTCACCGCGGAGCTCTATCGGGCCGTCGATCAGGATGCAGCCGTGGACATCTCGGTGCAGCAGGAGACGGCGACCGACGCGACGCTCTTCGTCACCTACCTCGCGACGGGCAACTGCGGCACGGTCGTGATGACGCGACCTGCTTCCGACTGGATCATCACCGAGCAGTCGCAGGAGTGCGCCGCCTGAGCCGCGGCGCCGCGAACGCCTGAGTCACCCGCGCGCTTCGAAGTGCGCGAGCCACCCGGCCAGCGTCGCCTCGAGCGCCGCCCGCTCCGACGCCGGCACCATCGCCAGCAGCCGCTGCTCGTTCGCCACATGGTCGGCGAAGGCGGCATCGATCAGCGTCTTGCCCTCCGCCGTCAGAGCGATGACGCGGCCCCGGGCATCGCCGGACCCGACCCGACGCGTGACGAGCCCCGCCCCTTCGAGCCGGTCGATGCGTTTGGACATCCCCCCACTCGTGATCATCGTCGAGGCGGCGAGATCCGTGGGGCTGGCCTCGTACGGCTCCCCCGAACGGCGCAGCGCCGCCATCACGTCGAAGTCGCCCTCGGAGAGGCCGTGCGCGCGGTACACCCCGACGAGCTCCTCGGTCAGCGCCAGCGCCAGACGGTGCAGGCGCCCGATCGTGCCGATCGGGGTCACGTCGAGGTCGGGGCGCTCCCGCCGCCACGCCTGCTGGATCCGCGTCACCTGATCATCGATGTCCGTCACCCCTTCACTATATCTTCCACGGAAGCTATAGTGTCTTCCATGGAAACTAATCGGAGATGGTTCGCCGTCGCGATGATCGCGCCGATCGCCTGGGGCAGCACCTACTTCGTCACGCGCGAGTGGCTTCCGGATGCGCCCGTCTGGGGTGCGGCCATCCGCGCTCTGCCGGCCGGACTCGTGCTCCTCGCGCTCGCCCGACGCCTCCCCCGAGCCTCGTGGTGGTGGAAGTCCGCCGTTCTCGGAACCCTCAACGTCGGCGCCTTCTTCGTGCTCGTCTATGCCGCGGCGCAGCTCCTGCCGACGAGCATCGCGTCGACGATCATGGCCACCTCCTCCGTCGCGATCGCCGTCGCCGCGTGGGCGATCCTGCGCGAGCGCCCGGGGATCCTGCGCCTTCTCGGGGCGTTCGTCGGCATTGGCGGTGTCGCGCTCATGCTGCTCGGCACCGCGACCTCCGTCGACCCGAGAGGCGTGATCGCCTCGGTCGCCGCGATGGCGATGTCGTCGGTCGGATTCATCCTCGCCAAGCGCTGGAACGGCGAGGTCGGGATCCTCCCCTCCACCGCCTGGCAGCTCGTCTTCGGCGGCCTCGCGCTCATCCCGTTCGCCATCGTCGTCGAGGGCCCGCCGCCGGTGGTCGACGGAGCGGGCCTGGCCGCCTACGGGTATCTGACCCTGGTCGCGACCGCCCTCGCCAATGTCGCCTGGTTCGCGGCGCTGAAGCACCTGCCATCCGGCACGGTGGGCCTCATCGGCCTGCTCAACCCGGTCACGGGCGTGCTCCTGGGCGTGCTCGTCGCCGGGGAGATCCTGGAAGGGCGGCAGCTCGCAGGCCTCGCACTCGTCCTGCTCGGCGTCGCCGCACCCCTTGTGCTCGATGGCCTGATGGCGCGGCGTCGCAGAGCACGCGCCGTCGGCACTCGCGATCAGGCCGGAGCGACGGGAGCCGACGTCGCAGCCGAGGCGCCGGGGCCCGAGCCGTCGATCCCGAGCAGCCGACGCGGGGTGCTCCAGAGGACGTCGACCAGCCAGCCATCGCCCACCCCCCAGCCGTCGAGCACCTCGAGCTGATGCGCATAGGGGTACGGGATCGAGGGGAAGTCGGTGCCGAGCACGACCTTCGGCCCGAGATCCGCGAGCATCTCGGCATAGCCGGGCGGCAGCGGCGCGATCCGCTCCATATAGGACGTGCCGACCATCGTCGTGTCGAGGTACACGTTCGGATGCCGCGCGGACAGCTCGGCGAACCCCAGGTAGTCGGGAAGCCCGGCGTGCGCGATGACCAGCACGAGCGAGGGATACCGCTCGACGAGCGCGCGGACGGGCTCGAGTCCGGTGTACCGGCCTCCGTGCGGCCCGTTCCCGCAGTGGATCACGACGGGGGTCCCGGCCGCGGCGACCCGCTCCCACGCCTCGGCGAGGAGCGGATCCAGGGGCGAGAAGTCGCCGACCTGCACATGGATCTTGAACACCTTCGCGCCGCGCGCCAGGGCGCGTTCCGCGATCGCCCCCGCGCCCGGCTCCGGGTAGAAGGTCGCGGAGGGGATCGCGTCGGGGTGCGCCGCGGCGAACTCCGCCGCATAGTCGTTGAGCCACTGCGCCATGCCGGGGCGGTGCGCGTAGCTCAGCGTTGCGAAGCGGTCCACGCCGATCGCGCGCAGCTGAGCCACGCGTTCCTCGTCCGTGCCGCGATAGCGGATCGGCCACGCCGGCTCACCGTGCTCGACGACACGGTCGAAGAAGCCCCAGACCTTCTGCTGCACCCGATCCGGCATGAAGTGCACGTGCAGATCCACGATCCCCGGCACTCCTCGCTCCCGCAGCCAGGCGGGCACGGCGGTGTCAGGGAGCGACTCGGCAGGGGCGGACATCAGGGTCAGCCTATGCCGCCGCGGCGAGCACGGCAGCCCTCCTACCGCTTGCGCGCGGGCGAGGCCGACGGCGTGAACAACTCGTCGATGCGCTTGCCGAACAGGTCGGCGATGCGGAACGCCAGGGGGAGCGACGGGTCGTACCTCCCGGTCTCGAGGGCCACCACGGTCTGACGCGACACGTCCAGCCGCTCGGCGAGCGCCGCCTGGGTCCAGCCGCGTTCTTCGCGTTCGGCACGGATGCTGTTCTGCATCAGGCGTGGGGTGCGCCGGTGAAGAGGTTGGTGATCTGCCAGGACAGGACCCCGGCGATGCAGATCAGCCATCCGCCGTTCGGCACGGCGAACCCGGCGGAGCTGAGGACGCCGAACACGACCGACACGAGCATGGCGACGACGAAACCGACCGCGAGACCCGGGAAGAACAGCTTCACCTGGTACTCGTCCATCTGACGCACGCGCAGCACGGTCGCCGCGACCATCCACACGAACGGGATCAACGGCAGCACCACGAGAACCCAGCGCCACGGCGTCGGCTGATGCCCCCAGGCGGAGAGCGCGAAGAAGGTCAGGACGAAGAGCCCCGACCCGATCCACATGCGGATCTGGAACCCTCGGCGTCGCCGGAGCTCGGAGGGGGACTCGCCCTCCATGTCAAGGTCGCTTGTCATGAAGAGAGGCTACGTCCGCCACCCCGGTATGTCAAGGAGACTTGTCATCACGACCCGCGGGCGCGACGGGATCGGTTCGCGCGATGTGCATTCCTGCACACTCCGCCCGCCACATATGGGCATTGTCGCATCGACGACCTCGGCTCAGGCTGGAGAACCGACAGACGTCTCCGAGCGTGCAAAGGAGCACACACATGGCGTACGAGACAGCATCCCCTTCCGGCCTGCGTCGGGTCGTGGCCGCCTCGATGGCGGGAACGGTCGTCGAGTGGTACGAGTTCTTCCTCTACGCATCGGCGTCGACCCTCGTGCTCGGCGTCGTGTTCTTCCCTCCGTCCGACGACCCCTTCAGCGGCATCATCGCCGCGTTCGTGACGTACGCGATCGGCTTCATCGCCCGGCCGCTCGGCGGGATCGTGTTCGGCCATCTCGGCGACCGATACGGACGCAAGAAGCTCCTGCAGGCCAGCATCCTGATCATCGGCGCGGCCACCTTCCTCATCGGCTGCCTGCCCGGCTTCGCGCAGGTCGGATACCTGGCGCCGGTCCTGCTCGTGCTGCTGCGGTTCGCGCAGGGCTTCGCGATCGGCGGCGAGTGGGGCGGGGCGGTCCTCCTGGTCGCCGAGCACAGCCCCCGCGAGCAGCGCGGTTTCTGGGCCAGCTGGCCGCAGGCGGCGGTGCCGGTCGGCAACCTGCTCGCCACGCTCGTCCTCTTCGCCCTGTCCTCGACCCTGCCGCAGGACGCGTTCCTCGGCTGGGGCTGGCGGATCGCGTTCTGGCTGTCGGCCGTGATCGTGCTCATCGGCTGGTACATCCGCACCAAGGTCACCGAGGCGCCGATCTTCCTGGAGATGAAGCAGGCCCAGGAGCAGGAGGCGTCGAAGAGCTTCGGACCTCTCGAGGTCGTGCGCCGCTATCCGCGCGGCGTGCTCGTCGCGATGGGCCTGCGCGTGGCCGAGAACATCCTCTACTACGTGGTCGTCACCTTCTCGATCGTCTACCTCACCCAGACCGTCAAGGAGGCGACCTCGGCGACGCTGCTGATCCTGGCCGGCGCCCACGTCGTGCACTTCCTCGTGATCCCGCTGTTCGGGCGTCTGTCCGACCGCTGGGGCCGCAAGCCCGTGTACGCGGCCGGAGCCGTGCTCGGAGCAGCCTGGGGCTTCTTCGCCTTCCCGATGATGAACACCGGCAATCCCGTCGTCATCTGGGCGGCCATCGCGCTCGGCCTCCTCTTCCACGCCGCGATGTACGCGGGCCAGCCCGCCATCATGGCCGAGATGTTCCCGACGCGGATGCGGTACTCGGGCGTCAGCCTCGGCTACCAGGTCACGTCGATCTTCGCCGGATCCCTGGCACCGATCATCGCGACGAGCCTGCTCGCGCAGTCCGGATCGAGCGTCCCCGTCGCGATCTACGTGGCGATCGCCTGCGCGATCACGCTCGTCGCCGTGGCGGCCGCGCGCGAGACGAAGGGGGCGGATCTGCGCGCCCTCGACGCCGACGACCGCTCGCGGCTGGCGGGCGCCGCGGTCTCGCCGGAGGGCGCGATGCGGCAGCGCTGAGGGACCTTCTACGAGAACGGCGGCGCCCCCTCCCGGGGCGTCGCCGTTCTCTGTCGGCGGCGAGGCGGGTCCGCCGCACCGTCGACCCCGGCTCCGACGAACCAGCCGCCGGGCAAGAAGAAGAAGAAGAAGAAGTAGCGCGCGAAGGGACCGGCGCTCCGCGAGGAGCCCCGGCCCTTCACCCGGTGCGGTTCAGGACCACTGCGTGGACAGCGGGATCCTGACCTGCTTCATCCACTCCTTGCGCTGGAAGTCGCGCGCCTTGATCGTGACGGACTTGGCGCCGACCTCGACCTGGAGCCCCTGGT
>JAITLM010000167.1 GCA_031277885.1 Microbacterium sp.
TGCGCGACAGCGGCATACCGCTCACCGGACCGCTCTCCTCGCTCGACGTCTGGGACCACCGCATGGCCGTCTCGGCGCTGCCCGGCGGGCGCGCGCTCTGGCGCGACCGACTCGTCTTCGGCGGTCCGGGATCGCTCCTGCTGCTGCCCGTGCTCTGGGCGGCGTGGCAGTGGCGCGGCTGGCGGATCCGCCGCCTGTCCCGCACCTGGGACGGGGCCGCGGAGATCCCCCGCGGCCCCGCATCCCTCAGTCCGCGGCGAGCGCCTCGACCGGGGCGACGCGGGTCGCGAGCCGGGTCGGGGCGGCGGACGCCACGAGCGTGAGCACGGCCGTGCAGGCCCCGATCGCGACCACGGGCACCCACGGCACGACCGGGGGGATGAGCCCCGCGGGCTGGAAGTCGGGCATCGACGGGACGGATCCGAGCAGGGACTGCGCGGCGATCCACCCGTAGACGACGCCCAGCACGAGCCCGGTCGCGGTGGCGGCGATCGTCACGTGCGCGGCCTCGAGCAGCACCATGCGTCGCACCTGGCGGCTGCTCAGCCCGATCGCGCGCAGCAGGCCCAGCTCGCGCCGGCGCTGCACGACGCCGATCGTGAGCAGGTTGACCAGCCCGACCGCGGCGATCACCGCCGAGACCGCGACCAGCACCATCATCACGGTGCCGAACGCGTCGAAAGGCGCGAAGAACCCGGGCGGCAGCTGGTCGGCGCTCGTGCGCACCATGAGCGCCTTGGCCGACTCCAGCGCGACCGCGAACATCGTCACGAGCGTGACGCCCATCACGACGCCGATGGCCATGCGGCTGGACCGCTCGGGGTGGCGCAGCGCGTTCTCGGCGGCGAGCCGGGCGGTCGCACCGCGTCCGAAGAGGCGTCCCACCAGGCGCAGCACCGGGGGCATCACCAGGACAGACCCGATCGCGAGCCCGCTGAACGAGAACACCCCGCCGAAGAAGGCGACCACGACCCCGAGCGGCGAGGACAGCCCGACCACGACGCCGCCGGCCAGCAGCACGCCGCCGAGCACGAACATCGTGATCGCGCCGAGGTGCCGGGTGCCGCCCGCTGCGGTCTCCGCGACCGAGCGCTCGGCGGATCCGGCGAGCGCCTGCAGCGGGGAGACGGTCAGCACGCGCCGGGATCCGGCCCAGGCCGCGAGCCACGTGGTGAGCGCCACGCCCACGGCGGGGATCAGCGCCCCCGGCTGCAGCGGCGTGAAGCCCTGCGGCGGGTGCGCGAAGGCGAGGGATCCGATCGCGGCGCCGCCCCAGCTCAGCAGGACGCCGGCGGCCAGACCCAGCACGGCGCCGATGACGCCGACCGCGAGGCCCTGCCCGGCGACCTCCGAGCGCTGCGACCGTGCGGAGGCGCCGATCAGTCGCATGAGCGCGATGCGCCGGGTGCGGCCGGCCACGATGGTCGCGAAGGTGTTGGCGGTGACGATCGCCGCGACGTACATCGCGACGGCGGTGAGCAGCACCGAGAGGATCCGCACCACGTACGCGAGGGTCTCGCTGTCGCCGAGGAACGGGTCGTTCTGCAGCAGCGCGCCCAGATAGAACGTGGTGTCCACGAGGATCACGCCGAACGCGGCCGTGAGCGCGGCGACGAACACGCTCGAGCCCATGCCGCGCTCACGCAGGAACGCGAGGCGCGACGGCGTGAGGGGCGTCTCGAGCAGGGTCGGGGCGAGGGCGGTCATGCGAGCGCTCCGCTCGGCTGGGCCGCGGTCGCGGAGACGGCGGCCGCCGCGGGCACGGGCGCGGCGGCCGGGGCGGGCGCGGTGGCCGGGGCGGGTGCGCCGCCGGAGAGCATGAGCGTCGCGATCTCGTCCGCGGTGCGGCGCGGGTGGTCGGCGACGATACGGCCGTCACCGAGGAACAGCACCCGGTCGGCGTAGCTCGCGGCGACCGCGTCGTGCGTGACCATGGCGATCGACTGGCCCTGCTCTCGGCTCGCGGTGGAGAGCAGCTGCAGCACCTCGCGCCCTGAGGCCGAGTCGAGGTTGCCGGTGGGCTCGTCCGCGAAGACCAGGTCGGGGGCGGTGGCGAGCGCACGGGCGATCGCGACGCGCTGCTGCTGCCCGCCGGAGAGCTGGTGCGGGCGGTGGCGCAGCCGCGGTCCGATCCCGAGGATCTCGACGAGGGAGTCGATGCGCGCCCGCTCGATCGCAGACGGGCGCCGCCCGTCGAGTTCGAACGGCAGCAGGATGTTGCCGAGGGCGTCGAGAGTGGGCACCAGGTTGAACGCCTGGAAGATGAAGCCCACCCGGCGCCGGCGCAGGATCGTCAGGTCGAGGTCGCCGAGACCGGTGATCTCGGTGGCGCCGATCCCCGCCCGCACGCCGGTGGGGGTGTCCAGGCCCGCCATGATGTGCATGAGCGTGGACTTGCCGGAGCCCGATGCGCCCATGATCGCCGTGAACTGGCCGCGGCGGATGCCGACGCTGACGTCGTCGAGGGCACGCACCGCGCCCTCGCCGGATCCGTAGGTCTTGGTGAGGTGCTGGACGCGGGCCGCAAGACCCAGGTCGGTCGTCGTGATCTCCATGTCTTCGACGCTAAGGATCCGCCCCCGCCCGCCGCGTCGCTCTCGGGATCCATCCCCGTACATCGCAAGGATGATCCCCTCCCCGCCCCGCCCCCGCCCCATTTCCGAGTCGTCCCTGTGAGCGCACGCCATAGGGTGCGCTCACAGGGACGACGCGGAAGTGGAGGGGACCGTGGCGGGGCTCAGGCGGGGGCGCCGGTGGGAGCGGAGGGGGTGGAAGGCATGGGGGGCGTGGAGACGCCGCGGCGGAGGAAGCGGGCGAGCAGGATCACGGCGACCACGCCCGCCACCAGCGCGATCGCGCCGTCGCTCAGCCGCACGCCGACACCCGCCACCGCGAGGCCGCGGACGAGATCGAGGATCACCGAGAGCGCCCCCCAGCCGAAGCCGACCAGCCCCACGCCCAGGAAGGCCACGGCGCTCGCGACGAGCAGCATGCGGCGATCCTCGCGCGCGATCGGCACCGCGCCCCGGAGCCGCCGCACCAGGAGCCACGCCGCCAGCAGCACGAGGCCGAGGATCCCGGCCGCGAGCCGCTCGGAGACGATCTCGTCGGAGTGGTGCATCGCGGCCGCCGCGGCGCAGCTGCCCGCCTCCGGGAAGAAGCCCTGGAAGTCGGCGCACCGCGCGGCCGTGTAGGTCACGCCGTTCACGTCGCCGGCGAGGAACGCGGGTCCCCAGATCGCCTCGAGCCCCCAGGACACCAGTCCGCTGAGTCCGATCACCACGAGCCCCAGCGAGACGACGAGCCAGCCGCCGCTGAGCAGCCCCACGGCACGACGTCGCGGCGAGCGCGCCTTGGCGACGGCGGCGGGATCCCCGAATCGTCGCACCGCGAGCTCCGCGGCCTCGGCGGGATCCATCCCCTGCGCCTGCAGCGCCGACTGCGCGTCGCGCAGGTGCCCGTCCGTCTCGGCGAGCAGGCGCCAGGTGTCCTGGCCGGCGCCGAGGCGGTCGGCGAGCTGGGCCACGTAGCGGTCGATCGCATCGGTCATCTCACACCCCCTGCACGGCCGGGCGGATCGAGGGCGCCGCGAGCGTCGACGCGACCCCGTCGGCGAAGCGCTGCCACGCACCGGTCTCGCGGGTCAGTTGGGCCGCGCCGGCCGCCGTGATCGCGTAGACCCGGCGCCGGCGGCCGTCGTGCACCCACTCGCTCGTGATCGCGCCGGAGCGCTCCAGGCGGTGCAGCGCCGGGTACAGCGAGCCCTCCGGAACGTCGAACTCGCCGCCGCTCGCGGTGCGCAGCGCCTCGGCGAGCGCATAGCCGTGGGCGGATCCGCGAGCGAGGGTCGCCAGGACCAGCATCTCGAGATTGCCTCGGAGTCGTTCGTCTGCCATGAGCCGACTTTACCTAGACGGTCGATGCATAGACAGTCTTTGTTGCTGGGAGTTCGCCCAGGAGGCCCTCCGCCCCGGCTCCGCGCTGCCCCCCTCCGGCCGACCAGGTCCGCGCCTACATCGATCCGGTCCAGGCGTGCGTCGAGACGCCGACGGCGTTCCACGCGTTGATCACGACGATGAGCGAGACGAGCGCGCCGAGCTCCTCCGGGGAGAAGCGCGTGGCGGCCGCCGCCCAGTCCGCGTCCGGGACGTGGGTCTCGGAGAGACGCGTGATGCTCTCGGTGAGCGCGAAGGCGGCACGCTCACGGGCGGTGAAGAAGGGCGACTCCTGCCACACGGCCACGGCGGCGATACGGGCGGCGGTGTCGCCGGCCTTGGCCGCATCGCCCGAATGCAGGTCGACGCAGTAGCTGCAGCCGTTGATCTGCGATGCGCGCAGGCGCACCAGTTCGCGCAGCCGGGCGTCGATGCCCGCCGCATCGAGTTCGCGGACCATCGCAGCATCGAGTCCGGCGAGAGCGCGGGAGAAGCGCGGCGCGACCGTGTCGATGTCGAGACGGACGGGGATCGGGACGGTCGGCTCGGTCGGGGTCGAGGTCTCGGTGATGGTCATGGGGATTCCTTTCGTCTCCTTCAGGATCGAGGATCCGGATCCATCCGTCCAACAGCTGATACCTATCGCTATCATCTGTCTCAGAGATGGAACTTCACCAGCTGCGCTATGTGCTCGCCGTCGTCGAGACCGGCTCCTTCACGGCGGCCGCCGAACGCGTGCGCGTCAGCCAGTCGGGGGTGAGCACGCAGGTGCAGAAGCTCGAGCGCGAGCTCGGCGTCGCCCTGTTCGACCGCTCCTCCCGCCGGGTCGCCCTCACCCAGGAGGGCGAGCGCCTGATGCCCGCGATCCGCGCGGCGCTCGAGGCGATCGGCGAGATCGGCGCCACGGCGGCGGACCTCCGCGGGCTGCTGCTCGGATCCCTCCGCGTCGGCACCGTGTTCGGGCTCACCTGGCCGCGGTTCTACGACGCCCTTGCGGAGATCAGCGCCGCGCATCCCGGGCTCGAGCTGCGGCTGCGCGAGGACACGTCCGCGCAGTTGATCGGCGCGGTCCGGCGCGGCGAGCTCGACCTCGCGCTCGTGGCCTGGGCCGAGCGCCCTCCGGACGGTCTCGGATCCACGGTGGTGTTCGACGACCCGATGGTCGCGGTCGTCGCCCCCGCGCACCCCTGGGCGGCACGGCGCGGGATCCGCCCGGACGAGCTGGTCGGCATGGATCTCATCGCCCTCCCCGAGGGCACGGGCGACCGGGCGGCGCTCGACGCGCTGCTCGCGGGACGCCCCGGCGCGGGAGCACCGCACTGGGAGGTGTCGACGCCCTCCGCCGTCGAGAAGCTCGCGGTGCGCGGGCTGGGCGTCGGCGTCGTCAGCGCGGCCACGTGCCGCCGCTGGGAGGGCATCCGCGCGATCCCGATCGACGCACCCGACGTGCGCTCGCGTCTGGGCGTGGTGTGGCGGGCGACCCCGACCCGCGCCGCTCGCGCCCTCCTGGAGCTCCTGCACCCCGACGCCTGACCCCGCCGCCGCCTCGCCCCGGTCCCACCTTCGAGTCGTCCCCGTGAGCGGACGCCAGGGGGTGCGCTCACGGGGACGACTCGGAAATGGAGGGGCACCGCGGAGGGGGCGCCTGATGCCGGGCCGCCGGCCGGGCGTCAGTTCAGGCCGTGCTCGAAGGCGAAGACCACGAGCTGCACGCGATCGCGCAGGGCGAGCTTGGTGAGGATCCGGCTGATGTGCGTCTTCACGGTGGCCTCGGAGAGGAACTCGCGGGCGGCGATCTCGGCGTTCGACAGGCCGCGCGCCGCGAGCGCGAAGATCTCCTTCTCGCGCTCGGTGAGATCGCCGTAGCTCGCCGGGACCGGGGTCTGCGCGGGCGCCGCGAAGTGCGCGAACAGGTCGCGCGTGGCCGACGCCGCGATCACGCTGGATCCGGAATGCACCGTGCGGATCGCCGCCAGCAGGAACTCCGGATCCGCGTCCTTGAGGAGGAAGCCGCTCGCGCCCTGACGGATCGCGCGCGCGGCCGCCTCGTCGAGGTCGAAGGTCGTGAGCATCACGATGCGGGGCGGATCCGCCTCCTCCAGGATGCGCGCGGTGGCGGTCAGCCCGTCCATGACCGGCATCCGGATGTCCATCATCACGACGTCGGGGCGCGTCGCGCGCACGACGTCGATGGCCTCCTGCCCGTTTCCCGCCTCGCCGACGACCTCGAGGTCGGGCTGCGACGCGACGAGCATGCGGATCCCGGCGCGGAACAGCGCCTGGTCGTCGACCAGCACGACACGGATCATCCTGCCTCCTCGTTCCGCGCGATCGGATCCGCGCCTCCGGAAAGTCTGTCATCCTCCGGCGCGGCACCGGGACGCGGTGCTGCGCCGGCGGCGGGTCAGCCCAGCTCCGGCCCGCTATCGGGGGACCGCGGCCTACGCGGCACTCGTCCCGATCGGGAGCGCCGCGCGCACGACGAAGCCCTCCGCCTCGTGCTCCGCGCTGAGCGTCCCGCCGACCAGCTGCGCGCGCTCGCGCATGCCGATGAGGCCGTGGCCGCGCTCCGTGTGCGCCTGCCGGGGCATCGGCGGCACGCCGTTGCGGACCGTGATCTGCACATGGTCGGCGTGCCAGCCGAGCCAGACGTCCACATCGCCGGCGCCGTGCCGGATCGCGTTGGTCAGCGCCTCCTGCAGGATCCGGTACACCGCCAGCTGGATCCCGGCCGGCGGCTCCCCCGGCGGCATCGGATCGACCGTCACCCGCGGCTCGATCCCGGCGGCGCGCACCTGCGAGTACAGCGTCTCGAGGTCGGCGAGAGTGGGCTGCGGCCCCTGCCCCTCGCTGTGCCGCAGCTGCGCGAGCAGCAGCCGCACGTCGGAGAGGGCCGCCCGCGCCGTCTGCCCGATCGTGGTGAGCGCGGCAGTCGCCTGCGCCGGATCCGCGGCCGCGGCGTAGCGCGCGCCGTCGGACTGCGCGATCACCACCGCGAGGGAGTGCGCGACCACGTCGTGCATGTCGCGGGCGATCCGCACGCGCTCCTGCTCCGCGACGGCGACCGCCTCGGCCCGCACTTGCGCCTCCCTGGTGCTCCGACCGCGCAGCACGACCCGCCACAGGAGACCCGCGCCCCAGGCCATCACCAGGGTGAGCACGGACACCGTGCCGAGGAGGACCGCGACCAGCGCCAGGCGCAGCCCGGTCTCGGTGTCCTGGATGAGGGCCCCCTCGTTGATCAGCGACATGTAGCCGCCGGCGAGGAGCCCGCCACCCAGCGCGGAGGCGCCGCCGATCCACAGGAGCCTCACCGATCCCCAGGCCGAGGTCGCGAAGACCACGGCGAGGATCGCGAGGTTGTAGGCGCCCGGCGAGAAGCCGCACGCCATCTGCAGCAGCGCGCCGAACCACGCCACGATGAGGGCGAGCACCGGGGAGAGCCGGCTGATCGCCGCCGCGCCCCACTGGATGACCGCGACCAGCAGCACGAGCACGATCGAGACCGCGCCGTCCGGGATCCAGCGGCTCATCGTGCCCGCCTCGAACGTGTACGTGAGCGGCAGCGTGAGGAGCAGGCCGACGACGCTGCCCACGATGTCGAACACGAGCCAGAAGCGCGGGATGGGGCGGATCACCCCCTCACGGTACGCGACCGGATCCGGCCCGGTCATCCGCCGGGAGATGTATCCCCCGCGCCGAGTACGGACTCAGTCCGCGGACGCGAGCACGGCGATCGCGCGGCGGTCGGGCTTGCCCGAGGAGAGCATCGGCAGCGCCTCGACCGGGACGATCCGGGAGGGGCGCGCTTCGGCGCCCACCTCGGCGGCGACCCGCTCCCGGGCCTCGGCGAGCAGCCCGTCTGCGGAAGCGGACCCGCCCGGCAGCGCGGCCACGATCGCGGACCCCTGGCCCCAGCGCTCGTCCGGGACCGCCACCACCACGGCCCCTTCCAGTCCCGCCACCGTGCGCACCGCGCGCTCCACCCGGTCCAGAGACACGTTCACGCCGCCCGAGACGATGACGTTGTCGACGCGCCCCGTGACCGCGACCCGGCCGTCGCGCAGCTCGCCCGCATCTCCCGTGCGATACCAGCGATCCCCGGCCTCGTCGGCGACGAACGTGCGGGCGGTCAGCTCCGGGTCGCCGAGATAGCCCTGGGCCAGCGTCGGGCCTGCGAGACGCAGCTCGCCGTCGAAGGACGCGACGCGCACACCGTCCAGCGGGACCCCGTCGTACACGCAGCCGCCGGCGGTCTCGCTGGATCCGTAGGTGCGCACGACGCGGGCGCCGAGATCCGCGGCACGCTCCCGGAGCGCCGGCGGCAGCGCCTGCCCGCCGAGGAGCAGCGCCTGGTAGGAGGACAGCGCGGCGCGCACCTCCGGATCGTCGGCCGCGTCGAGCAGCGTCGCGAGCTGCGCGGGCACGAGGGAGGCGTATCGCGGCCCCGCGCTCATCTCGCGTGTCGCCGCCGCGAACGAAGCCGCCGTGAACCGTCCCTCGAGCAGGACGGGCTCCGTGCCGGCGAGGTGCGCGCGCACGAGCACCTGGAGCCCTGCGACGTAGCCGGCCGAGAGCGCGAGCATCCACTGCCCGGATCCGATCCGCCGCGCGGTGGCCTCCGCGCTCGCCGTCAGCGCCGCCGCGGAGAGGACGACCCGCTTCGGCACGCCCGTGGATCCGGAGGTCGCGATGACGACCGCGGTGCCTTCGGCGACCTCGTCGCCAGGACCCGGTACGAAGCCGAGCGCGAGGGGGGCGACGCCGTCGAGCGCGGCCGGCAGCCCGGCCCCGACCTCGGCCGGGTCCGCCCCGTCGACGGCCCGCAGCCTCATCGGGTGCCCGCCGTTCCCGCCGGATTCGACGTCATGTCAGAAGTGCCAGGGGTACGGCGACCAGTCGGGCTCGCGCTTCTCCAGGAAGGAGTCGCGGCCCTCGACCGCCTCATCCGTGCCGTAGGCCAGACGGGTCGCCTCGCCTGCGAAGACCTGCTGGCCGACCAGCCCGTCATCCACGGCGTTGAACGCGAACTTCAGCATCCGGATCGCGGTGGGCGACTTCGTCAGGATCGTCCTGGCCATCGCGATCGCCTCGCGCTCGAGCTCCGCGTGCGGCACGACGCGGTTCACGGCGCCCGCCTGCATCGCGCGCTCGGCGGAGTACTCTTCCGCGAGGAAGAAGACCTCGCGCGCGAACTTCTGCCCCGTCTGCCGGGCCATGTACGCGGATCCGTATCCGGCATCGAAGGATCCGACGTCGGCATCGGTCTGCTTGAACCGGCCGTGCTCGGCGCTCGCGATCGTCAGGTCGCAGACCACGTGCAGCGAGTGCCCGCCGCCCGCGGCCCACCCCGGCACGACCGCGATGACGACCTTGGGCATGAACCGGATGAGCCGCTGCACCTCGAGGATGTGCAGCCGGCCCGCCCTGGCCTGCTGTGCGGCCGGCACCGCCGCCTCGTCCTCGGAGTACTTGTAGCCGTCGCGGCCGCGGATCCGCTGGTCGCCGCCGGAGCAGAACGCCCACCCGCCGTCCTTCGGACTCGGTCCGTTCCCGGTGAGCAGGACCACGCCGATCCGCGGATCCTGCCGGGCCTCGTCGAGGGCGCGGTACAGCTCGTCGACCGTGTGCGGCCGGAAGGCGTTGCGCACCTCGGGCCGGTCGAAGGCGATACGGGCGATCCGTCCGTCGTTCGAGACGTGCGCGGTGATGTCGGTGTACTCCCCCGCGCCCGGCGCGAGCGTCCACTCGGCGGGGTCGAACAGGTCGGAGACGGGCTTCTCGGTCACGGATCCAGCCTATTCCGGGTGCCGGGCCGATCAGACGTCCGCGGCGACGGAGGGGACCCCGCCGCGCCGCACCCGGCGCAGCTTGAGCCAGCCGTCGGCGATGTCCCAGGCGGGGAACGCGACGAGGCAGAAGCCCAGGAGGACGCCGAGGATTCCGAAGACGCCGCCCTGTGCGGCCGATGCCCGCTGGCCCTGCGCGAAGCCCTCGCCGCCCGCCTCCGCGATGAAGGAGAGCAGCGACGGGTTGACGAGCTCGCCGCGGACGAGCAACGTCAGCGTCGCGGCGGCGAAGGCCACCGCGAGCGCCGTGTTGACCACGGCGAGCGCCGTCGTCCAGCGCCGGCGGGCGTAGAGCACGATCGCGAACGCCGCCTCCAGGACGATGAAGCCGAAGAGCACGATCCACGGCCACGGCGTCGGAGCGAGGACGGGGATCGGGGCGCCGCCGGTCGGGAAGAACCCGAGGACGCGATCCCACACGATCGCCCCGGCGGCGATCGCGAGGAACACGAGCGAGGCGATCAGGTCCATGCGGCCGGAGCGGGCGTCGGCGGGCTGCGGCAGCTGGTCGGGGTTCCAGTCCAGGATCGTGTCGCCCGTGGATCCGGTGCGTTCGAGTGCGAAGAAGACCAGGGTCGTCCAGAAGACCACATGCACGATCGTCTGGATCAGCACGGCGATGGCGCTGCCGAAGATCGCCCCTGCGGATGCCCGTGCGATGAGCTGGCCGAGCACGACCCCGCCCACCGCGCAGAGCGGCACGATCCAGAGCAGCAGGCGGAGCAGGCGCAGCCAGGCCGCGTAGTAGCGGGGGCCGACGACCCACATCGGACGGTCGATGAGCGAGGACGCGTAGGCGATCGGCTCGCCGAGACCGGCGACGACCTCGCGCTCGGCGGCGTCCCTGTCCTCCCCCTCGGCGACACGGGGCTCGACCTGCTCGGCGATGGACGCTTCGAGCTCGGCGAGGATCTCGGCGCGCGAGGAGGCCGGAACGGCCCGGCCCACCGCGGCGAGGTAGCGGTCGGCGTAGGCGGATGCGGTGGCGGTCATGATCAGCGTTCCCCTTCGGTCAGGGCGGCGGTGGCGGCCGCGATGGCCGCGATGTCACGGGTCAGGGTGTCGGCCAGGCGGAGCCCGGCGTCCGAGGTGCGGTAGAACTTGCGCGGTCGCGCCTCCTCGGTGTTCCACTCGCTCACGAGATAGCCCTGCTTCTCGAGGCGTCGCAGCAGCGGATAGAGGGTGTTGGAGTCGGTCGGGAAGCCGGCGGCGCTCAGTTGCTCGAGCAGGCCGTAGCCGTATCCGGGCTCGCGCAGCAGCCGCAGGCTCGCGAGCACGACCGTGCCGCGCCGCAGCTCCTGCAGATGTCCGTCGAACTCCTCGTCGCTCATGCTCATCACCATATAGTGTGTCGCACACTATTGTCAATGACACGATCCTGTTCGTCGCACTCGCCTAGCGTGGAAGTATGACGATCGAGATCCAGCCCGTCGACGCCTTCGACGACGCCGCCGTGGACGCCTGGTGGGATGCGTATGCCGCAGCCCGCCGCGCCGATCTCGGCGAGGATGCGACGGTCTGGTCTCGCGAGGAGAGCCGCACCGAGCTGCAGCAGGAGTCCGCGACCTTCCGCCGCCAGGCGTTCACCGCGGTCGAGGAGGGCGTCGTGGTGGGATCGGCGTCGCTCGCCCTGACGCTCAAGGACAACCTGCATGTCGCCGCCGTGGGCGTGAACGTCCCGCCTCAGCATCGACGCCGCGGCGTCGGATCCGCCCTCCTCGCCGCCCTCGAGGACGAGGCCACGCGAGCGGGTCGCACCACGATGCGCGCGGATATCTTCTGGCCCTCGTCCCTCCCGGCGGATGGGGCAGGAGCGGCGAATCGCGAGTTCGCGCGTCGGCACGGATACGACGTCGCGCTGGGCGATCTGCAGAACCGACTCGACCTGCCGGTCGCGGAAGAGGCCGTCGACGCCCTGATCGCAGAGGCGCCGGCCGTCGGATACGTGATCCGCAGCTGGGTCGGCCCGGTCCCCGAGGAGTTCGTCGCCGAGTGGGCGGCCCTGGACGCCAGCCTCGACACCGAGGCGCCCACCGGCGATCTCGACATCGAGGCGGCGTCCGCCGATGTGCAGGACTTCCGCGCCGACGAGGCCGTGCAGGCGGCCCAGAACCGCACCTCGTTCGGCACGATCGCGATCGCGCCGGACGGGCGCATCGCCGGGTACACGCAGGTCGTGGTCTCCGGCGACGACGGGAACGCCTATCAGTGGGGCACCCTGGTGCGCCGCGAGGACCGCGGGCACCGGATCGGCCTGCGCATCAAGCTGGAGAACCTGCGCGCACTGCAGCAGCACTCCCCGCAGACACCGCGCATCTACACCTTCAACGCCGAATCGAACGAGCACATGCTCGCGGTCAACACCCGGCTGGGCTTCACCATGACCGCCCGGATGGCCGAGCTGCAGAAGCGG
>JAITLM010000017.1 GCA_031277885.1 Microbacterium sp.
GTCGAGGAGAACCAGGCCCGGCGGCTGCTGAACGACCTGGACGAGTTCCGCGCCCGCTCCACCAAGCAGTGGGCGGACGAGGAGATGTACGCGCACGAGTGGCTCACGCGCGTGTTCGAGCCCGTGGTGCGCGCGATCCCCTACGACCTGCGCGCCAAGCTCGAGCCTGCCGAGGTGTTCCACCAGGTTCTCGAGCACCGCTGGTACATGTCTCAGGCGCGGGGGCGCTCGGTGCCCCTGGCCGAAGTGCTCACGTCGTACATCAACGACGTGCTGCGCCATCGCCGCGACGAGGCCACGATCATGGGTCCACCCACCGAGACGATGTCGCTCCCCGTGATCACCGGATCCGTCCCCGTCGACGACGAAGACCCCGACATCGACTGGCGCGACCTGGTCTGACCCCGCCCCCCGCTGCCCCAACCAACCGACCGCGAGACTCCATCTGGGCGACGAGACTGCGCAGCTGGAGCGCATTCTCGTCGCGGAGATGGAGTCTCGCGGTCAGAAGCGGGGCGGGCTGAGGTCAGTAGCCGACGGTGAAGCGCTCGCGGCGGTGCTTGCCGTTCTCGATCTCGTCCACGAACGCGATCGCGAAGTCGGCGCCGGAGATGGTCGAGTGGCCGTCGGCGTCGCGCACGACCACGTCGCCGCCGTCGCGGTAGGAGCCGGTGCGCTCGCCCTCGGCCCACGGGCCGAAGACCTCCGCCGGGTGCACGAAGAACCAGTCCAGCGACGCGTCGGCGTTCTGCAGCACGGCGAGGGAGTCGATGCCGACCTGCGCCTCGTGCTTGTACTCGTCCGGGAAGTCGAGGTCGATCAGGCGCGGACCGCCCGGGGCGGACAGGCTGCCGCCGGCGCCGCCGACGACGCTCACGCGCGTGCCGGTGCCGCTGAGCTTGTCGACCAGCGCGGTCAGGGCGGGAACGACGGCCTGCTCCATGTCGCCGCGCGGGGACAGGGCGGACACCACGACGTCGGCGTTCTCGAACACGTCGCCGAGCGTGTCGAGGTCGGTCACCGAGCCCTGCACGTTCGTGACGCCGTCGACGGGAGCGGACGGCTCGGAGCGCGAGACCGAGACGACCTCGTGCCCGCGCGAGGCGGCTTCCTGGACGATGTGACGACCGGCGTATCCGGTCCCTCCGATGACGACGATGCGAGCCATGCGCGTTCCTTCCGTTCGCGTCCCGGCTGTTTCTGCACCGGGTACGGGAGGTGCAAGGATCCGCGGCCGCGCGCTATTCCGCATCGACCGGATCCTGCACGGATGTGCACGCGGGGTCAACGCGATGCGCTCTGGGTCATGCGCCGCACGGCACGACGAACCACCGCGCAGGCGCGCCCCTTGCGGAACAGTGCACGCCATCGCGGAACAGCGAGCGCCCGACGTCCGTACGGCCTCGCTGCGCCGTACGGTGCGCCGAGATCAGCCCTTCGCCGCGCGGACCGTCGAGACCTGATACAGCGCGACCGAAGCCGCGATCCCCGCGTTGAGCGACTCGGTGGCCGCCGAGATCGGGATCGAGACGATCTGGTCGCAGGTCTCGGTGACGAGGCGCGATAGGCCCCTGCCCTCGGATCCGACGACGATCACGACGGGCCGGTCCGCGAGCTCGATCGCCGGCAGCGAGACGTCGCCGCCGCCGTCGAGACCCAGCACGAACACGCCCTGCTTCTTGAACTCCTTGAGCATGGACGTGAGGTTCGCGGCGAGCGCGACCGGGATGCGGGCGGCGGCTCCCGCGCTGGTCTTCCACGCGGCGGAGTTCACGCTCGCCGAGCGGCGCTGCGGGAGGATCACGCCGTGCCCGCCGAACGCGGCCGTCGACCGGATGATCGCGCCCAGGTTGCGGGGGTCGGTGATCCCGTCCAGCGCCACGAACAGCGGGGTCTGGCCGCGATCGATGACCTCCTCGAGCAGGTCCTGCGGGTGCGCGTACTCGTAGGGCGGCACCTTGAGTGCGACGCCCTGGTGCACGCCGTCGAAGCCGGCCATGCGGTCCAGCTCCTGACGGGTGACCTCGAGCACGGGGATCTCGCGGTGCCGGGCGATCGCGAGCATCTCCTTGACGCGGTCGTCCATCTCCACGCGCTGCGCGATGTACATCGTGGTCGCGGGGATCTTGGTGCGCAGAGCCTCGAGCACCGAGTTGCGCCCGGTGACGGTCTCGGTGTCGTTCGAGGCCGACGACGAGGAGACGCGCCGGTTCGGGTTGGATCCACCCTGCGGCTTCTGCCCCGCGCCCGATCGCGCCCCGGGACGACCCTTGCCGCCTGCGGCGGCGTAGCGCTCCTGCGCCGCCTTGCGCTTGCCGGCGACGTGCCAGGCGCGGTCCTCGGCCTTGGGGGTGTTGCCGCGGCCCTCCAGGGCCTTCCGGCCGTTGCCGCCGGTGCCCTTGGTGGCGCCCTTCTTCTTGCTGTTGCCCGCTCCGGGCCTGCTCGGCTTAGCCATCGATGCTCCAATGAGTTCCGTCTGGAGTGTCCTCCAGGGTGATGCCCGCCGCACCGATCGCATCGCGGATGCGGTCGGCGGCGGGCCAGTCCTTGTCGGCGCGGGCCTGCGCGCGCTGGGCGATCATCGCCTGCACGAGCGCATCCAGCGCGGTGGTGGTCTTCGCGTCGGCTCCGGACGCCCGCCACTCGGGCGCGAACGGATCGATGCCGAGCGCGCCGGTCATCGCCCGGACCGCGCTCAGCGCCGCACGCACGGCGTCGGCGTCACCCCGGTCCAGGGCGGCGTTGCCCGCGCGCACGGTCTCGTGCAGCACGGCGAGCGCCTGCGGCACGCCGAGGTCGTCGTCCATCGCGGAGACGAAGGCGTCGGGAAGGGATCCCATCGCCATCCAGCCGTGCCCGCCGACGGTCCGCTGCGCGCGCTCCAGGAACGTGCGGATCCGGCCCAGCGCCGCCTCGGCCTCGCTCCAGGACGAGTCGGAGAGGTCGAGACTCGAGCGGTAGTGCGCCGCGGCGAGCGCGTAGCGCACCACGAGCGGATCGTGCCGGCCGAGCACGTCGGCGGCGAGGGTGAAGTTGCCGAGCGACTTCGACATCTTCTGCCCGTCCACGGTCACGAGCCCGTTGTGCACCCAGTACCGTGCGAACGCGTCGCCGGCGGCGGTCGACTGCGCCAGCTCGTTCTCGTGGTGCGGGAAGCGCAGGTCGAGTCCGCCGCCGTGGATGTCGAACTCGGCGCCGAGGTAGCGCCGCGCCATGGCCGAGCACTCGATGTGCCAGCCCGGACGGCCGGCGCCCCACGGGGACGCCCAGGTCGCGTCGGCCGGCTCTCCGGGCTTCGCGCCCTTCCAGAGCGCGAAGTCCTGCGGGTTGCGCTTGCCGCGCGGATCCGCGTCCTCCGCGGCCTCCATCGCGTCGACGGACTGGTGGGTGAGCTCGCCGTAGGCGGCCCAGCTGCGCACGTCGAAGTACACGTCGCCCGATCCGTCGGCCGCGGGGTATGCGTGCCCGCGCTCGATGAGGCGTTCGATGAGCTCCTGCATCTGCGGGATCGAGGCCGTCGCCCGGGGCTCGTAGGTGGGGGGCTGGATCCCGACCGCGGCATAGGCCGCCGAGAACTCCTGCTCCATGCGGTACGCGAGTCCCCACCACGGCTCGGCATCGGTCGCGTTCGCGAGCACCTTGTCGTCGATGTCGGTGACGTTGCGGACGAACGTGACGCGTCCATAGCGCAGCTGCAGCCAGCGCCGCAGCAGGTCGAAGCTCAGCGCCGCACGCACATGCCCGATGTGGGGGCCGGACTGCACGGTGGGTCCGCACACGTACATCGTCACGTTCGAGGGGTCGAGCGGAACGAAGTCGCGCAGTTCCTGCGCGCGCGTGTCATGGAGGCGGATCGTCACCGCTCAAGCCTACCGGGGCGCCCCTGCGAGACCGCGGCGGGTTTCCGGGGGCGACCGCGCGGACGGTTCGCGCGATCGCGCCCGGGGATCCGCCCGCGATCAGGGACGCAGCAGGATCTTGCCCTCGCGCCCGGCGCGGAGGTTGTCCTCCGAGGCCTCGGCGATCCGCTCGAACGGGAGCACCGCGGAGACCGGAAGGGTGAGCACGCCCTCGCGGATGCGCTGGAGCAGCTCGCCGAAGAGCGCCCCCCGCTGGTCCGCCGGCATCGCCGCAGCGACCTTGGAGCCCCAGAAGCCGCGCACGGTCAGCTGCTTGAAGATCACGTCGCCCGAGGAGATGCGCATGGTCGGCGACGCCATCGCGCCGAACACGACGAGCAGGCCGCCCTCGCCGAGCATCGCGGCGACCTGACCGCTCGCGTCGCCGCCCACGGAGTCGATCCCGGCGCGGATCGGAGCGCCGCCGATGAGGGCGCGCACCCGGTCCTGCCAGTCCTCCGCGTCGGTCGCGACGACGTTCTGCACGCCCTGCGCCTCGAGCTCGGCGATCCCCTCCGCGCGACGCACGAGGCTGACCACGTGCACGCCGCGGGCGGCGCCGAGCTGGGCGACCATGCGCCCGACGGCGCCGTTGGCCGCGTTCTGGATCATCCAGTCGCCCGCCGCGAGTCCCAGCGAGTCCAGCACGCTGATCGCGCTGAACGGCATGGATCCGAGCTGCGCGGCCTGCTCGTCCGGGATGTCGTCGGGCACGGGGATGAGCCCCGCGGCGGAGGCCAGCACGAACTCCGACCAGGCCCCGAAGGCGCCGCCGACGGTGACGCGACGGCCGAGGAGCGCCGCGTCGACGCCCTCGCCGACCGCGTCGACCATGCCGACCGCCTCGGTGCCGGAGCGGGCCGGCAGCTCGGGCTTGTAGCCGTAGAGCCCGCGCACGGTCAGCAGATCGTGGTTGTGCACGGTGGCCAGCAACACGCGCAGGCGCACCTGCCCCGGTCCGGGCTCGGGCGACGGCATGTCCTGCACGGTCAGGACTTCGGCGGGATCCCCGAAGGAGGAGTGGACGAGTGCGCGCATGACGATGACCTCTCTACGACGTCTGCTGGATGCGGCGGGTGGCCGCGGCATCCAGCGTAAGCACGTGCGCGAGGGACCGGATCCGAATCCGGAGGATCCCTACGGTTATCGATTCAGCTCTGGGCGATCGGATGCACGAGAGCCACAGCCGTGACCGCGATGCCCTCGCCGCGCCCCGGGAAGCCGAGCCCGTCCGTCGTGGTGGCGGAGACCGCGACGGAGGCCCCGCCGAGAGCCGCCGAGAGCGCCCGCTCGGCCTCGGCGCGACGCGCGCTGAACCGCGGGCGGTTGCCCTGGAACTGCACGGAGACGTTGCCGATCGCGAACCCCGCCTCGGCGAGGATCTCGGCGGTGCGGGCGAGGAAGACGTCGCCGTGCGCACCCGCGTACTCCGGGTGCGCCGTGCCGAAGTGCTGTCCGATGTCGCCGAGCCCTGCCGCCCCCAGCAGCGCATCCACGATCGCGTGCGCGACGGCGTCGCCGTCGGAGTGCCCGTCGAGCGCGGGCTCCCCCGGCCAGTCCAGGCCGGCGAGACGCAGGGTGCCGCCCGCGGCGAAGGCGTGCACGTCGGTGCCGATGCCGATCCGGGGGACCACGGGCCCCTCCGCCGAGAACCGGGCCGAGGACGAGAGGATCATGCGGGCGCGCTCCAGGTCGTGCGGGGTGGTGATCTTGAAGGCCTCTTCGGAGCCGAGGACGTGACGCACCGCCCCACCGGCGGCGGCGAAGAGGGCCGCGTCGTCGGTGTACTCGACACCCTGCTCCGTGGCCTGCGCGTACGCGGCCAGGAGCTCCGCCCGGGGGAAGCCTTGCGGCGTCTGCGCGGCGGCGAGCTCGGCACGGTCCACGGGTGCGACCACATTCTCGCCGCGCACGCGCTTGAGCGTGTCGACGACGGGCAGCGCGGGGATCACGCCGATGCCCGGCCCGACCGCGATCGCGACCGCGGTGAACTGCGCGGGCGGGGTGAGCGCGCGGGCGGCATCGTGCACGAGCACGACCTCGACGCCGTCGGCGAGCGCGGCGAGCCCCGCGGCCACGGAGCGCTGACGGGTGTCGCCTCCGGCGACGATCCGCACGGGGCGGTCGCCCGCCATGGCTGCGACCTCGGCCTCACGCCCTGCGGGCACGACGAGGACCACCTGGGAGGGCGCCGCGGCGAGGACGCCATCGAGCGCGTGCTCCAGGATCGTGCGGGCGCCGAGCGGCACGAGGGCCTTGGGCACCCCCGCGGCGAGCCGGGTGCCGGAGCCGGCGGCCACGATGATGACGGCGGTGCGCGCGGGCGGCGCAGGGAGGTCGTTCACGCTCTCACGTTAGCGCCGGATCCTCCGCTCCCCTCCTCCGGTCCCGCCTTCGAGAAAACCTTGCGTGAATGAGTACTTGATCTGATACAGTACTTGACATGAACGATGACGCCTTCTCCGCGGACCTCCTGCGCGGGCACACCGACACGATCGTGCTCGGCATGCTCCGCGGCGGCGACCGCTACGGCTTCGAGATCTACAAGACCATCCGGGACGCCACCGGAGGGGATCACGAGATCAAGGAGGCCACCCTCTACGCGACCTATCGCCGTCTCGAGAAGGACGGCCTGGTCGAGTCCTACTGGGGCGACGAGACGCAGGGCGGCCGTCGCAAGTACTACCGGATCACCGACGCGGGTCGCGCGGTGTACCGACGCAACGTCGCGGCCTGGGTCGCCACCCGCCGCGTGATCGACACGCTTCTGGACGCGAAGGACTGAGCACATGAACACCGACATCCACCGCCTCCTGGACGAGGCCTTCGCCGGGATCGAGATGACCCCGGCCGCACAGGATCTGAAGGAGGAGATCCGCGCGAACCTCGCGGCGCAGGTCGACGAGCTGGTCGCCGGGGGCGCCTCCCCCGCCGAAGCCGCACAGCGGGCGATCGCCGAGCTCGGCGACGTGCGCGCGCTGCTCGAGGACGAGCCCTCCGCCGGCTCCGCGCACGCGCCAGGATGGGAGGCGCTCACGGCCCGCAACCGGGTGCGTCCGAAGCCCGGATTCGTGGTGCGGACGGTGCTGCTGAGCCTCATCGCGACCGCCGCCCTCGTCGGCATCCTCCTCGTCGTCCTGTTCGTGCACCCGGCCGCTCCGCTGGCCGTCGCCGGACTCGGCGCGGTCGTCGCGATCGCGCTCGGCATCGTCACGGCGGACGCGCTGCTGCAGGAGACCACGACGAACCACCCGCTGCCGGCTTCCCGTGCGGTCGGCTTCGGGCTGGCCACCGGCGGAACCCTGCTCGCGCTCGGTCTCGGCGGAGGCTTCGCGCTCGCCCTCGACCAGCTCTGGCTCGTGATCCTCGCCGCGGTGCTGCTGGTCGGATCCATCGCCCTGTTCTCCTACCTCGGGGCGACGCAGACCAATCGTCACAAGGCCTGGACCCGCGGCGCCATCGCGCAGATGCCGCCGAACCGCTTCGAGACGGATCCGGAGTCCGCCGCCCGTTTCGGCATCTACACGGCGGTGATCTGGTTCCTCACCCTCGCGGTGATCGTCGTGCTCGTCTTCACGGTCGGCTGGTGGTGGGCGCCGGTGGCGTTCGTCGGCGGCCTCGCCGCCATGATGCTGCTCCTCGCACGCATGCTCTTCGCACCGCGCAGCGGCGACCGCCGCTGACCGATCCGGCGGAGCCGATCCTCTCATCACGATGAGACCGGGTCCGCCCTCCCGCACCACGCAGAGAAACCCTCAGAACGGAAGGGATGTTCGTCATGCCCGCACACCAGCGCCTCGACGGCGACGCGATCGTCGCCGAAGACCTCGTCAAGGAGTACCGCGGCCGCGGCCGCCGCCCCGCCGTCCGCGCCCTGGACGGCCTGAGCTTCGCGGTTCCGGCCGGGCGCGTCTTCGGGCTGCTCGGCCCGAACGGCGCCGGCAAGTCCACCACCACCAAGATCCTCACCACCCTGTCCCGCGCGACCTCCGGCCGCGCCCGCGTGGCCGGACACGACGTGACCGACGCCCCCGGCGACGTGCGCGCGGCGATCGGCTACGTGTCCCAGGGCACCGGAACGGATCCGAACCTCACCGCGACCGAGAACCTCGAGATCGCCGGACGCATGCGGGGCCTCGGCGGACCCGACGCCAGGGCGCGCGCCGCGCGACTGCTGACCGAGTTCGGCCTCGACGACGCGACGCGACGCCCGGTGCGCACGTTCTCGGGAGGGATGCGGCGGCGCCTGGACGTGGCCGCGGCCCTCGTGCACCGCCCGCAGGTGCTCTTCCTCGACGAGCCCACCACGGGCCTCGACCCTGAGGCCCGTGCGGCCATGTGGGCCGAGATCCGCCGCCTGTCCGGCGAGGAGGCCCTCACCGTGGTGCTCACCACGCACTACATGGAGGAGGCCGACCGGCTCGCCGACGAGCTGCTGCTCGTGAACCGCGGGCGCGCCGTCGCCCAGGGCACACCCGACGAGCTCAAGGCCGCCCTGCACGGAGACGCCGTCCGCGTGACGCTCGTCGAACCGGATCCGGTCGCCGTGCGCGCCGCGGTCTCCGCCGTCCCCGGGCTGCGCGACGTGCTCGTCGAGGCGGCCGGCGTCGACGGCCTTCTGGTCGCCCGCACGGACGACGCCGCCTCGGCGGTCGGCGCGGTCATCGCCGCGCTCGACGGCGCCGGGATCCGCTACGGCCAGGTCGCGGCATCCCACCCCACCCTCGACGACGTGTACCTGCACTTCGTCGGCCACACCTTCGGCGACGCTCCCGCGGCCGCCCTCACGGAAGAAGTCGCCGCATGAGCGCGATCGCCCTCTCCCCCGCCTTCGCCGGAGCCCCCGCGCGTCCCGGCTGGTTCACGCAGACCGGTCAGGTGCTGCGACGCTGGTCGATCGTCTCGGTCCGCCAGGCCTGGGGTCCCGTCATGAGCCTCATCCAGCCGGTGATCTGGATCCTGCTGTTCGGTCAGGTGTTCCGCACGCTGGGCGCCCTTCCGCAGTTCGGCGGACACGGCTACATCGACTACCTGGTCCCCGGGATCCTGATGATGACCGTGCTGTACTCCGGTGCCTGGGCCGGCACCGGCTACATCGACGACATCGATTCCGGGGTCATGGATCAGTACCTCACCTCACCGCTGCGGCGCTCGTCGATCATCGCAGGGCAGCTCCTGCAGCAGCTCGTGATCAACGTCCTGCAGTCGCTCGTGGTGCTCGGCATCGGCTGGCTCGGCGGCGCCCGCTACCCCGGCGGCATCGGCGGAATGCTCGTCGCGCTGGGCGTCGCGACGATGCTCGCGACGATCTTCTGCTGCGCCTCCACGGCGGTCGCGCTCACCTCCCGCAGTCAGATCGCGCTGATCAGCCTGTCGCAGCTGATCGTGCTCCCCGCGACGTTCCTGTCGACGACGATGATGCCCGCGACGGCGATGCCGGAGTGGGTGCAGAACGTCTCCCGCTGGAACCCGATGACCTGGTCGGTCGAGCTCGGCCGCGGCGGCCTGACCGGAGCGTATCCGGCCGAGGGCTGGTGGCAGGCCGGTGGCCTCGTCGCGCTGGCCGTGCTGGCGTTCGCCTGGGCGCTGAGCGCGATCCGCAGCTACCAGCGCTCGATCTGACGCCCGCCCGCAGGCGCGAAGAAGGGGCGGATGCCGTGATGGCATCCGCCCCTTCTTCAGGGAGATCAGGAGGCGAGGACCTCGTCGAGCAGCGCCCCGGCCTTCTCCTCGTCGGTCTTCTCTGCGAGCGCGAGCTCGGAGGTGAGGATCTGACGGGCCTTGGCGAGCATGCGCTTCTCACCCGCGGACAGCCCGCGGTCCTGGTCGCGGCGCCACAGGTCGCGCACGACCTCGCTGACCTTGATCACATCGCCGGAGGCGAGTTTCTCGAGGTTCGCCTTGTACCGGCGCGACCAGTTGGTCGACTCCTCGGTGAACGGGGCGCGCAGCACCTCGAACACCCGGTCCAGTCCTTCTTGGCCGATCACATCGCGAACACCGACCAGGTCGACGTTCTCCGCAGGCACCTCGATGATGAGGTCTCCCTGCGTGACGTTCAGCTTCAGGTACTTCTTGGTCTCCCCCTTGATCACACGGTCCTTGACCTCGATGATCGTCGCGGCGCCGTGGTGCGGATAGACCACGGTCTCACCAACCTCAAAAAGCATAAAGTCGTGTCCTTTCGGCAACCTCCAGGATACCACAGCGGGAATGCGCTAAGGTTCGCGCCCCCTGCATCGACCGGCCCTGCTGCGCGCAGGCGGGGCGAGCCGTGCGGCGCGGGCGCGTGCCCCTAGAATGGTCCAGGATCATCACGTGAATTTTCTGGAGGACCCGTGAAATCGCGCCTTGCTGCGTCCATCGCCCTCAGCGCCTTCGTCATCGTCGGCGCCACCGGGTGCGCCGGGATCACTCCGCAGGCGACCACCATCGACTACTCGGCCTCCGACGGCGCGAACGTTCCGAAGAGCGGCCCGATCGAGGTCCGCAACGCCTTCGTCGTGGTGGACGAGTCGGGCACTCTCGGCAACCTCGTCGCAGGCCTGGTCAACACCACCTCCGACGCCCAGACGATCCACATCTCGATCGGGGACGGCCCGAGCCAGAGCGTGCGCATCGCGGGTCAGAAGTCGGTCAGCCTCGGCGGCGACGACGCGAAGCCGATGACGTTCGAGAACCTCGACACGAAGGCCGGCGCCACCATCGACGTCTACTTCCAGTCGGGCGACGCCGAGGGCATCAAGTACGCGATCCCCGTGCTCGACGGCACCCTGCCCTACTACTCGAAGCTGGTTCCGACCCCGCAGCCGAGCCCGACCACGAAGCCGGTCGCCCCGGCCGTCGAGGTCACCCCGACGCCCAGCGAGACCCCGGTCGGCTGAGCCCCGTTCTCTGCAGAGAGCCCCCGGATCCGCGAGGATCCGGGGGCTCTTCTCGTCGGCGGCGGGTTCCGCCGCCGACGAGAGGCTCAGCCCTCGAAGCGGTAGCCGAGACCGCGCACGGTGACGAGCATCACCGGCTCGGACGGGTTCTGCTCGATGCGCGAGCGGATCCGCTTGATGTGCACGTCGAGGGTCTTGGTGTCGCCGAAGTAATCGCTGCCCCAGACCCGGTCGATCAGCTGGCCGCGGGTGAGGACCCGGCCCGAGTTGCGCATGAGCACCTCGAGCAGCTCGAACTCCTTGAGGGGCATGTTGATCACCTCTCCGTCGACGGCGACGGTGTGCCGATCGAGGTCGACCGTGACGCGACCGCCCTCGAGGATCCGCTCGTCGACGTCCTCCTCGGCCTGCACGACCCGCCGCAGCACGGCGCGCATCCGGGCGAGCAGCTCGCGCGACGAGTACGGCTTGGTGATGTAGTCGTCGGCGCCGAGTTCGAGACCCACGACGATGTCCACCTCGGAGTCCTTGGCGGTGAGCATGATGATCGGCACGGCCGAGCCGGTGCGGATCTGACGGCACACCTCGGTACCGGGCATCCCCGGCAGCATCAGGTCGAGCAGGACGATGTCCGCCCCGCTCTCGCGGAACAGCGCGAGTGCGGTCGGACCGTCCTCGGCGATCTCGACCTCGTAGCCCTCGCGGCGCAGCAGGTACGCGAGCGGGTCGGCGAGGTCGGGTTCGTCTTCGACGAGGAGGATGCGGGTCATACGAGTTCTCCGGTATCGGTGCGGATCGAGTCCGTGGTCGTGGCGGGAGAGGCGGCGAGGCGTGCGGCCTTGCGCGCCTGGCGCTTCTTCTTTTCCTTCTTGGGCTTCTTGCGCTTGCCGCCGTCGTCCTCGACGTCGGGCGCCGCGATCTGGGGCAGGCGCATGGTGAAGGTGGATCCGCGGCCCGGGCGCGACCACAGCCGCACCTCGCCGCCATGCCGCTGGGTGGCGTGCTTCACGATCGACAGCCCGAGACCGGTGCCGCCGGTGCGCCTCGAACGCGCCTCGTCGGCGCGGTAGAACCGCTCGAAGATGCGGTCGCGGTCGGCCTCGTCGATGCCGATCCCCTGATCCGAGACGGAGATCTCGATCACGCCGTCGTCGACTCGCACGCCGACGCCCACGCGGGATCCGCGCGGCGAGTACACGATCGCGTTGGCGATCAGGTTGCCGACGGCTTCGATCAGGATCTGCGCGTCGCCCTGCACCCACGCACCGCGGTCGCCACCGCGGGTGAGCTCGACGCCGGCGGAGGCGGCCTGCACCGCGTGCGCCTCGACGCTCGTCGCGATCACCTCGTCGATCGCGACGGGGCCGAAGGCGCCGAGCCCGTCGGAGGACTGCAGCCGGGAGAGGCTCATGATGCGCCCGGTGAGCTGGCCGAGCCGCCCCGCCTCCGCCTGGATCCTGGTGGCGAACGCGCGCACCTGGGCGGGATCCTCCGCGGCCGACTCGATCGCCTCGGCCAGCAGGCTCACCGCTCCGACCGGGGTCTTCAGCTCATGGCTCGTGTTGGCGACGAAGTCGGTGCGCATCTGCTCGAGGCGCTCCTGCTCCGTGACGTCGCGGATGATGAGCAGGCTCAGCCGAGGGCCGATGCGGCTCGCCCGCGCCGCGACCAGACGCGGGTCGAGATTGCGGCCGCCGCGCGTCAGCCGCAGCGTGCTCGTCTGGGATCCGCCCTCGCGCACGGAGCGCACGAGCTGGCTCAGCTCCGGGTTCTCCAGGGCGGCGCCGACCCCGATGCCGAAGCGGGCGGCGGCCGTGCTGGCGGCCGTGACGAGCCCGGAGGGATCCACCGCACAGGCGGCGTCGTCCATGGCGGCCAGGACGTCGGTGAGGCCGTCCGGGAGCTCGCTGGACGCCTGCTGCTCTGCGGCGGTCCGCGCTCGCATCGCGGCCACGATCATCGCGGCGATGCCTGCGCCGATCGCGATCCCCAGCCCGAGGGCGAGGAGGGCGAGCAGAGTGCTGTCCATGGCTCCAGCGTAGAGGTCGTTCACCCCCCGGATCCGCGCGTTCCCGCCTCTCGCACCCTCTGGCGCGCTAGTGTTCACGAGGACGGCACCAATCGTTAACCTTCGCCGAAGAGAATCGCCACGTGCGTGTCACGACCCGTGACGGGCACCGTCCCGTGCCCGCTCTGCGGGCCGCCGTGCGACTCAGACCATCCGGTGCCCCGGGTCACAGAACGAAAGGTGCGCAGCCATGCGCGAAGTCTTCCACCAGTCCCTCGAGGATCTGCAGTCGCAGCTCGTCGAGATCGCCGACCTCGTGGCCGTGTCGATCGAGAAGGCCACCCGCTCGTTCGCGACCAGCGATGTCGCCCTGGCCGAAGAGGTCATCGCCGACGACGCCCGCATCGACGAGCTCGCGGTCGCGCTCGACGAGCAGGCCATCGAGATCCTCGCCCGCCAGCAGCCGGTCGCCCGCGACCTGCGCATCGTCGTCACCGCGCTGCGCGTGAGCGCGTCGCTCGAGCGCATGGGCGACATGTCGGAGCACATCGCCCAGCTCGCGCGCCTGCGCTTCCCCGAGCGCGCCATCCCGAAGGGCCTCAAGGGCACCTTCACCCGCATGGGCGAGCTGGACGTGGAGATCGCGCGCACGCTCGCCGAGCTGCTCCGCACGCAGGACCTGCGCTTCGCGGACACCATCCGCAACGCCGACGACGACGTGGACGAGCTGCACGCCAGCGTCTTCGAGAAGGTGCTCAGCGACAACTGGAAGGGCGAGGCCGGTGCGACGGTCGACGCCACCCTGGCCAGCCGGTACCACGAGCGCTTCGCCGACCACGCGGTCGCCGTCGCGAAGAAGGTCGTCTACCTGGCGACCGGCGACTGGGCCGTCGACGAGGAGGACATCGCCCTCGCGGTCGAGGCGCAGCACGAGGCGGAGTCCGGATCCGGCCACGCCTGACCCCACACGTCGAAGATCCGCCCCGCCGTCCGGTTCGGGGCGGATCTTCTCGTTTCGGGGCGCACCACGACCGGGATTCCCGGCAGGACGCGCCCCGAAACGACGGATCCCGCCCCGAACCGGAGAACCGGTCGGGACGGGATCGACGTCTGCGGGGTTACTTCTTGCCCTGGTTCGCCACGGCGGCGGCGCCGGCGGCGGCGGCCTCCGGGTCGAGGTAGCGGCCGGGGCCCGTGGGGACGTTGTCCTCGTCCAGCTCGTAGACCAGCGGGATGCCGGTGGGGATGTTCAGCTCGGCGATGTCGTCGTCGCTGATGCCCTCGAGGTGCTTCACGAGGCCGCGCAGCGAGTTGCCGTGCGCCGTCACGAGCACGGTCTTGCCGGCTTCGAGGTCGGGCACGATCGCCGAGGACCAGTACGGCAGCAGCCGGTCGATGACGAGCTTGAGCGACTCCGTGCGGGGGACCTCGCCGTCGATGCCGGCGTAGCGCGGGTCGTTCACCTGGCTGTACTCGCTCGCGTCGTCGAGCGGAGGCGGCGGCACGTCGAACGAGCGACGCCACAGCTGGAACTGCTCGGGGCCGAACTCCTCGAGCGTCTGCGCCTTGTCCTTGCCCTGCAGGGCGCCGTAGTGCCGCTCGTTGAGGCGCCACGAGCGGGTCACGGGGATCCACAGCCGGTCGGCGGCGTCGAGCGCGATGTTCGCGGTCTGGATCGCGCGGCTGAGCAGCGAGGTGTGCAGCACGTCGGGCAGTATTCCCGACTCGGCCAGCAGCTCCCCGCCGCGGCGGGCCTCGTTCTTGCCCTGCTCGGTCAGGCGGACGTCCACCCAGCCGGTGAACAGGTTCAGTTCGTTCCATTCGCTCTGCCCATGACGGAGCAGGATGAGGGTGCGCGTCATGCTCCCAGCCTACGGCGTGCGCCGTGCCGCTCCGAAGCCGGGGGTCCTCGCATGACGGAGATCGC
>JAITLM010000026.1 GCA_031277885.1 Microbacterium sp.
CGTCCGGCAGATCCTCACCCCGCGCCGTACGCGCAAGCAACCCATCCACCACCTCCCGCTCCTCCGCGGTGATCCGGTTCCCCGCCCGCTGCACCGGCCCGACCGCAGCCAGCAACCCCGCCACCGAGACCACCCCGTCCCGCAACACCTCCGCCATCGCCGGGAACGCCGCCGGACCCAGCACACCACTGGAAAGGAGCACCTCCCGGTGCGTGACCGTGGCCGCACGCACGAACCCGCGTGCCGTGCCCACATCCGTCCGCAACGCCCGCCGCAACAACTCCGTCACATCCCGACACCCCGCCCTCGGCGACACCCGCTCCGCCGCCAGCCGCCGATCCCGATCCGCGACCTGCCCGACCACCCCGGTCAGCACCGCATCCACCCGCCGCCGCACCGCCCCCGCCGTGATCAACGCCGACACCAACCCCGTCGCGTCCACCCCGTCGAACCCGGCACCCGCCTCCGCCGACGCGCACAACCCCGCCAGCAGGTCATCCACCTGCTGCAGAACCTCCGCCGGACTCGATCTCATACCCCCATCCAACCCGGGACCACCGACATCCGAACCCCCAGATCAGCCCACGATTCCGAACCGTGCATAACTCCCCCGAAACGCGGCCTGTGGAGGACGAAACAACCACCACCGCTGCGCGCGGCACACCGGCCAGCGCTGTCCGCGCGTCGGCCACCGACCCTAGGATGAACGCGTGACCGATCCGCAGCAGTCCAACCCCGTTCCGCCGCCCACCGCGCCGGGATATCCGGCGCCGCCGGTCGCTCCGCCCGCCTACCCGCAGCAGCCGGTCCCACCCGGGTACGCGCAGCAGCCGGTCGCCCCTGCGTACCAGGCGCCGCCGGGAGCATTCTCCGGCCCCGCCGGCGGTTATGCCGCGCCGGTCGCCCCCACGGCCCCGCCCGCAGGCCGTCCGGGTCTCGGCCGCATGGCGCTGCTGCTCGCCCTCCTCGCCACCGTGGTGCTCACGATCGTGGGCGCCGTGCTCGCCTGGCAGGTGGGCCACGGCATCGGCTCTTCGGCCGACCTCACGTCCCTCGAGAACAGGATCTCCTCCGAAGACCTGTCCATCCTCACCCCCGTGCGCGATCTCATCCTGTGGGTCGAGATCACGACCTGGACGGCGACCGCGCTGGGGATCTGGGCGCTCGTGCAGGGCATCGTCGCGATCGCCAAGCGGCGCGGACGAGGACCCGGCATCGCCGCGGTCATCATCGCCGCGCTCGGACCGTTCGTGTACGGCCTCGTGGGTTACATCGTCTTCATCGTCGGTCTGGGCGTCGCAGCGACGCAGCGCTGACGCGCAGGGCATCGGTACCGGGCGTCCCCGAACGGTCCCTCGCCGCCGGTCGCACGCGGATCAGCGCGGAGCGTGATGCTTCTGCTGCGCCGCGAGCAGCCCGTCCTGCACCAGCAGCTCCACCGCGTCCGCCGCGTCGGAGATGAGGATCGGGAGGTTCGGACGCTCTGCCGCGCCGAAAGGAGCGAGCACCCAGTCCGCCGGATCCTGTCGTCCCGGAGGGCGGCCGATCCCCACTCGCACGCGCGGGAAGTCGGGCGTGGTCAGCACGCGCGCGACGTCGCGGATGCCGTTGTGCCCGCCGTGCCCGCCACCGACCTTGAGCTTGATCGTGTCGAAGGGGATGTCGAGCTCATCGTGCACGAGCACGATCCGGTCCGGATCCACCGAGTAGAACCGGGCGAGCGCGCCGACCGGGGCGCCCGAGACGTTCATGAAGCTGTTCGGCTTGGCGAGCACGAGCTTGTCGCCACCCGGGCGCACCCAGGTCTCCACGACCCTGGCCCCGCCCTTGTGCTCGCGGAACGTCTCGCCGCGGCGGGCCGCGAGCTCGTCGACGACCATCTGCCCGACATTGTGCCGGGTCGCCGCGTACTTCGGCCCCGGGTTGCCGAGCCCCACCACCAGCCAGGTCTGCGCCATGGATCCATCCTCCAGGAATTCGCGCCCACCGGGTGAAGCTCCCTGGGACGACGAAGGGGGCGCGATCGGATCGCGCCCCCTTGATCAGAAGTTCGAACCGCGGATCACTCCGCGGCGGCCTCCTCGGACTGCGCCTCGGCGACGGCCTCATCGGCAGCGGCGATCTCGTCCTCGGCCGCGAGCGCGGCGGCGGGAACGGACACGGCGACGATGAGGGTCTCCGGGTCGGCGACCAGGGTGACGCCCTTGGGCAGCACGACGTCGGCGGCGGTGATGCGCGCGCCGTCCTCGAGGCCCTCGACCGAGACCTCGACGTGCTCGGGGATGTGGGTGGCCTCGGCCTCGACCGAGAGGTGCGTGGCGTCGAGGTTCGCGATGGTGCCCGCGAAGGACTCGCCGGTCAGCACGACGGGGAGCTCGATCGAGACCTTCTCACCCTTCTTCACGACGAGCAGGTCGATGTGCTCGATGATCTGGTGCACCGGGTCCTTCTGGACGTCCTTGACCAGGGTCAGCTCGGCGCGGCCGTCGATGTCGAGCTCGAGCAGCGCGTTGGCGCGGCGGATGAGCAGGCCGACCTGGTGGCCCGGCAGGGCGACGTGCACCGGGTCGGTGCCGTGGCCGTAGATGACGGCGGGGATCTGGCCGGCGGCGCGCAGACGGCGGGCGAAGCCCTTGCCGAAGCTGGTGCGGAGCTCCGCGACGACCTTGTTGTTCTCAGTCATGATGTTCTCCTTGTTCACACGCGGCACAGGGGCTGCGCGGTGGTCTGGGTGCGTCGTCTCGACATGACGGAAGGAGAGCCAGAGCTCGCCGCGTCGATCACGGATGTGCGCGCACGCGCGCCATCCCTCGCCGAGGACCCCACCATGCTACCCGAGATCGGCGCGCGGCACTGACGATAGGCTGTACGGCATGACCGATGGTGTATTCCTCTCCGAAGCGCTGGCCTGGCTGATCGGCCTGATGGCCGTGGGAGCGACGGTGCTCTGCTTCGGCGCGCTGTTCTCGCTCGGCCGCTCCGGCTACCGCAAGGACTGACGAACCTCACACGAAGAACCGCGCCGCCCCGAGGGACGACGCGGTTCTTCTCGTGTGAGCGCACGCTGCGGCACGCTCGGCCGGCGGCGCCGGAGCGTTCACCCCACGCCGAGGTAGGCCTCCTTCACCGCAGGATCGGCGAGCAGCTCCTTGCCCGTTCCGGTGCGCGTGATCGCCCCGGTCTCCAGCACGAACGCGCGGTGCGCCCTGGCGAGGGCCTGGTTCGCGTTCTGCTCCACGAGCAGCACGGTCGTTCCCTGCGCGTTGATCTCCGTGATGATCTTGAAGATCTGCCGGATGAACTGCGGAGCGAGCCCCATCGAGGGCTCGTCCAGCAGCAGCACGCGGGGTTGCGACATCAGCGCCCGGCCGATCGCGAGCATCTGCTGCTCGCCGCCGGACATCGTGCCGCCGAGCTGCTTCTTGCGCTCGTCGAGCCGCGGGAACAGCGAGAACACGCGCTCGTAGGACTCCGCGACACCCGACTTGTTCTTCAGGCCGAAGGTGCCCATGTCGAGGTTCTCCAGCACCGTCATGCCGGGGAAGATCCCCCGGCCCTCCGGCGACTGCGAGATGCCCTTGACCACCCGCAGGTGCGCCTTCATCTTGGTGATGTCCTGGCCGTCGAAAGTGATGGATCCGCTCGACGGCTGGAGCAGCCCCGAGATCGTGCGCATCGTCGTCGTCTTGCCCGCGCCGTTCGCGCCGATCAGCGTGACGATCTCGCCCTCGTCGACCGAGAAGGAGATGTCGTGGATCGCCTTGATCCTGCCGTAGTGGACCGCGACGTCCTTGAGCTCAAGCAGCGTCATCTTCGGGCACTCCCAGGTAGGCGGCGATCACGCGCGGATCGTCGCGGATGGCGGCGGGCAGGTCGTCGGCGATCTTGCGTCCGAACTCCAGCACCACGATGCGGTCGGTGACACCCATCACGAGCTTCATGTCGTGTTCGATGAGCAGCACCGTGTAGCCCTCGTCCCGGATGGACCGGATGAGGGCCATCAGGTCCTCCTTCTCGGCCGGGTTGAAGCCGGCGGCGGGCTCGTCCAGGCAGAGCAGCTTCGGATCCGTCGCGAGAGCACGGGCGATCTCGAGGCGCCGCTGGGATCCGTAGGACAGATCCCGCGAGCGCTTCTGCGCGTGCTGGGCGATGCCGACGAAGTCGAGCAGGGCCATCGCCCTGTCGACCGAGCTCCGCTCCTCGCGGATGTGCCGCGGCGAGCGGATCAGCGCGCCGGGCACCGAGGTGCGGTGCCGGGCATCGAGGCCCACCACCACGTTCTCGAGCGCCGTCATCTCGCCGAACAGCCGGATGTTCTGGAACGTGCGCGCCAGTCCCATCCGCGTGATCTGGTGCTGCTTGCGACCCTTGACCGACGTCCCTTCCAGCAGCACGTCGCCGCTGGTCGGACGGTAGACGCCGGTCATCGCGTTGAAGCACGTCGTCTTGCCGGCGCCGTTCGGGCCGATGAGACCGAGGATCTCGCCGCGCCTGATGTCGAACGAGACGTCGTCGAGGGCCGTGAGGCCGCCGAACTTGATCGTGAGGTTCTTCACCTCCACGAGCTTCTCGCCGACGGCGACGTCGATCTCGCGCTCCGACTCCGCGCCCTCGACGAGCGGAGGGGCCTCGCCCGGCACGATGTCGGGTTCCGCGCCGTCGTCGGGCAGCGGCTCCGCGGCGGACGCCGCGTCGATCACGGGCTCCTCCGGGGTCGCGTCGGCCCTGTTGTCGTTCTCGTCGGTCACGACGCGCTCCCTTCCGTGCGGGGCGTGGGCGCTCCCGGCGGTTCCGCGCCTCTCGGCGTCTTCGGCGGCGCCACCCATTCGATCGCCTTGCGCGAATACGCCATGAGCCGCATCTTCGCCGGGATGAGGCCCTGCGAGCGGTAGATCATCAGGATCACCAGGGCGACGCCGAAGATCAGGTACTTGTAGTCGGCCACGGCGGTGAACCGCAGCGGGATGTACGCGACGATCGCGCCACCCAGGATCGCGCCGACCTTGTTGCCCGTGCCGCCGAGGACGACCGCCGCGAGGAACAGGATCGAGGTCTGCACATCGAACTTCTGGTTGTTGACGAAGCCGACCTGCCCGGCGAACAGCGCTCCGGAGAGACCGCCCACGCTCGCGCCGATCGCGAACGCCCACACCTTGTACTTGAACGTCGGGACGCCCATGGTCTCCGCCGCATCCTCGTCCTCGCGGATCGCGATCCAGGCCCGACCGACGCGCGAGCGCTCCAGGTTGCCCGCGAGCAGCAGGATGATGATGAGGATCGTCACGGTCAGCCAGTACCACGGGGTGCCGTTCGAGTTCGCGAAGATCGGGATCCCGTTCGGCCCCTCCCCCGGCGGGCGGCCGACGTTCTGGAAGCCGACCTGACCCTTCATGGCGGGGATGATGGTCGCCAGGATCCGGACGATCTCACCGAATCCGAGCGTCACGATCGCCAGGTAGTCGCCGCGCAGGCGCAGCGTCGGCACGCCCAGCACCACGCCGAAGATCATCGCGATCACCATGGCCAGCGGAAGCGTCCACAGGTACGGGATCTTCAGATACGGCGAGTCCGGACTCGTGAACATCGCCGCCGTGTAGGAGCCGACCGCGAAGAAGGCCACGTACCCGAGGTCGAGCAGGCCGGCATAGCCGACCACGACGTTCAGGCCGACCGCGACGAGCGCGTACACGGCCATCGCGAACAGCGCGAGGGGCCAGTCGTTGCCTGGTGCGGTGCTGAGCGGGAAGAAGTTCAGATAGGGCATCGCGTAGGCGATCGCGACGACGATCAGCATCCACGCCCACTGCGCGGGCCGGGACAGCTCGTTCCACCGCTCGCGCAGCCCGCGGAACGGTCCCCGGCGCACGGTCGCGATGGACTCGGTCTCGATCGCCTCGCGGGCCGTCTCTGCCGTGGGCAGCGGGCGGGGCCCGTCGGATGAGGTGCTCATGCCTTGCTCCTTCCGAGAGTGGTGCCCAGGATGCCGGTCGGGCGGACCAGCAGGACGAGGACGAGGATCACGAAGGCGACGACGTCGGCCCACTGCGCATCTCCGAGCAGGATCTGCCCGTAGTTGCCGACGATGCCGAGCAGGATGCCGCCGAGCAGCGCGCCGCGGACGTTGCCGATGCCGCCGAGCACGGCCGCCGCGAACGCCTTGACGCCCAGGATGAAGCCGCCGTTGTAGATGACGCCGGAGGGCACCAGCATCACGTAGAACAGCGCGGCGGCTCCGGCCAGCAGACCGCCGATGATGAACGTGATGACGATGGTGCGCTCCTTCGAGACGCCCATCAGGGTCGCGGTGTCGGGGTCCTGCGCCACGGCGCGGATCCCGCGTCCGGTCCGGCTGCGCCGGATGAACATGTCGGTGCCGATCATGAGCAGCAGGGCCGCGACGACGATGATGATCTGCTGGTTCGTGATGATCGTGCCGAACACGTCGAACACCGGCGTCGGGATGAACATCGTCACCGCCGGCTGGGCGTTCGCCCCGCCGATGAACGGCAGGAAGATCAGGTACTGGATCGCGAACGAGACGCCGATCGCGGTGATCAGGAACGCCAGTCGCGGCGCGTTCCGTTTGCGCAGGGGTCTGTAGGCGACCCGTTCGACGACGAACGCGGTGCCCGCGGAGAACACCATGCCGACCACGAGCGCGAGCAGCAGATCCATGATGATCGCCAGCGGCCCGATCGTCGGGGCGCTGGGGCCGAAGCCGAGCATCGTCAGGGTGATCACGACGCCGTAGGCGCCGACGATGAAGACTTCCGAGTGGGCGAAGTTGATCAGGCTCAGGACGCCGTAGACGAGGGTGTATCCGACGGCGATCAGGCCGTAGACGGCGCCGAAGGTGAGGCCGTCGAAGGTGGCGCTCCAGAAGTTCTGGAGCAGGGAGTTGATATCGAAATTGATCCAGGACGAGTCCATGTGCACCACGGACTGGGCGACGAGATCGAGCATTCAGTTTTCACTTCCACAGAGGGCGCGACATTGCGCCGGGAAAGAGCAGGGGCAGGGGATCCCGCGGCACGGAGAGCCTCCGTGCCGCGGGACCCTTTCGGTCACTGACCGATCGGACCGATGTAGGCGATCTTGCCGCTGTCGACCTTGTAGCCGTACACGGCGGGCGCCTGCAGCTCTCCCGTGGAGTCCCACTTGTAGTGCTTGCTGAGACCGTCCTTGTCGTAGTTCTTGACCCAGTCCTTGAGGTCGGCGCGGCTGACCTTGCCCGCGTCGATGCCGCTCAGCAGCACGGTGGCCGCGTCGTAGCCCTCGATGGAGTACGTGCCGGGCTCGGCGTTCGATGCCGCCTTGTACTGGCTCTCGAAGTCCTTCAGCAGCTCGCCCGGGATGCAGGGGCAGGTGAAGAAGGCGTTCTTCGACGCGTCGCCGGCCAGCTTGATGAACTGGTCGTCCTTCACGCCGTCGGGGCCGACGAAGGCGCCGGTGTAGCCCTTGGCGACCAGCTGCTGGTCGAACGGGGCCGCCTCGGCGTAGTAACCGGCGTAGTAGACGGCGTCGGGCTTCGCGTTCATGATCTTGGAGATCACGGCCGAGAAGTCCTTCTGGCCGGTGGTGACTTTGTCGCTGCCGGTCTTGGCGGAGCCGAGGGCCTCGCCCGTGGCGGTGGCCAGGCCGATGCCGTAGTCGGAGTCGTCCTGCACCAGGTAGACCTTCTTGGCCTTCAGGGTGTCGGTGACGAACTTCGCGGCGGCCGGGCCTTGCTGCGAGTCGTTGCCGAGGCCGCGGAAGAACGTGGTCCAGCCGTTCTTGGTCAGACCGGGGTTCGTGGCGGACGGGGTGATGTGCACCAGCCCCTGCTGCTCGAAGATGTTGCCCGTGGCCTTCGACTCGCCGGAGAACGGCAGGCCGACCACGCCGACGATGTCCGCCTCGCTGACGGCCTGGGTGACCGGGCCGGTCGCCTTGTTCGGGTCGCCCTCGGTGTCGAACTCCTTGAGCCCCACCTGGCAACCCGGGTTCGCCTTGTTGTGCTGGTCGATCGCGAGCTTCACGCCGTTGACGATGTTGATGCCGAGCTGGGCGTTCGGACCGGTCTCGGCGCCGATGTAGCCGAGGTTGAGGTTCGAGCACGTGGCCTTGCCGTCACCGGCGGGCAGGACCGCGTCCTTGGGCGTGTCGACCGACGTCACGGTCGGGACATCGATCTTGCTGCTGCTGCCGGTCGTCGACGACGAGCTCCCGGCCTGATTCGCGCAACCCGCGAGAAGCAGCAGTGCGGCTGCAGCTGCGACCCCCGCGGCGACTTTCTTTCGGATCATTTGTGATTGCCTTCCGATTCGGGTCATCGACCGCCCCTTGCGAACGTCGATGTCTTCAAGGTGTGGCGAGCGTACCTCCATGTACGCGTCCCGCGCACGACATTAGTCCGACGGCGTCCAGTTTTCGCCTGCTAACGCGGAACGGTTGCCCGGATCGTTACACGCTCCCGCCTGCGTCCGCCCCGAGGCGGCCCCTGGGCGGGCCCCGCCGCTTCATCCCCGGACGCGGGACGCCGCCGACGACACGCCGCAGACGACACGCCGCGGCGTCGATCCGGCCTCGCCCGATCCGTCGGCGCCCACGGTCGCGGAGGCGCCGACGCACCGCCCGGACCCCCGCCCCAACAGCGATACCCTGATTCCATCCCCCATCGGACACACGAGGAGATCACCGTGCCCACTGCCGCTGCCAACATCGGAGTCGTCGGACTCGCCGTCATGGGTTCGAATCTGGCCCGCAACCTCGCCAGCCGCGAGGGCAACACCGTGGCGATCTTCAACCGCAGCTACGAGAAGACGCAGGGCGTGCTGGA
>JAITLM010000077.1 GCA_031277885.1 Microbacterium sp.
GGCGGCGACACCGGGTCGATAGCCTCGAGTCATGAGCACCACGCAGCACCGCGCGCCTCACTTCATCCGGCGCCCCGCCCTCATCACCGCGACCGCCACGACCATCGCCGTCCTCGCCCTCACCGGCTGCTCGTCCGCCGCACCGGCGTCGGGCACCGGGGCCTCGAAGCCCTCGCACGGCCCGTCCGCGAGCACCGCGGCGAAGCCTGCGGCCGCGACCGTCCCCGGCTACGACGTCGGCCAGTTCCCGCCCGTGCCGTTGTTCCGGCTGCCCGACCTCGGCCTGCTGTCCGGATCCGCCGACGCCTTCGCGATCGAGGTGAACGCCGCCTTCGACGACGTTCCGGGGGTCACCGTCTCCCCCGCCCGGTGCGACGCCGGCGGGAAGGTCGTCTCCGGCGCCGGATCCGCGATGCTCTACGGCGACGGGTCCGGCAACTACACGGGCCCCGATGGTTCGGTGCAGAACTTCGGCGACGGATCCGGAGTCTCCACGATCAACGGCGTGACGATCGAGAACTTCGGCGACGGGTCGGGGAACTACACATCCGGATCCGTGCGCATCCAGAACTTCGGCGACGGGTCCGGCAACTACAGCGACGGCCGGATCTCGGTCCAGGTGTTCGGCGACGGATCCGGGAACTACACGGCGCCGGGTATCACGATCCAGAACTTCGGCGACGGATCGGGGAACTACACCGCCGGCTCCGTGAAGATCCAGAACTTCGGAGACGGCTCCGGCGACTACGTGGCGCCGGGGCTCTCGATCCAGAACTACGGCGACGGCACGGCGAAGGTCAACGGGAAGACGGTCAAGGCGGACCGGGTGCCCGCCGTGGCGAAGCTCGGCAGTTTCCCGCCGATCGCCGCACTGGCCCCGATCACGTCCTGCGGGACCACGATCACGTTCCAGGACGGGGTGCTCTTCGACTTCGACCGCAGCGACATCCGCGCCGACGCGGCGAAGACCATCGCCTCCGTCGCCGACGTCCTGGTCGCCAAGAACGTTCGGAACGCGGAGATCTCGGGCCACACGGACGCGATCGGCGACGACGCGTACAACCAGGACCTCAGTGAGCGCCGCGCGCAGTCGGTCGTCGCGGCACTGCAGAAGGCCGGTGCCAAGACGACGATGGAGGCCGTCGGATACGGCGAGACGCGCCCCGTCGCGGCGAACGAGATCGACGGCCAGGACGACCCCGCCGGCCGGCAGCTGAACCGCCGGGTCGAGATCTTCATCCCGGCCGGTCACTGAACCGCCTCCTCTCACACCACCACGGAACACCGGAGAAGACCATGCATCGCCGCCGCACCCCTGCGCTCCTCCTCGCCGCCCTCGCCCTCGGCGCCGGTCTCACCGGCTGCTCGGTCAGCGTCGTCGACGCCGCACAGTCGTCGGGCAGTCCGTCCCCCGAGGTCTCCGTCGATGTGAAGACCGAGCGCCCGTCCGGCCCGCCGCAGCCGCTGCCGCAGACCGGTCCTCCGGTCGCCGTCCGGGACGCGACCTCCCGCTCCGCCCTGATCGCCGCCGCGACCACGACGCAGCGCTGCGACGGCGAACTGACCCTCATGCAGGACGCGGTCGCGGTTCACGTGGAGGGCCCGTGCGACCGGCTCATCGTGAACGCACAAGGCGCACAGGTGGTCGCGGACGACGTCGCCTCCCTGTCCGTGATCGGATCCTCCAACGTCGTGCTCGCGGAGTCGGTGCGGGAGCTCGTCGTGAACGGCGACGCGAACCTCGTGAACTGGACGGGCTCCACCCCCACGATCAGCGACATCGGCACCTCGAACACCCTGAAGGCGGGCTGACATGGGCGACACCGCACGTCCCCGGATCCTTCTGGTCGACGACGACGAAGCCATCACGGGCGCGCTCGGACCGTTCCTGGAGCGCAGCGGATTCGACGTGGAGGTCGCCGGAGACGGCGCACGGGGACTCGCCGCCGTGGAGCGCCGCGCGCCCGATCTCGTGGTGTGCGACGTGCTCATGCCGCACCTCGACGGTCGGGAGTTCGTGCGGCGCATGCGTGCCCGCAGCCTGTGGCTGCCGATCATCCTGCTCACCCAGGTCGGCGAGTCGTGGGAGCGCAGCGCGGCTCTCGACGAGGGTGCGGACGACTACCTCAACAAGCCCTTCGACCCGCACGAGCTCATCTCGCGGATCCGTGCCGTGCTGCGCCGCACCGCGGCCGGACGCCCCTCTCTCGCCACCTCCGCGCGCCTGCGCGCCGAGGACCTCGTGCTCGACCGCACCGCGCGCCGGGCGTGGCTCTCCGACGCGGAGATCCTTCTCACCCCGAAGGCCATGACGCTGCTGGAGTACCTCATGCTGCATCCCGACGAAGTGCACAGCAGAGAGCGCCTGCTGTCGACGCTCTGGGGACTGGACTTCGCCACGTCGAGCCGGGCCGTCGACCACCGCGTCTCCGAACTGCGCCGCGTGCTCGGCGACGACGCCGCCGCTCCGCGGTTCGTCGAGACGGTGCAGAGCTTCGGGTACCGGTTCGCGGCACCCGTGGGAGCCGCGTGAACGCGGCACCGGATTCGACGCCGGCGCGCGACGGGCACCGTCCCCCACAGGGCCGGCGGGCGCTGTGGGGGGTGCTCTGCGGCGCCCCCGCCATGCTCGGGGCGGCGGTCGGGGCGGTGCTGTTCACCGCCGGGAACACACATCAGGTGCAGGTCCGGATCGCCCTTCCCGCCGTCGTCCTGTGCGCAGGGATCCTGCTCAGCATCATCGCGCTGGGGATCCTGGCCCTCTCGGCCGGGCGGAGCCGAGGTCGGGCGCGGACGCGGACCGCCCTCGACGAGGCCGCCGCACAAGGCGCGGCCGAGGAGCGGCAGAACCACGCGCGTTTCCTCGCGCGGCTCGACCATGAGCTGAAGAACCCGCTCACGGCGATCCTGGCGACCTCGGCGGCCGCGCAGAACGGTGCCGGGGGCGCCGAGGCATGGCCGATCGTGGACGCCCAGGCGGCCAGGCTCGGCGTCCTGGTGCGCGACCTGCGCAAGCTCGCCGACCTCGAGTCGCGCCCGCTGGAGCGGGAAAGCGTGGATCTCGAGCAACTCCTCGCCGAGGCGATCGCCGCGCTCGCACCGCAGGATCCGGCCGCGGGTGCGCGCATGGCTCTGAGCGTCACCCGGGTGCCCTGGCCCGTGCCGCCGATCTCCGCCGACCTGGATCTGCTGTCGCTCGCCGTGGACAACGTGCTCGGCAATGCCGCGAAGTACTCCGCGAGCGGCCCGATCGAGGTGCGGCTGCGCGAGGAGGCGGGCCAGGCCGTGATCGAGGTGGCGGACACGGGCCGCGGCATCCCCGAAACCGACCTGCCGCGCGTGTTCGACGAGCTCGCCCGGGCGCAGAACGCGCGCGACGTCGCCGGATCCGGGATCGGGCTGAGCCTGGTCGCCGCGATCCTGCGCCGCCACGGCGGCACCGTCGCACTGCGGTCCGCGGAGGGTTCCGGCACGGAGGTGACGCTGCGGCTGCCTCTGCGCTGACGCCCGCCGCGATCCCGGCGCGCAGTCCGCGGCGGGTGCACGGCTTCCGCACAGGCCCGGGCGGGAGGATCGATCCGTGCGGACGGCGACCGAGCGGATGCGGCTGCGACGGATCGCCCTCCTCGCGGGCGTCGTCGGCCTGCTCGCAGGCGTGATCGGATCCTGGATCCCGTCGTTCTGGGGCGACGAGGCGGCGAGCATCATGTCCGCCTCCCGCACGTGGCCGGAGCTCTGGCGCATGCTGCAGACCGTCGACGGCGTGCACGGCGCGTACTACGCGTTCCTGCACGTCTGGATCGGGCTGTTCGGCGCGAGCGAGTTCGCGGTGCGCCTGCCGAGTGCGATCGCCGCGGGATTCCTGGCCGCAGGCACGGCGGTCCTCGCCGGACGCCTCGGCGGGCGCCGGCTCGCCCTGGCCGCGGGGCTCGTCGCGGCGCTGCTGCCGCGCACCGCGGTGATGGCGGCGGAGGCCCGCTCGTACGCGATCGGATCCGCGATCGCCGTCTGGCTCACCGTTCTCCTGCTCGCGCTGCTCGGGCGTCGGCGCCCGTGGTGGCTCTGGGCCGCCTACGCCGCAGGGACGGCGGTCTCCATCTACGTCTTCCTGTACCTCGCGCTGCTGCTCGTGGTGCACGGGGCCTTCGTGCTGCTGTTCCACCGCCGGATCCTGTGGCGCTGGCTGACGGCGGCGACGGCCGGCGTCCTCCTGGCCCTGCCGATGGTGCTGGTCGCGTCCGCGGAGCGGAACCAGATCGGCTTCCTCGCCGACCGCGACTACATCACCCCGCTGAACGTGCTCGCGCTGCAGTGGTTCGACCCGGTGACCGCCTGGCCGTGCCTCGCGCTCATCGCCATCGGGGCGATCGCCGCGGTCCGCGGTCGCCGGCAGGATCCCGGCGGATTCCGGCTGAGCACGCTGACCCTGCTCTGGCTCGTGCTGCCCACCGCCGCCGTGCTCATCGGGAGCACGCTCATCGCCCCCATGTACACCGTGCGCTATCTGTCGTTCTGCACGCCGGCCGCCGCGATCCTCGTGTCGATGGGGGTGCTGACCGCGGCCGGCTGGATCGCCCGCCGCACGCCGCTGGCCGCCGCGACGGCGACCGGGATCCTGCTCGCCGTCGTCCTCGCCGCCTTCGTGCCGAACCTGCTCGTGCTGCGCGGCCCGTACGCGAAGGATGGCAGCGACTGGCGCGAGGCCGCCGCCTACCTGCACGCGCACGCCGCGCCGGGCGACGCCGTCGTGTACGACGACCGCCCGAAGGACTCGGAGAAGCCCCGCCTCATCACCGCGATCCATCCGGCCGATCTCGCAGGGCTGGGCGACCCGGCACTGCTCGCCTCGTTCCGCACGCAGTCGGGCCTCTGGGACCGCACCCGCCCGAACGACGCGCTCACGGCCGCCGATCTCACGCCCGGCGTCTGGGCGCTCGAGCGCGGCCCCGACCCCGAGCACTCCCCCGACGTCCTGCATCTGGAATCGCTCGGCTACCGGATCCTCTCCTCGCACCGGATCAACGTCACGACGGTGCTGCGCCTGGAACGGTGATCGGCCTCGCGGAGGCGGAACCCGTAAGTTCCCAGGGCTCTCAGACCGGGACGTACATCACGACGGACAGACCCGGCGCATCGGAGGGCACGAGACTGTGGTGCTCGAACACGCGCCGGCCGTCTCTCGGATGCTCAAACACCCGCTGCCGGGAGGCGAACCGCTCGACCGCGTGCTCGGCCCACTGGATCCGGAAGTCGTCGCTGGCCTCGAGCAGCCGTCCGATCAGGGCGCGGTGCCGATCCGAGCCCAGTCGGACGCCCGACTCCGCACGGAACTCGGCGAGGAAGCGCCGGCTCTCCTGATCCCAGTCGGGCAGCATGCGGCGCAGCCGCGGATCCGTGTAGATCAGCCAGAGCAGGTTGCGATCCCCGGGATCCACGGCGGCGATCGGCTCGTAGAGGCGTGCGTAGGGCGCATTCCAGCCCACGATCGCCCAGTCGCTCGCCACGACGAAGGCCGGGAACGCGAGCGCGTCGACGAGCCGCTGCAGATGATCGGGGATCCGCTCCGCCTCCTCCGCCGGTCCGTCCTCGGCGGGCCCCGCGAGCCGCACCACGTAGTCGAACTCGGCAGGGCTCAGCTGCAGCACCCGCGCGACCGCGCCCAGCACCTGACGGGAGACGCCGATGTCGCGCCCCTGCTCGAGCCAGGTGAACCAGCTCGCGCTGACGCCGGCGAGCGCGGCGACCTCCTCGCGGCTGAGCCCGGTGTCGCCGCGGCGCGACGCCCGGGGAAGACCCAGCGCGGAGCGGCTCGCGGCCCGGCGGCGCGAGGCCAGGAACTCCCCCAGCTGCTCGCGCCGGGGCGTGCGCGGACGGATCATGACCGCCACCCCGTGCGGCCCGCCCTGGACGGCCGGGCGGATGCGGTTCCGCGGCGAATGCAGCTCATGCTGAAACAGTACTCCGAGTACTAGTACAAACCCTCCTCGCGCCCGGACTCGGCAGAAGGACGCGGCAGGTCCACAATGGTGACCATGGTCGCTTATCGCTCTCGCACGGTCACCCACGGACGCAACATGGCCGGCGCCCGCGCCCTCTTCCGCGCCGCCGGCGTCGACGGCAAGGATCTCGGTCGCAAGCCCATCATCGCCGTCGCGAACTCCTTCACCGAGTTCGTCCCCGGCCACACCCACCTCGCCCCGGTCGGACGCATCGTGTCGGAGGCGATCTCCGAGGCCGGCGGGATCCCGCGCGAGTTCAACACGATCGCGGTCGACGACGGCATCGCGATGGGCCACGGCGGCATGCTCTACTCGCTGCCGTCGCGCGATCTCATCGCCGACTCCGTCGAGTACATGGTCAACGCGCACTGCGCGGACGCCCTCGTCTGCATCTCGAACTGCGACAAGATCACCCCGGGCATGCTGCTCGCGGCCCTGCGTCTGAACATCCCGACCGTGTTCGTCTCGGGCGGACCGATGGAGGCGGGACGTGCGACGCTCGTCGACGGCACCGTGCGCTCCCTCGACCTCGTCGATGCGATCAGCGACGCGGTGAACGAGAAGATCTCGGACGCCGACATCCTGCGCATCGAGGAGTCGGCCTGCCCGACCTGCGGATCCTGCTCCGGCATGTTCACCGCGAACTCGATGAACTGCCTCACCGAGGCGATCGGCCTCTCCCTGCCGGGCAACGGCTCGGTGCTCGCGACGCACACGGCCCGCCGCGCGCTCTACGAGAAGGCCGGATCCCTCGTGGTCGACATCGCGAAGCGCTACTACGACGGCGACGACGAGAGCGTCCTGCCGAAGAGCATCGCCACGCACGCCGCGTTCGGCAACGCGATGGCGCTCGACATCGCGATGGGCGGATCCACCAACACGATCCTGCATCTGCTCGCCGCCGCGCACGAGGCCGGGGTCGACTTCGGCCTCGCCGAGATCGACGCGATCTCGCGCCGCGTGCCCTGCCTCGCGAAGGTCGCCCCGAACTCCGCCGGCGGCCGCACGTACTACATGGAGGACGTGCACCGCGCCGGCGGCATCCCGGCACTCCTCGGCGAGCTGCGCCGCGGAGGCCTGCTCGACGACCAGGTGCACACCGTGCACGCGGCGACCCTCGGCGAGTGGCTGGACGAGTGGGACATCCGCGGCGGTTCGGCCTCGGCCCAGTCCCAGGACCTGTGGCACGCCGCGCCGGGCGGGCGCCGCTCGTCGACCGCGTTCTCGCAGTCCGAGCGCTGGGCCTCGCTCGACACCGACGCCGAGGGCGGCTGCATCCGCGACGTCGCGCACGCCTACTCGAAGGACGGCGGCCTCGGCGTGCTGCACGGCAACATCGCCGAGAACGGCGCCGTGGTGAAGACCGCGGGCGTGGACGAGTCGATCTGGACGTTCTCCGGACCCGCCGTGGTCTGCGAATCTCAGGACGAGGCGGTCGAGAAGATCCTGAACAAGCAGGTCAAGGAGGGCGACGTGGTCGTCATCCGCTACGAGGGCCCCAAGGGCGGCCCCGGCATGCAGGAGATGCTGTACCCGACGTCGTTCCTGAAGGGACGCGGCCTCGGCAAGGCCTGCGCGCTCATCACCGACGGACGCTTCTCCGGCGGTACCTCCGGCCTGTCCATCGGGCACGTCTCGCCCGAGGCGGCCGCGGGCGGCATGATCGCGCTCGTCGAGGACGGCGACATGATCTCGATCGACATCCCGACCCGCAAGCTCGAGCTCGACGTGCCCTGGGAGATCCTGGAGCGCCGCCGCGAGAACCTCGAGGCCAACGGCGGCTACCGCCCGAAGAACCGCGTCCGCGAGGTCAGCCCGGCGCTGCGCGCCTACGCGCACTTCGCCCAGTCGGCCGACAAGGGCGCGATCCGCATCGTCCCCGAGCTCTGAGCCGGGCCCGATCTCTCCGAGTCGTCCCCGTCAGCGGCGCCCATAGGGTGCGCTGACGGGGACGACTCGGTTCTGCGCCGCAGGGCGGGTCAGGCGGGGACCGCCGCCCTCCGGGAGCGGTGGGTCCTCGCGGACCAGCGGGCGCCGGTCCGAGTGACCTCGATCGGGTGCGCGAACGCCCGGGAGATCGTCTCGGTCGTGACCGCGCTCGCAACCGCCCCCTGCGCGGCGATCTCGCCCTGCGAGATCACGAGCGCATGCGTGGTCGTCTCCGGCAGATCCTCCAGGTGATGCGTGACCAGGATCGAGGCAAGCCGCGGATCCCGCTGCGCGAGCGCGTCGATCGTCTCCAGCAGCTGCTCCCGCGCGGCGACGTCCAGGCCGGTCATCGGCTCGTCGAGCAGGAGCAGCCGCGGCCGGCACGCGAGCGCCCGTGCGATGAGCGCCCTGCCGCGCTCCCCCTGCGAGAGCGTCGGCCACAGCGCCTCCCGCCGGTGCGAGAGCCCGACATCGGCGATCAGCTCGTGCGCGAGAGCGACCTGCTCCGGCTCCGGCGTCCACCGCATCGGCGTCTCGATCGTGCCGGTGAGGCCGGTCAGGACGACCTCGGTCACGGTCAGCGGCGAGCGCAGCGGGTGCCGCGGATCCACGTGCCCGATCAGCCGGCGGAGCTCCTGCAGGTCGACACGGCCGATGCGGTGGCCCAGGACCTCCGCGGTGCCGCTCGACGGATGCGTGCGGGCGCCGCAGATCCCGAGGATCGTGCTCTTGCCCGCGCCGTTCGGCCCCAGCAGCGCCCAGTGCTCCCCCGCGTGCACGACGAGACCGACCTCGTGCAGGATGTCCCTGCCCTCGCGGCGGAGCGTCACCGCATCCAGCCGCACGACCTCGGCGCTCACCGCAGGCCGTCCTTGAGCGAGGCCAGGTGCTCCCGGCTGAGCCCCGACGCGAGCGCGGCGTCTCCGGCGCGGATCGCGTCGGCGAGGCGCTCGTGCGCGGCATGGTCCTCGGCGCCGCCGAAGGCGGTGCGGATCCGCAGCATCGCGATCATCGTCTCCCGCAGCCGCGGGGTGAACCCGTCGAA